>NZ_QQNA01000082.1:22726-49236 GCF_003346515.1 Streptomyces corynorhini
GCCGCCCTCGTGCCTCGGACAACCCCTACCCTCCGCTGCGGCTCAGCTCAGCCGCTCGATCACCATCGCCATTCCCTGGCCCCCGCCCACGCACATCGTCTCCAGGCCGAACTGCTTGTCGTGGAACTGGAGGCTGTTGATCAGCGTGCCGGTGATCCGCGCGCCGGTCATGCCGAAGGGATGGCCCACGGCGATCGCGCCGCCGTTGACGTTCAGCTTCTCCAGCGGGACGCCCAGGTCCCGGTAGGACGGGATGACCTGCGCGGCGAACGCCTCGTTGATCTCGACCAGGTCGATGTCGTCGATGGTCAGCCCGGCCCGGGAGAGCGCCTGGCGGGACGCCTCGACCGGCCCGTATCCCATGATCTCCGGCGAGAGGCCGGTCACCCCGGTGGAGACGATCCGGGCCAGCGGCGTGAGGCCCAGCTCGCGCGCCTTCGTGTCGGACATGATCACGAGCGCGGCGGCGCCGTCGTTGAGCGGACAGCAGTTGCCCGCCGTGACCAGACCGTCCGGGCGGAAGACGGGCTTGAGGCCCTCTGTGCCCTCCAGGGTGATCCCGGGACGCGGACCGTCGTCCGCGGCGACCACCGTGCCGTCCGGGGTCGTCACAGGCGTGATCTCGCGCTGCCAGAAGCCGTTCTTGATGGCCTCCTCGGCGAGGTTCTGCGACCGCACGCCGAACTCGTCCATCTCCCGGCGCGTCACGCCCTTGAGCCGGGCCAGGTTCTCCGCCGTCTGGCCCATCGCGATGTACGCGTCGGGGACGAGACCGTCCTCGCGCGGGTCATGCCACCGGGAGTCCTCGCTCTGCGCGACCTCGGCGGTCCTGGCCTCGGCGTCCGCGAAGAGCGGGTTGTGCGTGCCCGGCATGCCGTCGGAGCTGCCGTTGACCGAACGGGAGACCATCTCGACGCCCGCCGAGATGAAGACGTCGCCCTCGCCCGCCTTGATGGCGTGCAGCGCCATCCGGGAGGTCTGCAGCGAGGAGGAGCAGTAGCGGGTGATCGTGCAGCCGGGGAGGTGGTCCATCCCGAGCTGTACGGCGACGATCCGGCCCAGGTTGTGGCCCTGCTCGCCGCCGGGCAGGCCGCAGCCGAGCATCAGGTCGTCGATGTCGCGCGGGTCCAGCTCGGGGATCTTCGCGAGCGCGGCCTCGATGATCGTGGCGGTCAGGTCGTCGGGCCGCAGCTCCTTGAGCGAGCCCTTGAAGGCCCGGCCGATCGGTGAACGGGCGGCAGAGACGATCACGGCTTCAGGCATCACGGCTCCATGAGGGCGAGAAAGGCAGGACTGAGGGGAAGTTACCCGCACGTAGGCCGCGGGTCACCGGGGCGGACGTGTGATGCGGGACTCTTTTCCAAGCGCTTGCTCAGCGAGTGTCTCCGCTGCTCCCTCCGGCTCATCCGCCGCACCCGCCGCACCCGCCCGGGTGTCCGCGGTGGGCAGCAGATGGCGGCGCCTGCGGTGCTTGAGCAGCGCCCAGGGCGCACGGACGCCCGTGACCTCCGTACCCGCCTCGGCCGCCGCCGCCGAAGCGGCCTTCGCCACCGTGAGCATGTCCTCGTCCCGCGACGCGTCGAGGTGATCCGTCTCCGGCCACAGGCCCAGCACCGCGCAGAGCGTGGGCAGCACCGCCATCGCGGCCGTCGCGTACCCCTCGGCCGAGGGGTGGTAGTTGTCCGGGCCGAACAGCTCCCGGGGGTTGGCGGCGAACTCCGGGCCCAGCAGATCGCCCAGCGAGACCGTACGGCCGCCCTGCTCGACCGCCACGATCGTCTGCGCGGCGGCCAGCTGCCGGCTCACCCGGCGGGCCACCCAGCGCAGCGGCTGGTACACCGGCTCGATCGTGCCCAGATCCGGGCAGGTGCCGACGACGACCTCCGCGCCGGCCGTCCGCAGCCGCCGCACCGCCGCCGCCAGGCACCGCACCGACTCCGTCGCCGGCATCCGGTGCGTGACGTCGTTGGCGCCGATCATGATCACGCAGACGTCCGGCGGATGGGACGTCGCCGACAGCAGCTGGGTGACCTGGCGCTCCAGATCGTCCGACCTGGCGCCCGGCAGCGCCACGTTGCGCAGATCCACCGGGCGCTCCGCCACCGCCGCCAGCCCCGAGGCGAGCAGCGCCCCGGGCGTCTGCCCGGCCCTGCGCACGCCCTGCCCCGCCGCCGTGGAGTCGCCCAGCATGCCCATCCGCAGCGGTTCGGTGTGCCCGAAGGCCAGCCCGTACCAGCCGTCCCCGCGCGGCGGTACGGGGGCGACCCCGCCGCCCACCGACCGCTTCGCGAGCTGGACCTCGGCCAGCAGCACCCCGACTCCCGCCGCGCCCAGCAGCCCGATGCTGCCGCCGCCGTATGCCGCGCCCGCGGCGATCCGCCGCGCCACCCTCGCCCTCGACACCGTCCGCGTCACCTCCTCGTACGTACGAGCACGCGCCCCGGTCGTCCGGTCGAGGGGCACGTACACCAGCTAACTGCCCCGTAAGGACCGTCGCCCAATCTCACTCGCAGGCGCATACGCTGGCCGGACCATCACGGAGACCCCGGAGACAACGGTGCAATTCCACGACTCGATGATCAGTCTGGTTGGCAATACCCCGCTGCTGAAGCTGACCAGCGTGACCGAAGGCATTCAGGCGACAGTCCTGGCCAAGGTCGAATACTTCAATCCCGGCGGATCGGTCAAGGACCGGATCGCCCTGCGCATGATCGAGGCCGCGGAGGAGAGTGGAGAGCTGCTGCCCGGCGGCACGATCGTCGAGCCGACGAGCGGCAACACGGGCGTCGGCCTGGCCATCGTGGCCCAGCGGAAGGGCTACAAGTGCGTTTTCGTCTGCCCCGACAAGGTCTCCACGGACAAGATCAATGTGCTGCGCGCGTACGGTGCCGAGGTCGTCGTCTGCCCCACGGCGGTCGACCCCGAGCACCCCGACTCGTACTACAACGTCTCCGACCGGCTGGTGCGCGAGACGCCGGGCGCCTGGAAGCCGGACCAGTACAGCAACCCGAACAACCCCCGTTCGCACTACGAGACGACCGGACCCGAGCTGTGGAAGCAGACGGACGGAAGAATCACCCATTTCGTGGCGGGCGTCGGTACGGGCGGCACCATCTCCGGCACCGGCCGCTTCCTGAAGGAGGCCAGCGACGGCCGGGTGCGGATCGTGGGTGCCGACCCCGAGGGGTCGGTCTACTCGGGCGGCTCCGGGCGGCCGTATCTGGTCG
The DNA here is from genome assembly GCF_003346515.1 of Streptomyces corynorhini. Taxonomy (GTDB): domain Bacteria; phylum Actinomycetota; class Actinomycetes; order Streptomycetales; family Streptomycetaceae; genus Streptomyces; species Streptomyces corynorhini. Next base: position 25,954 of record NZ_QQNA01000082.1, read on the forward strand.
AGGGCGTCGGTGAGGACTTCTGGCCGACCGCCTACGACCGTACGGTGACGGACGAGATCGTCGCCGTCTCCGACAAGGACTCCTTCCAGATGACCCGCCGCCTGGCCAAGGAGGAGGGGCTGCTCGTCGGCGGCTCCTGCGGCATGGCGGTCGTGGCCGCGCTGGAGGTGGCGCGCGGGCTTGGCCCCGACGACGTGGTGGTCGTCCTGCTGCCGGACAGCGGCCGCGGCTACCTCAGCAAGATCTTCAACGACGAGTGGATGAACGACTACGGCTTCCTCGACCACAGCGGGGACGCGCCGCGCGTCTCCGACGTGCTCCAGTACAAGGCGGGCCCCATCCCGACCCTCGTGCACATGCACCCCGAGGAGACCGTCGGCGAGGCCATCGAGGTCCTGCGCGAGTACGGCGTCTCGCAGATGCCGATCGTCAAGCCCGGCGCGGGCCACCCGGACGTGATGGCCGCCGAGGTCATCGGCTCCGTCGTCGAACGGGAGCTGCTCGACGCGCTGTTCACCCGGCGCGCCTCGCTCGCGGACCCGCTGGAGAAGCACATGTCGTCGCCGCTGCCGCAGGTCGGCTCGGGCGAGCCGGTGGCGGACCTGATGGCCGTACTGAGCGGCCCCGGCGCGTCCGACGCCGCGATCGTCCTGGTGGAGGGCAAGCCGACCGGCGTGGTGAGCAGGCAGGATCTGCTGGCGTTCCTCTCCCAGGACGCGAAGTAGCGCCAGGGCGTGTGGCGAAAGTAGCGCCGTCCGCCCGGAGGGCGGGGCCGGCGGCGTCTGGTGCGTGCGATGGCAAGGCGGAGGGTCGCCCTTGTACTGGATGTACTGGGGTGATCCCGACAACGCGGCGAGCGTGCGTGCCAGGCGTCGTGGGCCAGGCGGGACTTTCGCCACACGCCCTGGGGCCGCCGCTCGGGCCGGGCGCGGACCACCGAAGTCACGGGTTGGCGAAAGTGGTACGAGCGCGACACGTCCACGCAGCACCGCCTTAACACGCGTCCGGCACATTGGTTGTTGTCGGCGTCAAGGACTTCCGGAGCGGCTCCCGGACCTCCATGGACGCCCGGACACGTACACCGGCCCTGACCCGGAGCGTGTCCCTCGCGGGGACCGCCGTCGTCCCGCCCCCCGGAAACGGGGGTGCGGCGGTCCCCGCGACTATCTTTTCCGCTGTCGCTCCGTCGCCTCTCGGCGCTCCCCGTTATGTTTTTCGCGGTCCTGCAAGAGGGCCGCTGGCCTCCGGGCCCGGCATGACTGTGTCCCCCTGTCGAACGGATGACCTGGGGGGTGGTGTCACCGGGCCCGGGAGGTGCCGTCGGAGACGCTGATCAGAGGTCCGGCCACCGCCCGGTCCGGCGCAATGCCGGACAGCTCGCGGGCGGCAGGTCTGCATAACGTGGATGCGCGAGCACGACACCCGAGCCGGGGCCGGCACCGTCAACACCCTTGAGAGGGCGCGATGTTCGAGATCGAAGACGTGGGCGTGTTCCTGGGCCTGGACGTCGGCAAGACCGCGCACCACGGCCACGGGCTCACCCCGGCCGGGAAGAAGGTCTTCGACAAGCCGCTGCCCAACAGCGAACCGAAGCTGCGGGCCGTCTTCGACAAGCTGACCGCGAAGTTCGGCACCGTCCTGGTGATCGTGGACCAGCCCGCCTCCATCGGCGCCCTGCCGCTGACCGTCGCCCGCGACGCAGGCTGCCGCGTCGCCTACCTGCCCGGCCTGGCCATGCGCCGGATCGCCGACCTCTACCCCGGCGAGGCCAAGACCGACGCCAAGGACGCGGCCGTCATCGCCGACGCCGCACGGACGATGCCGCACACCCTGCGCTCCCTGGAACTGACCGACGAGATCACCGCCGAGCTGACCGTGCTGACCGGCTTCGACCAGGACCTCGCCGCCGAGGCAACCCGCACCAGCAACCGGATACGCGGCCTGCTCACCCAGTTCCACCCCTCCCTGGAACGCGTCCTGGGCCCCCGCCTCGACCACCAGGCCGTCACCTGGCTCCTGGAGCGCCACGGCTCCCCGGCCGCCCTGCGCAAGGCCGGCCGCCGCAGACTCGTGGAGCTGATCCGCCCCAAGGCCCCGCGCATGGCCGTCCGGCTGATCGACGAGGTCTTCGACGCGCTCGACGAACAGACCGTTGTCGTCCCGGGCACCGGCACCCTGGACATCGTGATCCCCTCCCTGGCCGCTTCCCTGACCGCCGTGCACACCCAGCGCAGGGCGATGGAAGCCCAGATCAACGCCCTGCTGGAGGCCCACCCTCTTTCCCCGGTCCTGACCTCGATGCCCGGCGTCGGCGTCAGGACCGCCGCCGTCCTGCTGACCACCGTCGGCGACGGCACCGGCTTCCCCACCGCCGCCCACCTCGCCTCCTACGCCGGCCTCGCCCCCACCACAAAGTCGTCGGGCACCTCGATCCACGGCGAACACGCGCCCAGAGGCGGCAACCGGCAGCTCAAACGGGCCATGTTCCTCTCCGCCTTCGCCTGCATGAACGCCGACACCGCCTCCCGCGCCTACTACGACAAACAACGAGCCCGCGGCAAGACCCACACCCAGGCCCTCCTCCGCCTCGCCCGCCAGCGCATCAGTGTCCTGTTCGCCATGCTCCGCGACGGCACCTTCTACGAACCCCGGACGCCCAGGGATGTCGAACTCGCCGCATAACCCAGCAACCCTGAACCACCCCAAACCCGACAGGGGCGCCTTGACGAAGGACATAGAGGCACCCCCCGGGCGCAGTGCCGACCCTCCCCGCGAAGTGACGTCCCTCCCCGTCCACTTGATCGATTCCACGGCGAGATACGTGCTTGAAGTGCGGGCAGTGTGGGGATAGTGACGAACTGTAAGGCTCAGGTGAAGGCAATTCGTCACGCAGCGCACTGCTGCGCCAAGGGGGAGTTCTCGTGTTCCAGTTCCTGCGCAGACCCACGCGGCACCGGGCCGCAGACAATCAAAGACCCACGCGGGGTGCGCTTTCCACGCGCCGCATGCGCCCGATCGCCCTCGCCCTCACGCTGGCGATGGCCGTCGAGAGCGCGATGCTCATCGAGGCATCCGGCCAGGCGGTCGCGTTGTCGCGGGAAGGGGCCAAGAGCGCTCAACCGTCCACCAGGTCCGAGGACCTGGGCCCCGCCATCGCGGCCAATATCGCCGCCGCCCGGCTGAAGGCCAAGATCCAGAAGCGGCGGATCGAGGCCACGGGCGCCCGCACGGAGACCTCGACGACCTACGTCAACCCCGACGGCACGGTCACGGAGCAGACGTACACCGGGCCGATCCGCTTCAAGGACGGACACGGCGCGTGGCAGGACGTCGACGTCTCGCTGACGCGCGCCGACGACGGATCGATCCGGGCCAAGGCGCACCCGCACGGCCTCACCCTCGCCGGCCGGCACGCGGCGCCGAAGGGGCTGAAGGCCACCGGTGTGCAGAGCGCCGCGGCGCCCGTGCCGCTCGTGACGGTGGAGGACCGCGCGGGCCGGGAGATGCGGCTCGGCTGGTACGGCGCGCTGCCGGCCCCCACGATCGAGGGCGCGGACGACACGGTCGCCCGCTACAAGGACGCCCTGCCCGCGACGGATCTGCTGATCGAGTCCACCCGGACCGGTTACGAGCAGTTCCTGGAGCTGAAGGACCGCTCCGCCGTCGACGCCAACGGCCAGGTCACCTACCGCCTCGCCGCCAAGGGGCTGACGGCGAAGGCGCACGAGGACGGGTCGATCACCTTCACCGACGCCAAGGGCAGGGCCGCGGGGGTCCTGCCGTCCCCGGTGATGTGGGACGCCCGCCTCGACAAGAACTCCGGCGAGCACACGCACACCGCGAAGGTCGGGGTGAAGCTCGCGCAGGAGGACGACGCGATCGCGATCACACTGACCCCGGACGCCGCGTTCCTCGCCGACCCCGAGACCCGGTTCCCCGTGGTCGTCGACCCGACCGTCAACGTCGGCGCCGGCTTCGACACCTTCGTCCAAGAGGGCTACACCACCGACCAGTCGACCTCCACCGAGCTGAAGATCGGCAACAACGGCTCCGGCCAGCGCGCCCGTTCCTTCCTCGCCTTCCCGATGAAGAACATCACCGGGAAGCAGATCAAGGCGGCCAAGCTCAACCTGTTCGAGTTCCACTCCTGGTCCTGCACGGCCCGAGGCTGGGACCTGTACGCCACGGGCGCCGCCTCGACGAGCACCCGCTGGACGAACCAGCCCGCGCTGGGCGCCAAGTACGCCACCAGCACCCAGACCAAGGGCTACTCCAGCGCCTGCAACGACGGCTGGGTCAACATCGACGCCGCCTCGCTGGTCCAGGCGTGGGCCAACAACGGCAACGCCACGAACCATCTGACCCTGCGCGCCTCGGACGAGTCCGACCCGTACGGATGGAAGCGGTTCAACTCGGCGAACGCGGCCACCAATACGCCGTATCTGTCGGTGACGTACAACTCGATCCCCAACGTCCCGACCCTCATATCCCCGGCCGACAAGGCCGCGACCAACGTCACCACGCCGACCCTCGCGGCGAAGGCGCTGGACGGGGACGGCTCCCAGGTCAGGCTCGACTTCGAGGTCTGGGCCGCCACCGGCACCGCCGCGCTGCGCTCCGGCTCCAGCGCCTACGTGGCCTCCGGCGCGCAGGCGACCTGGAAGCCCACGGCGCTGCCGCAAGGCGCCTACAAGTGGCGCGCCCGCGCCGGGGACGGCAGCGCGAACAGCGCCTGGTCGGGCTTCCGGGCCCTCACCGTCGACACCACGGCGCCCGCGACGACGAAGGTGTCCTCCACCGACTTCCCGGCCGGCCAGTGGTCCGGATCACCGGACGACAACGGGGACTTCACCGGATCGTTCACCTTCACCCCGCCGACCAGTGACGTGAAGGAAGTCCAGTGGAACCTGGACGGCGCGGCCTGGCAGTCGGCGGCCACCACGGGCGCGGCCGTCTCCCGCAAGCCCGTCTTCCGCGCCGGAAAGCACGTACTGACCGCGCGCACCAAGGACGCGGCGGGCAACGTCTCGGCCGCCACCACCCACACCTTCTACGCCGGTTCCGGCGCGGCCCTGCTCACCCCGGGCAGCGGTGACCGCCCCGCCCGGCGGGCCGAGCTGACCGGCCAGGGCAAGACGGCCGACACGGGGGTGCGCTACCAGTACCGGCGCGGCGAGACGGACACCTGGAAGGACGTTCCGGCCCAGGACGTGCGCCGCAAGGCCGACGGCTCGACCCCGTCCGCCTGGCCGGCGAAGGTCACGGGCGGCGACGCCGAGGCGCTGGTCTGGAACATCACCGACACCTTGAGCGAGGACGGGTCTGTCGACGTCCGCGCTCTGTTCACCGACGGCACCACCAGCGACGGTTCCCCGGCCGCCACGATCACGGTGGACCGCAACGCGGGCGAGGCGCCCAGCTCGGACGTCGGTCCCGGCAGTGTGAACATGCTCACCGGTGACTTCGGCCTGTCGGCCACGGACACCTCGGGCTTCGACCTGACCGCCACCCGTTCCTTCTCCTCGCGCCGCCCGTCCAACGGGTCCCAGCAGGAGGGGCAGCCGGCCATCTTCGGCCCGCAGTGGACCGCGGGCACCACGGCGGAACTCTCCGAGAGCGACTGGGCCTCCGTGCGCAGGACCTCGGCCACCTCGGTGGCGGCGGTCGACGTGGACGGCGAGGAGACCGGCTTCACCGCGACGAAGGACGGCGGCTGGAAGCCCGAGACCGGCGCGGAGGACCTGACCCTCACCGGCTCGCTGACGACTTCCTTCACCCTGAAGGACACGGAGGGCACCACCTCGGTGTTCACCAAGGTCGACACGGCCGCCACCGCCTGGCAGCTGTCGCAGACCTTCCTGCCCACGGAGAACTCGACCACGAGCGTGATCTCCGAGAAGGTCACCGTGGACGGCAAGACCCTGGGCCGCCCCAAGTACGTGATCGCACCGACCTCCGCCGCCTCGGCCGCCACCTGCACGGCCACGCCGTCGACCAGGGGCTGCCGGATCCTGGAGTACCAGTACGCGACCGCGACCACCGCGAGCGGCACCACACTCGGCGACGTGGCCGGACAGGTCACGCGGATCCGGCTGTGGACCACCGCCCCCGGTGCGACCAGCTCCACGGCCACGATCGTCTCCCAGTACGCCTACGACAGCCAGGGCCGTCTGCGCGAGCAGTGGGACCCGCGGGTCTCCCCGGCGCTGAAGACCGCCTACACCTATGACAGCGCCGGCCGCGTGGTCACCCAGACCTCGCCGGGCGAGCTGCCGTGGACGTTCGCGTACGGCAAGGCGGGCACCAGCGCCGCCGCCGGAGACGGCATGCTCCTCGCGGCCTCCCGGCCGACCCTGAAGGCCGGTACCAAGGACGAGCAGGACGGCGGCAGGTCGACCACCTCGGTCGTCTACGACGTGCCGCTGTCGGGCGCCAAGGCCCCCCATCAGGTTCCGCTCGCCGAGACCGCCACCTGGGGCCAGACGGACGCGCCCACGGACGCCACGGCGGTCTTCCCCGCCGACCTGGTGCCGTCCTCCCACCTCGGAGGCGACCTGGCCCCGGCCGACTACGAGAAGGCCACCCTCACCTACACCGACGCCTCAGGCCGCGAGGTCAACAGCGGACTGCCCGGCCACCACCTGACGACCAAGCAGTACGACCGCTTCGGCAACGTCGTCTTCGAGCTGAACGCCACCAACCGCGAACTCGCCCTGGGCAGCGCGGACTACCAGGTCAACACCCAGAGCGAACTGGGCATCCTCTCCGCGTCCCCGGCCGAACGCGCCGGTCTGCTCGGCACCGTCTCGGTGTACTCGGCCGACGGCAAGCGCAAGCTGGAGGAGTCGGGGCCGCTGCATCTGGTCACCCTCACGCAGCCGCTCAAGGGCGAGGGCGACAGCCCCGACCTGCCGGCCGACAGCCTGGCCGCCGCGCGCGCCCACACCGTCAACCGCTACGACGAGGGCCGCCCCGCCAACGACACCGCCGCGGTGAGCGACCAGATCACCACCAGCCTGGTGGGCGCCGCCGTCGACGGATACCCGGCCGACGGCGACGTACGCACCACCACGACCACCTACGACTGGGCCAAGGGCCTGCCCACCAGCGTGATCACCGACCCGGGCGGGCTGAAACTGACCAAGACCACCGGCTACGACACCCAGGGCCGCGTCACCAGGACCACCCTGCCCAAGTCCAACGGCGCCGACGCCGGGGCCACGGTGACCCGCTACTGGACCGCCACCGGCACCGGAACCTGCGAGGGACGGCCGGAATGGGCCGACCTGGTGTGCTCCACGGGACCGGGAGGAAAGATCACCGGCGGTGGCTCCCACCCCGATGAACTGCCCCTCAAAACCACCGAGTACGACCGCTGGGGCAACCCGGCCAAGGTCACCGAGACCGCCAACGGCACCACGCGGACCACGGAGAACACCTACGACGCCGCGGGCCGGCAGACCCAGGTCAAGGTGACGGGCGGCGTCGGCACCGCCGTACCGGCCCGGAACACCACCTATGACGCGGACAGCGGAGCCGTGGCGACCGTCTCCGACGGTACGGCCACCATCCGCCGCACCAACGACGTCCTCGGCCGTGAGATCGCCTATGACGACGGCGCGGGCAATGTCACCCGCACCCAGTACGACCACCGCGACCGCCGGATCCGGGTGAGCGACTCGGCCCCCTCCACGGTCACCTACGACTACGACAACCCGGCGGGGCTGCCCTCCAGGATCCACGACTCGGTCATGGGCGACATCGGCGACGTGACCGGCTGGTACGACTCCGACGGCCGCCTGTACAAGCAGAAGCTGCCGTGGGACATGGACGTCGAGCTGAACCTCGACCCCACCGGCACGGAGACCTCCCGCTACTGGCACTGGGAGTCCGGCTGGACCGTCCAGGGCGAGTCCGCCACCGAGTCCGTCCACGGCCAGGTCGTCAGCCGCACCACCTACACCGGCGGCGGCGCCTACCAGGAGTACACCTACGACGCGGCGGGCCGCCTCACCAAGGCGGACGACGGCCGAGAGGGCGTCACCACCCACCGCGCCTACGCCTTCGACAACAACACCAACCGCACCGCCGTGACCACCACGGTCGACGACGTCGACGACGGCGCTCCCACCACCGAAACGGCCAACTCCACCTACGACAGCGCCGACCGGCTGATCGCCCCCGGCACGGTCTACGACGCCTTCGGCCGCACCACCGCACAGGCCGGCGGCGCCCAGAACGCCTACTACGCCAACGACCTCGCCCGCCAGATCACCGCCAACTCCCGGCGGACGACCTGGAACCTGGACGCGGCGGCGCGGCTGGCCTCCTGGACCACGGAGGAGCAGGCGGAGGACGACACCTGGAGCACCTCCGTCACCAGGACCAACCACTACGGGGCCGAGGGCGACAGCCCGGACTGGACCGCGGCGGCCGACGGCACCCTCAGCCGCAGCGTCGAAGACCTCGCGGGCAACCTGATCGCCACCACCGGCAAGACCGGCGACGTCGTCCTTCAACTGGCCAACCTGCACGGCGACATCGCCACGCAGCTGCCCCTCACCGACGACGCCACCCCGGTGGTCAACGCCTACGACGAGTACGGCACTCTGCTGCCCGGCACCGACGCCACCCGCTACGGCTGGCTCGGCGGCAAGCAGCGCTCCACGGAGACCCCCAGCGGCGTCACGCTGATGGGAGTCCGCCTCTACGACGCGGCCACCGGACGCTTCCTGTCCGTGGACCCGATCGCGGGTGGCAACGCCAACGCCTACGAGTACTGCAACGCGGATCCCGTCAACTGCTACGACCTCGACGGCAAATGGAGCTGGCGGAAGTCCTGGCGCAAGACCAAGAGTTTCGTCAAGCGGCACCGGGTGGGACTTGCGGCCGGTGCGGCCGGAGTGGCCTGCGGCGTCTTCTCCTTCGGAACCGCGGCGGCGGTGTGCGCCGTGGTCGCGGGAGGAATAGCCGGAGGCGCGGCCAAGAAGTGGGGCAACCGCAAGGCGTCCTGGGGCAGTGTGGGCCGGGCCACGATCTACGGAGCGGGGGTCGGCGGCGCGGGCGGCGCGATCGGTTCGGGCGCGCGGGCCGGCTTCGTCAGATATGCCGCCAAGCGGTGGCCCGGCAGCGGTACACGTCGCTATGTGCGCAATTCCCATCGTAAGAGCTGGTGGCGCAGGTAGCGTGTAGAGGCCGACCGGTTCGAGGGGGGCCGACCTTCGTCGGTCCCCCTCGTCAGAGAGAAAGCTGATGATGAGGGACCAAGTGGAGAAGAACTCTCGCGCGTTCTTCGGTGCCGGGCTCGTCGTGCTGATCCTGGGCGTCGTGGCAGGTTTCCTATGGGGCGCCTTCGACGCCGCACGCCTTTTCTTCTGCTCCTCGGTGATCCTGGCCGCGTCCTGGGTGCTCGGCTTCATGAGCCACCGGAAACAGACGTCAGGGGCGGGCGAGGTCACGGAATCCGCCGAGTAGCGCCGGAGCCGCACCCCTGCCGCCGCCGACCGACGGCCCGCGGACGCGGACGTGCCTACCTGCTCGCATGTCAGGTAGGCACGTCGTCGTCAGGAGCTGCTGTTATCGGGAGCTGTGCGGACCCGGAAGATCACGCCCGTCACCGGTCAGGTGCGGTAGGCGTAGTACGCCGCGTTCGGGTACGACGCGATGAGGCTGGCCACCGACCTGTTGTAGGTGTTGGTGGAGTGGTACGTGAGGTACGGCACGCCCTGCTGGGTGCGGTTCGTGACGATCATGGAGTGGTCCTTGGACCCGTCCTTGTCGAAGTCCAGCTGGAGCACGTCGCCGACGTCCATCTGGTAGACGTTGGCGAGACTGGTGGCCCGCTGGGAGGACAGGGCGAACCAGGAGAACTCGTTGACGCCGATGAAGGAGTACGACTGGATCTCGGAGTTGCCGAACCACTTCTGGTAATCGTTCGTGTACCCGGGGACGTGCTTCCAGCCGCCCGCCTTCAGCGCCTGGCTGACGAAGTTGGTGCAGTCGCCACCGGCACCGGCGCCGTCGAAGCTCGGGTACTCCGGGTTGTACTTGCTCCAGTACTTCGTGGCGTAGGCCGCCATCGCCTGGTAGTCGTACCCGGAGGCGGTGAAGTTCTTCGGTTTGGCCGGCGCGGGCGTCGTGATGGCCGAACGGGTCGCCGAGGGCAGGTCGGCGGCGGCGGCCGTGGCCTGGGCGGGCACGGACGGCTCGGCGACCTGGTTGACCGCGAGGTAGCCGTCGTCGGTGTCCTGGACACCGGTGAGCTGCCAGTCGCCCTTGCGGTCGGCCGTGAAGGTCAGTTCGTGGTGCGCCTGGAACCCGGTGGTCCTGGGCTCGGCGCGCTTCGCCTTCGCGTAGGACAGCGTCGTGGTCTCCGTGACGGCGACCGTGGCGTGCCGGCCCTTCACCCGCGTGGCGTCCAGCGTGACCTTGGTGGTGGCTCCGCTGTACTTCTCGCCGAGCTTGGCCAGCCGGGACTTGCGGGTGGTCAGTTCGTCGAGGGTCGAACTCTCCTCGCGCGACTGTGTCCCGGACAGCCTCACCTTGCCGGTGAAGCCGGACGTACGCTGCTCGGCCCGCTTCTTGTGCCCGTCGCGGGCACCGCTCACCAGGGCCTGGGTACGGTCGGCGAAGACCGCGTCGGCCAGCTGCTGGAACGTCGCCCTGGTCGCCGTATCCACCGTCGGGTCGTCGACCACGGCCGCTCCGGCGCTCCAGCTGGGCAGCGCGAGACCGGCGACGACCGAGGCCGCCGCGACCGCGACTATGCCGGCACGGTTCCGCTTACGGCTCATTCTTCTCGATTTCAATGATGTCCCCTTCTACGCCGGTACACAGACCGGGCGTTCGCATCTTCGCATGAGATGCCCGGAAGTTGTGAAGGGATGCACACAACTGGAACCGGTCGGTTTCCGGGCTCACTTGACCACCGTGGACCAGTCGGGCGACTGCGCCGGATCCAGGCCGCGCATACGCTGCAGGGTCTCGGGCTTCTGCACGTCGAGCCAGTCGGCCAGCTCCTTGAAGGACACGCACTTGACGCCCTTCTTGCCGCAGATGTTCTCGATCACCTGGTCGACGGCCTTCATATAGATGCCGCCGTTCCAGTCCTCGAAGTGGTTGCCGATGAACAGGGGTGCCCGGCTGCCGTAGTAGACGCGGTTGAAGCCCGACATGTAAGAGGCGACGGTCTCCTGCTCCCAGTCCGCGTACTTGGCCGGATCGCCCTCGACCTCGCCTTCGGACTGGTTGTAGAGGAAGTTGAAGTCCATCGACAGGCTCTGGTACTTGCCGCCGGGGTAGGGGAGCATCTGCAGCGGAAAGTCCCAGATGCCGTCCTTCTTGGACGGCCATATCTGGAAGTCGCCGGGCGAACTCGCGTCGTAGCGCCAGCCGTAGCTCTTCATGGCCTTCAGCAGATTCGGCTGGCCCTCCAGGCAGGGGGCGCGGCCACCGGCGATCTCCTTGCGGATGTCGAAGGGCAGGGCCGGGAGGTCCTGGTAGCCGGTGTTGGTCTTCCACTTCTCCACGAAGTCGTAGAACTGATCGATCTCGCTCTTCCACTCCGGCACACTCCAGTCGCCGCCGCCCTTGGCTCCGCAGAAGTGGCCGTTGAAGTGGGTGCCGATCTCGTTGCCGTCCTGGTGGGCCGCGGCGAGCTGGGTGAGGGTCGTGCGGATGTGCTCGTCCGTGGGGTAGCTGATCGCGGCCGAGCCCGGCGGATGCTGAGGAGGCAGATAGAGGTCCTTCTTGGCCTTGGGCAGCAGGTAGATGCCCGTGAGGAAGAAGGTCATGTGGGCGTCGTACTCCTTGGCCAGCTCCCGGTAGTGGGAGAAGAGCCGGTCGTCGCCCTCCAGCGCTCCGTCCCAGGAGAAGACGACGAACTGCGGTGGTTTCTCGCCCGGTTTGAGCGGTACCGCACGCAACTGGTCCTTCTGCGGGCCGGTGTAGGAGGTCGACCCGTCCCCGAGCACCTTGACCGTGCCGTCCCAGGCGGGTTCCTTCCTGGACTTCGTCGAACTCCGCTCGACCGATCTGTCCTGGCTGCCGGAGGCGGCGGAGGCGTCATCGCCGTTCTGGCCCAGCACCAGGTAGCCCGCCACGACCGAGCAGACGACGAGGAGCGACGCCGCGAGGATCAGGTAACGGGGACGGACGACGCGGCGGGGTGCGCGCGCCTTGCGGCGGCGACCGGGAGTCGGCTTCATGCGGGCTCAAATCTGCGAGGAAGGTTCCAGTCCGGGGGGTGGCGGGCGGTGTCCCGTCGGTCAGCCCAGTGGGCTCATGGCGCCCGCCCAGATGTCGTACGGAACGCTGTCGGTGCCCGATCCCGCGAGCCCCTTCAGCGGTAGTGGTTCGAGGCTCTTGGCCAGATCCATCCGGTAGACGACGACGGCCGTCGACACGTCGCGGGCGGTGCCGACGTACCAGGCCGCGGTGGAGTCGGCGGTGCTGCCGGCCTTGCCGGACACCGCGGCCCCGGCGGGAGCGGCGTCCGGGTGGGCCGACCGGAAGGAGTCGGTGAGCGCCTGGGTCACCTCCTCGGCGACCTTGGCGTCGACGGCGCGGCGCTTGTCCGGGACGGTCAGCCGCGCGGCCGAGCCGTTCCGGGTGACGCGGCTCACGGAGTACGGCTCGGTGTGCTGCCCGGCGGCGGCGAACGTGGCGTAGCCACTGGCCATGCGGATCGCGCTCGGCGTGGAACTGCCCAGGGACAGGGCGGGTATCTGCGGTCCCATGCTGGAGGGCAGCAGCCCGGCGGCCTGGGCCGTCTGCTTCACCTTGTCCAGGCCCGTGTCCATGCCCAGCTGCATGAACGGTGTGTTCACCGACTCGGCGAGCGCCTCGCGCAGTGTCAGCCGGCCCCACGACTTCCGGTCGTCGTTGTGGGCGACGACCTTCTTGCCGCCGCGATCCCAGTAGGGGCCCTCCGGCGTACTGACGGGCACACCGTCGTCGCCGTCGTACACGGACTGCGGGGTGACCTGTTCGCGGGGCGCGTCGCGCTGCTTGACGACGCCGTGCTCCAGACCGGCCGCGTACACGAACGGCAGGAAGGCCGAACCGGCCGGTACCGTCGTGGCGTTGGACTCGTTGTAGCCCTGCTTGCGGTGGTCCGGTCCGCCGTAGACGGCGAGGATCCGGCCGTCGGTGGCCACCGACGCGGCGCCGTAGTGGGCGGTGGACGCCGCCTTCGGGTCGCTCCGCCGGGCCTTCTCGCGTTCCTTGGCGACCACCTTGTCGAGCGCCGCTTCCCGTCCGTGGTCGAAGGTCGTGTAGATCTGATAGCCGCCCAGGTCGAAGTCCCTGGCCGAGATGTGTCCGGCCTTCTTGGCGTACTGGGAGGCGAGTTCCACCAGGTAGTCGCTCTGCTGACCGGTGTCGTAGAGGGGGTTCTGCTTGAGCGGCTCGGGGAAGGTCCGGTACGTGGCCCGCTCGGACGCCGACAGCTTGCCGAACTTGACCATCCGGTCGAGGATCCAGGTCCAGCGTTCCTCGGCACGCTGGTGGTTGGCGGCGCTCAGCGTGGGGTCGTAGAGGCCGGCGCCCTTGAGCAGCGAGGCGAGGACGGCGGCCTGGCTCGCGTCGAGTTCGCTGACGTCCTTGCCGTAATAGGCCTGCGCGGCCCGCTGGATCCCGTACGTTCCGCGCCCGAACCAGCTGGTGTTGAGGTATCCCTCCAGGATCGTGTCCTTGCTCATCCGGTTGTCGAGCTTGAGGGCGATCATCGCCTCGTCGAACTTGCGGCCGACGGTCCGGCTCTGGTTGAGATAGACGTTCTTCACGTACTGCTGGGTGATGGTCGAGCCACCCTGGGTGTCGCCCTTGCCGACCGTCCGCCACAGGGCGCGGGTCAGACCCTTGAGGGAGACGCCGGGGTCGCTGTAGAAGCTCTCGTTCTCGGCTGCCAGGACGGCCCAGCGGACGTCCTCGGGTATGTCCTTCAGGGGCATCGCCTGCCGCTGCACCCAGCCGGTGCGCGCCATGGGTGTGCCGTCGGACCAGAAGTACACGTTGTCCTGCTGGGTGGCGTACGTGTTCAGGTCATGAGGTATGTCCGTGGTGGCGTAGGCGACGGTCAGGAACGTGCCGCTCAGGGTGACGGCGACCGCCGCGCCGCCCAGCCACTGCCTGCCGGACGGTATCCAGCGGCGCCAACCGGTGTGGCCCGGCCGCGGATAGCGGGGCCTGAGCCGGCGGGCGTACGGCGCCGCTCGGGCCGCGAGGGAGGTCCGCAGCGCCCCGGCGCGCGTGAGGGGGGACGGCGGCCGCGCGGCCTTGCGCCGGTCGGCCCGCCCGCTGGACCGGATCGGTCTCAGGATGCGCAGCGCCATGGTCTGGTCGACGGGCGCGGGTTGGTCGTCGGGCGCGGGCGGCTCTACGGACGCGGTCTGCGCGGCGGAAGCGCTCTGCGTGGCGGAAGTGGGCGGCTCGCCGGAAGCGGGCGGCTCTACGGCCCTGGACCGGCCGACGGGCGGGGGCTGTTCGGCGGGCGGGAGCTGGCCGACCTTGAGCCGCATCGTGCGTTCCGGGTCCATGGACGCGGTCGGCCGGTCGGCGTCCGTCCCGGTCACGGGGGGTTTCCGGGAGGTGATCCGTCGGCTGTCCGGTGGTCCGTGGTCTTCTTCCGGACTGTCCGGTCCCCGCCCTGGCTCTGTCACTCCGTCTCCCCTTCGCACGACGTGTGGCTCAGACGGGTTGACACAGGTGCCGTAGTCACGACCGCCGCCCCCTATCCCCCAGCCGCCCCCGCGGGCCTCGCAAATATACAAAACTATCAGCGATCTTTTCGAAATCTCCGCATGAAGGAAGGACGAAAAGAGCAAATCCGGTCACAATTGCTCGCCGTCGCTTCCGGTGACGTGTGACCGGGTGGCTCGGTCGCCCCCTGTGGGGAGGCGCCCACCTGTGGTCTACTCCAGCGTCGCGAGTCCGTCGGGCGACCGGATGTGCGCGGGGGCGGCGCCCTCTGTGCCGGGGCGGCTCCCCTGGCCGGGGCCTGGCGGGCCGAATGCCGAATTCGTCCCTCGCGACGCGCGATCACCGAGGGGAAATGATGTGAAGAGCGCCGAATTCTCCGTTGGCGAGAGAGTCGGTCATCGTTCGGAGGTGGGGAACGTGGGCGAGGTGGTGGCGGTCCGGGTGTCCCGATGGCCCTTCAGATACTGGATATATGACGTCCAGTGGCGCCGCGGTGTGCTCCCGGTCCCGATGCGTGAAGGACTGTGGCGCGTTCGAGGAGGCAGGGGGAGCCGGACGGGCGAGGCGGATTCCTGAGCGGGTCACCGCGTGAAGAGGTCGCGGCACAGGGCCGCTTCGGGGCGACCCGAAACGGCCCTGCGGTCACGCTCGACGCCGCTCGTCAGGCGGCAGGCACGTTGGGCACGCAGAAGAGGCCGGACAGGTAGCGGAACTCCAGGTGGTAGCCGTCCTGACACCATGCCTGCAGCGGATCGGGGCTGAGGACCGCCCCGTCCTGGGCGCCGCCCACACAGTGCCGGACGCCGGTGGCGTCGTAGCCGGACATCGAGCCGCCGCCCTCGTAGCACACCTGGTAGGTAACCGACGCCTGCGCCGCGGTCGCGGCACTCGCGGGGGAAGCCAGGGTGGCGAGCAGCCCGGCGCCGATGGCCAGGCCCATAGCGATCTTCTTTCGCACGAACGGGTCCTCTCTCGATTTCTACGGGGGACGCCCTGACACTCTGACGCCGACGCGCATGGGGAAACTCCTACACCCGTCTCCCGCGTATCCCGGGCGCACGGCCCCGGGGTGCGCTATGGGCGGGCCGGCCTTCGCAGCACTCGGCCGCAGCGGCGGGCGTAGAGCTTCTGGAAGACCGGGACCAAGGGGCCGGCCGCGCGGGTGTACCGGAGTGCGGGGCGGCTGAAAGCGGTGACGGTGAAGAAGACCTGGCCGTCCGGGGCCAGTTCCACGAGGAACGCCTCCTCGCCACGCTCCGGATGGCCCGGCAGGGTGCCGTACGCGAAGCCGAGGCGGGTGGGTTCCTCCACCGCCCACACCACCTCACAGGGGGCGACCAGTCCCCACCTGCCCCTGCCGAGCAGCAGCCGCACGCGCACTCCGGGCTCGGCCCGGTCCCGGGTCGCCACCACACCGACCCCGACCGCGCGATGCATGCGCCAGGTCAGAACGCTCTCTCCCGCCGCCGTGAACACGTCCCGGCCGAAACCGAGGCGGATGCGGTGCTCCAGGTGGCGATAGCCGGCGGGCAGGGGGACGTCACCGGAGGTCGCGCCGACCTCCGGGTAGCTGAATCCGGTCACAGCGACTCCACCTCCGACCCCTCGGGTCTCACTGCCGGACATGCCTACAAGACCGGCCCCGACTTCACGAGCCGGGGCCAGAACCCGAGATGTTGAGCAGCCTTCTCGGCCCTGTCTTCAGAGCAGCGCCGTCCGCCCAGAGGGCGGGCGCCGCGGAGCGGGCGGGACTTCGGACTTACTCGTCTAGGCATCGGCGTCTCGCGCGGGTCGGTCCGGCGGCTCAAGCAGGCGTTCCAGCAGCAGCAGGCCGCTCCGGAGGTCGGCGCCCTTGTCGAGCAGCCACTGGGTGCTGAGGCCGTCGGCCGCCGCGAGGACAAGGGAGGCCGCCTCGTTCAGGGGGATGTCCGACCGGACGCTCCCCGCCGCTCGGCCTTCTTCGAGCAGAGCCACGATGTCTCTCCGCAGGTCGGCGTACCGCTCAGAGAAGTGCGCCCGTGAGCGGTCGTTGCCCGCCTCCAGCGCGTGAGCCACCATGCTGTTCAGCAGGGCCATGAGCCCCGGCACCCGCATGCTGTGCTCGGCCGATCGCTGGATCAGGTCGACGAACGTCCCCTCGCCCTCGGACGCGGCATCGATGAAGCGGCGGTCGTACTCCCGCAGCACTTCGAGGAAGAGCTGCTCGCGGGTGCCGAAATGGTGCTTGAGCACCGGATGCGTCACGCCGATCGCTTCCCCGACGGCGCGCAGCGAGGTGCCCTCGAACCCCAGCCTGTCGTAGACCGACAGCACTTCGTCGATGATCTGCTGTCGTCGCGCGAGGCCCTTCGCGTACGGCCCCCGCTTCGCAGGCACCTTCTGGCCGGGCGGCCGGACATCTCGGGAGTCCTGGTGGGTCATGGCATGCCTCCAGAGCGGTCGCCGGGCCGGTGGTGCGCGGCCTGCTCGATCCTATGGCCGCGATTGAAAATATCCACGCAGATATTTTCAGGGTACGGTCTGCTCAGCGATGGACCACATCGCCACCCCGACGTGCAAGGGAAGTGAGCGGATGGCTGCCACCGAAGGCCCGACCGCCGATGTCGTCGTCGACCTGGTGCCCAACCACAGCTCCGACCGGCACGAGTGGTTCCGCGCCGCACTCGCCTCGACACCCGGATCACGCGAGCGCGACCGGTACCTGTTCCGCGACCGAGCCGGTGAGAACGGCGAACTGCCGCCCAACGACGGGCAGGCCATGTTCGGCGGCCCCGCCAGAAGCAGCAGGGCGACCCCTCATCGACGCTCTCCCTCTACCGCGAGGCGCTCGGCCTCTACCGCGAGGCGCTCGGCCTCAGGCGGGTGCTCCAGAGCGAGGAGCTACTGCGACGGCTCGAACTCGGGCCCGGCATCGGCGCCTTCCGCCGCCCCAACGGCTGGATCCCGGTGACCGACTTCGGCACGGTGCCGGTCGCGCTTCCGCCCGGACGTGCCGTCCTCCGCTCCGATCGCCGCGCCGCGAACGAGCCGCTCGCCGCCGAGGCGACCGCATGGGTACCGCACCCGCCCGAGTGAGCCCAGTGAGCACGCACACCGAGAACCGGTCACAGACACGCAGGAGGAATGGACATGGCATGGCGGTTGTTCCAGCTCGGACGCTGGTCGTTCCGACGCCGACGGACCGTTGCGGGAATCTGGTTCCTGCTGCTCCTCATGGTCGCCGTCGGAGCGGCGACCCTCTCGGGCAAGACGAATGACGACTTCGAGTTGTCCGGCATCGAATCCACACGGGCGTTCTACCTGATCAAGGAGCGTGACCCCGGAGCCGCTCCCGAAGGCGCGACCGCGAGGGTGGTGTTTCAGGCACCGGTCGGCGAGTCACTGGCAGACCCGGTTCATCGGCAGACCGTGACCGACGCGCTCGCGGAGCTGAGGACGAAGGACGTCGTGTCGATCCTCGACCCGTTCACCGGGGAGACGATCTCCGAGGACGGGCGTACCGGCTACGCCTCGGTCGGCTACGCCCGAAGCGCCGTCGATCTGTCCCAGGGGGACCGGGATGCCCTCGAAGCCGCCCGTGACCTCGCCGCGGAAGCGGGGCTGACGGCCACCATCGGCGGGGACGTGCTCGGCGTGGAGATGGACGCCGCCCTCGCCGAACTGATCGGCGTCGCCATCGCGTTCGTGGTGCTGGCCCTCACCTTCGGGTCGCTCGTCGCGGCCGGGATGCCCCTGCTGACCGCGCTGGTCGGCGTCGGCATCGGTATGGGCGCCATCGCCATCCTGACCGGGTTCGTCGATCTCAGCACCACGACCCCCGCGCTCGGCACGATGCTCGGGCTGGCGGTCGGCATCGACTACGCACTGTTCATCCTGTCCCGCTACCAGGCCGAGGTACGCCAAGGCCGCCCGCTGGAGGAGGCGGCGGCCCGCGCCGTGGGCACGGCGGGCTCGGCCGTGGTCTTCGCCGGCCTCACGGTCGTCATCGCCCTCGTCGGCCTCGCCGTGTGCGGCATCGGATTCCTCACCGAGATGGGCCTGGGCGGAGCGTTCACCGTCGCCGTCTCCGTGCTCATCGCGCTCACCCTGCTGCCCGCGATGCTCGGTTTCGTCGGCGCGCGCATCACGAAGCGCCCTCCTCACTCCCCGAAGAAGCACACCGCGACCGGCGCCACCGCGACCGGCGCCACCGCGACCGGCGCCTCCGGCAACCCCGGGGAGCCGCGCACCCTCGGGCGCCGCTGGGTCGAGGGCGTCGACCGGTTCCGCTGGCCCGCGCTCCTGGCGGGGATCGCGGCCGCCATCGTGGCCGCCGTCCCCGTAGCCTCCCTGCAGCTCTCACTGCCCGGCGACAACGCCAAGCCCGCGGGCAGCGACGTACGCGTCGCCTATGACCTCATCGCCGAGAACTTCGGCGCCGGAGCCAACGGGCCGCTGCTCGTCGTCATCGACACGAAGGAGGCCCCCGCCCCGGCCGCCGCGGTCGCCACCGCCACCGCGAGCCTGCGCGAACTGGCCGCCCGGGACGGCTCCCACATCGCCGGCGTCATCCCGGCCGTCACCAGCGACAGCCCGCAGGCGCGGCGTGCCTTCGCGCGGCAACTCGACACCGCGCAGTTCGCGACACTCACGGTGATACCCCGCTCCGGGCCGTCTCACGAGTCCACCAAGGCCGTCGTCGCGGACATCCGGGAGACGCTGTCGGACCTGCCCGACCACAGCGGAGCACGCGCACTGGTCACCGGCCTCACCGCGGTCGACGTCGACATCTCCAACAAGCTGACCGAGGTGTTCCCGCTCTACCTCGCAGTCGTGGTGGGACTGGCTGTCATCCTGCTCATCGCGGTGTTCCGCTCCATCTGGGTTCCGATCAAGGCCGCACTCGGCTTCTTGTTCTCCGTCGGCGTCTCCCTCGGTGCGACCGTCGCGGTCTTCCAATGGGGCTGGCTCAACGAGTTCGTCGGGCTGGACACCACCAGCCCGGTGCTGTTCCTGCTGCCGATCCTGCTCACCGGCATCCTCTTCGGCCTGGCCATGGACTACGAGGTCTTCCTCGTCACCCGGATGCGAGAGGCTTACATCCTCGGCACACCAGCGCGTCAGGCGGTCATCGAGGGGTTCACCCACAGCGCCCGTGTGGTGGCCGCCGCCGCCCTCATCATGGTCGGCGTATTCGCGGGCTTCACCCTCACCGACGACATCATCCTCAAAACCGTCGGGTTCGCCCTCGCCGTCGGCGTCCTCGTCGACGCCTTCCTGGTGCGCATGCTCCTCGTTCCCGCCGCCATGCTCATCATCGGCCGGCGCATCTGGTGGATGCCCCGCGGGATGAACGGGCTCGTGCCCACCCTGGACATCGAGGGCGAGGCCCTCGCCACACGCCTCGCCTCACGCGCACCGGCCGACCAGGGCTTCGGTGACCGCCGGACCGACGAACGAGGGCACCGTGCTTCATAAGGCCACGTAAGGCGTCCGGCCTGCTGGCCGCGTGGCCAACTGCCGTACGGCTCTCGCGGGTTGTCCTGCTGACGGCGCGGGCCGCAGAGTCGGTTCACGGATACGAACGTGAGTATGGATACTCATGTGACGGATGCCAGGTGACGGCATTGTTCAGGTCGTCAGCCAGACAATCACCGCACCGGGCATACCGGCAATTTCCAGGAGACCCAACATGGCCAAGACCTCGCGTTCGCTGCCGCAGACCCTCCGCCACTACCTGGTGAACCCGCTGGCTCTGGGCTACCTGGGCGTCGTACTCGCGGTGTGCCTGTGGGTCGCTGTGGATGCCTTCCACGCCTCCTCCTCCGGAGACGCCAGCTTCGCCGGAGTGTGGGCCGTCCTGGTGACCGCCCCCACCTCGCTGCTGGTCCCCTTCACCGGCCCCGTGGGCCTGATGGCGATCCCTTTCGGTGCCGTCGTTCAGGCTTTCGCGCTCGGTGCCCTGTACCGCTACGTCACCGAGCGGCGCGTCCACGGCACCGAGAACGGCGTCAGCGGCGCCTGAACCCCCGTACCTTCCCCCAGCGCCGCCCGGCGACTTCGTGGAGGCGGTCGGCGGGCCGGGCCGCCCCCGCCGGGAGTGCCGCTGACGTCGGCCGAGCGCTCGATCCCCGCCAGGGCCCAGGCCGCGCGTTTCCCCAGCTCGGAAGCTCGGAGCGTGGAAATGGGAGCGGCGGCCGGGGTCGCCACCCCCCACAGGAGAGACCCCGGTCGCCGTCCGCCGGAGCCGCAGCACGGCCCCGTACTCAAGACAGCGCCTCCGGCGCGTTTTCTGTCACACCCCGTGTGACGGATGAGGCCACGGAGGATGTTGCAGAGTGCACAAGACATGGACGCGGGCCCGGGAAGGCCGTAGCGTTCGCAGGGCGCGGGGGGCGCGCGGCGGTGACCGGCCGCGATTTTCAGGACAGCTTGGCGGGACAGGTTGTGGGAGTGCTGGGGGACGACGCGGAGCTGACCGCGGCGGTGCTCGCGGCACAGGACGGGGACGAGAACGCGTTCCGGACTGTGTACCGCGCGGTGCACCCGCGGCTGTTGGGGTATCTGCGGACACTCGTGGGTGAGCCGGACGCCGAGGACGTGGCGTCCGAGGCGTGGCTCCAGATCGCCCGCGACCTCGACCGCTTCACCGGCGACGCCGACCGCTTCCGGGGCTGGACCGCGCGGATAGCCCGTAACCGAGCCCTCGACCACATCCGTATGCGCGGCAGACGCCCGGCCGTCGGCGCGGACGAGACGGAACTCGCGGGGAAGCCCGCCGAGTCCGACACGGCCGACGAGGCCATGGAGGCCCTGGACACCGGCCGGACGATGGCGCTCATCGCCCGGCTGCCGCAGGACCAGGCCGAGGCGGTGGTGCTGCGGGTCGTGGTCGGACTCGACGCGAAGAGCGCGGCCCAGACGCTGGGCAAGCGGCCGGGCGCGGTACGGACCGCCGCGCACCGGGGCCTCAAGCGGCTGGCGGAGATGCTCGCCGCCGGCGACGAGGACCCCGACGGGGCGGGCGACGGGACGCGTGACGGGGCGCGTGACGGAACGGACGGCGGGGGGAACGAGAGTGGTACGGGCGGCGGCAGGGGCGGTGCCACCGGCGATCCGGCGCGTCCCACCGGCGATCCGGCGCACGCCACCGGCGATGCGGCGCGTCCCACGGGCCCCGGCCACGCGGGCCCGGGGCTCGGTGCCGTACCTCCGCAGCGCACCGCCCGGTCCGCCTCCACGACACGGGCGGGTGTGACGCATTCGCGGCTGCGGACGCAGAGGGACATGTGATGGCGGACGAGCGTGACGCGTGGCTCGACAAACACGCGGCGGAAAGACTGCTGCGCGGGGAGCCCGCGGCGGTCGCTGACGACGATGTCATGGCCCGTTCCGAGCTGCTGGGCAGAGCCCTGCGTGACATCACCCCCGTTACGTACGCAAACAGCACAGAACTCCCGGGCGAGGAAGCCGCCCTGGCCGCTTTCCGGCAGGCGCGTACGGCGACCGGCGGCCCGGTGCGCCCGACCGCCGCTGAACTGCCCGGCACGGTACGGATCACCCGCGCGCCCCGCGCCGCCCGCCCCGGGCGTGACGGCCGCCCCGCCCGGCCCGTACGCGGGCGGCTGGCGGCGGCGGTGGCCGGATGCGCGCTCGGCGGGATGGCCGTGGCGGCGGCGGCCGGGGTGATGCCCGCGCTGTTCGACGGCGGGACCCTGCGGCCGCCCGCGAACTCCGTCTCGGCGGGGACCTCGTCGGGCCCCGCCCCGGCCGCGGAGTCCGGCGGCGCGGCGGCGGTCGCGCCCTCCGGCGTCCCGCGCGGCAGCGGTACGGGAGAGCCCTCGGCGTCGGTGTCGTCGGCCGCGGGCGTCACCGGCGACGGTGACCGTACGGGCCGGAGCGGCGCGGCTCCCGGCGCCACGGGCGACAGCGGGGCGGCAGGCGGCGGGGCGGCAGGCGGCGGAGCCGGGAAGGCCGCCGAAGTGGGCCCCGACCTGGCGATCGGACCGGACGGCAAGCACTGGGGCCGACCGGGTCCCGGCGCGGACGCCGAGACGGCGAGCTGGTACGCCAGGACGGCCGAGGCATGCCGCGACTACGCGAGCGGCGCCATCGACACGGAGCGCAGAAGGGCGCTGGAGTCGGCGACCAAGGGCTCGGACGGAGCCGAGCGGTACTGCGCCGATCTGCTCAAGGACAGCGTGCTCGGCACCTACCGGGGCGGCGGGGACCGGAACGGCCCGCGCGACGGGGACCACGGCGGCGGGAGCGGCCATGGGGGCGGCAACGGTGACGGGGACCACGGCTGGGACGGCGACGGCGACGGAGACGGAGACGGAGACAGCGACGACGGTGGCGGCGGTGGAGACGGGGACGGCGGTGGTGGCGACGGTGGAGACGGAGCGCCCGGCGTGCACCTCTCCCCGCTGCCGAACCCGTCCAGCTCCACGCAGCCCGAACCGAAGCCGAAGCCGAAGCCGGTACGGAAGCCCGCACCGACACCCACGCCGACACCCACGCCCACACCCGTGGCCCCGCAGGCTCCCTCGGCGCCCGTGAGCGGCCCGCCGTCCCAGGACACGGCCTAGGCGACCCGGGCCCCGC
>NZ_QQNA01000083.1 GCF_003346515.1 Streptomyces corynorhini
CCGGCCGCGCGCCCGAACCCCGCGCCGCACACCGGCACCCCGCGCGGCCGGGCGCGGGGTGCCGGGGGGCGGCGCGTGGTGCGGGGGCGCGGCCCGCGCCCGAGAGCCCGGCCGCCGCCCCGCGGCTCGCGGCGACCGGTGGCGAGCCGTATCTCCTCGCCGCCGCCGCGTCGAGCGCCGGGCTGATCCTCGGCGGCGCGCTGCTGTACCGCCGCTCCCGCGTCGCGGCCCGTCGCTGACGGGTTGTCGCCACCGGCCCGTGACCGGGTGGGCCGACCTGTCGAAGGCCGTGTCCCGCCGCCCGCCGGGCCGGCCTTCGCTCACGTCCGCCCGAAGGCGCGGCCTCAGCCGACGGAGGTACGTTCCTCGGCGGCACCCTGGCGCTGGCGCACCTTCGCGAGCGGTCCGCCCCGGGCACCGACCCGCCGCCGTACCCCCGCCACCAGCCGCTCCGCCGTGTACGTCGCCCCGTAGACGAAGCGCATCGAGGGGCCGAAGGACGGCGCGCTGAGCAGGCCCGCCAGGAACAGTCCGGGGTACGAGGACTCGAAGGCGGCGTTCGCCTCCGGCGCGCTGCTCGCCCCCACCGTGCGCAGGGCGGTGCGCAGTCCGTCGTCCAGCAGGCCGAGCCGTTCGAGGCCGGGGGTGAAGCCGGTGGCGGCGATGACATGGTCCGTCTCGACGGTCTCCACCCGGCCGGTGGTGGAGATCAGCTCCAGCCGTACCCGGCCGCCGGCCGGGGCCGCCGCCGCCACGCTCTCGCCGAGCCGTACCTCGACGGCGGGCTCGAAGCGCTCGCGCAGCCACCAGGCGCCCGCCGGGCCGAGCGCGGAGGTGAAGATCCGGGCGCGGGTCGACTCGGGCAGCCTGCGGAAGATCCCCGGGGTCTCGGCGTACAGCCAGTTCTTCCAGCCGCAGCCGAGACCGGTGTGCGGGGCGCGCAGCGATTCGCCGACGGGGCGCCGCCTCGGCGGCGGCAGGGTGTTCCAGACGAGCCGGGAGGAGCGGGCCACCACCCTGACGGCAGTGCCCTGTTCCGACAGCAGCGCGGCTGTCTCCAGCGCCGCCTGACCCGCGCCGATGACGGTCACGTCCTGCCCGGCGAAGCGGCTGAGGTCCGCGTGGTGGCTGCTGTGCGTCACCTGCTCGGGGCCGAGGGCGCGCAGCGGGGCGGGGATGTCGATGAACGGCATCACGCCGACCGCGAGCGCGACCGTACGGGCGAGGACGGTCTCGCCGTCCTCGGTGGTGAGCCGGAACCCGCCGGGGCAGGTCCTGACGGCGGTGACCACGCGTTCGTCGACGGGCGGCGCGGCCCGCTCCGCGAACCACAGTCCGTACGAGGCGAAGAAGCCGACCGGCAGCGGCACCCCGTGCCTGGCCTCCGTGCCCCTGGTGGCGGCGTAGGCGGCGAGGCCGAACTCGCCTCGCGGATCGGAGAGGTTGGACGCCCAGGGCTCGGACTTGAGGAACATCCCGGGCGGCATGTGGTCGCGCCAGGAGGCCATCGGCCTGCCGAACACGCGCAGGTCGAGTCCGGCCGCCGAGGCGTGCGCGGCGACGGACAGTCCGTAGGGGCCGGCGCCCACAACTACCAGGTCGTGCATCGGATATCCCGCTCTCTGCGTGTGGGGGTGGGGGTGGAGGTGACGAGGGACAGGGGAACGCGAACGGGTACGGGTACGGGTACGGGTCACGGCGGCCGGGTTCACCGGGTCCGCCTCGGTACGCGGGCGCCCGGCGCCGCGCCGTCCCGGCTGCCCCTGCGCTGCCGTACCGGCGGGGTGCGCGAGCGTCCGGCGTGGCGCGGACGCCGCCGGGACGGCAGCGGCAGCGGCAGCGCGCGCCGCAGTCGGCGCCACCCCCGGCGCACCGCGTGCAGCGCCCAGGCGACGGCCATCGCGCAGGCGGGCAGCGGGTCGTCCGGCGCGAACCAGGCGGTCTCGGTGGAGCGCGGCCGTGCCCCCGGGGGCCGCCGCCGGTCCGCGCGCGTCCGGTCGTCCGGGCCGGCCGGCCGGACGGCCGACCTGGCGGAGGACAGGACCGAGAGCAGCGCGTAGTTCTCCACCACGAACCGCCGCCCGTGCGCCGCGGTCTGCGCCGGTACGGCCCGGCCCGTGAGGTCCAGGTGCAGCGCGCGTACGACGTCGACGCCCGCCCGGTCCGTGAACAGCCGGAACTGCGCGCCGGGCCGTGGGTTGAAGTCGAGCAGGTGGTAGGCGCCGGTCGCGGCGGAGCGCCGGAAGTCGAGGTCGAGGATGCCCCGGTAGCCGAGCGCGGCGACGATCCGGTGTGCCGTCCGCTCCACCTCCTCGTTCGGCAGCCAGCTGCCGACGGCGGTCAGCCCGGCGCCCACCGGCCAGGCCCGCTCCTTGCGTCCGGCCGCCCCGACCAGGCAGGCGCCGCGGGGGCCTCCGCTGTAGCCGTGGAAGAACCAGTCCAGGTCGCGGCCGTACGGCAGGAACTCCTGGAGCAGCAGCGCGCTGCCCGCTTCCGCGCCGCGCGCGTACAGCTCGCGCGCCTCCTGCGGGGAGCGCACCACCCGCGTGCTGCGCAGCCCCGCGCCGTCCGGCAGCAGCCACGGCCTGCTCCACTTCGCGACCACGGGCAGCCCGAGCGACCAGGCGGCCGCGGCGGCCTCGGCCGCGCAGCCGGGGACCACCGTGCGCGGATGCGGGATGCCCAGCTCCGCGCAGATCGCCGCCAGCTCCGCCTTGTCGGCGACGCGCTCGGGCAGTCCTGACGGCTGTTCAGGCAGCAGATAGCGCCCGGCGAGCCGGTCTCCGAGCCGGGCCACGGCGATCGCGCTCAGATCGTCCATCGGTACGAGGACGGCCGGGGCGGCGAGCCCGTCCGCGATGCGGAGCAGCAGCCGTCCGGTCTCGGCGAGGTCCGGAAGCCCCGTCAGATCCGGTGCGCCGCGCGGCCGTAGATGGGCCCCGCGCAGATAGCGCGAGCGCACGACGGGGCTGCGTCCCGCCTCGATCACCGCGTGCACCTCGATCCCGGCCCGGCCGAGGGAGCGGACGGCGCCCAGCGTGCCGTGGTGGAACGGGTTCCGGTCGAGCCGCATGAGGACGGCGGGGACGCGGGTGTCATAGCTCGGCACGGTGAGGGTCCTTCAGATCGATAACCCATGCGGGGGATGAAATTCACGGATGGACTACTGCGGGACGGGGCCAGGTTCCCGATCGGCTCATAAGAAATACTTTTATGCTCAAACGTGACTCCGCGTCGCGACAGCGGAAACGGGTTCGAATCACGAGGAGCTGACATGTCCCCTAGACGTCGACGGCTGACGACCACCTGCCTGGGTGTGGTCACGGCCGGTCTCCTTGCCTCCGGTGCGGTGCCGCCCGTTCCGCATCACGCGACCGCCGGGAAAGCGTCTCCGGAACCCGCGCAGGGCCCCGAGAAGGGTTCCGGCGGTGCGGCGGAGAAACCGAAGCCGCCGGGGGCCACCGCGCCCGCACTCGGCGCGTATCTGGATTACGGCCCGAAAGGCGTCGAGCGCATCGCGGCCATGGAGAAATGGCTGGGGGGTACGGAGCTGCGCGTCGGCCACACCTATCTCCCCGGGGACGTGTGGTCCAACATCGAGGGCAGCCCGGACTTCCTGGAGGACTGGGCCGCGTGGCGCAAGGCTGAGGACGACCGGATGTTCGTCCTCAACGTGCCCATGCTGGAGCGCAACGAGGGGCGGGTGTCCGACCGGGTCGTCCGCCGTGAGCTGCGCAAAGGCGCGGCCGGACGGTACGACGGCCACTTCACGACGCTCGCGCGCCGGCTGGTGGACCTCGGTGTCCCCGACACGGTGATCGTGCTGGGCTGGGAGATGAACGGCACCACGTACACCCATCGTTGCGGGCCCGATCCGCAGGCGTGGAAGAAATACTGGAGCAGCGTCGTCACCGCGATGCGCGCCGTGCCGGGGCAGAAGTTCCGTTTCGACTTCGCCCCGAATCGCGGACGGGACGCCGTTCCGTGGACCACGTGCTATCCCGGCGACGACGTCGTCGACATCATCGGCATGGATTCCTACGATCAGCCGCCCGGCCGTACTTTTGACGAACAGGTGAATGAGCCGTACGGGCTCCAGGACCACGTGGACTTCGCCGCTGCACACGGAAAGGTTATCTCCTATCCGGAGTGGGGCCTCTTCCGCAACGGTGACAATCCCGAATACATGCGGCGCATGCTCCGGTGGATGGACACGTACAGGCCGCTGTACAACACCGTCACGGACTACTGCCCGCACGGTATTTGGCAGTGCGACAAGAATCCCGAGTCGTCGAAGGTGTTCCGTTCCGCGCTGTACAAGCAGGAGCCCGAGCCGACGCCCACGCCCACGCCGACCCCGAAGCCCACTCTCCCGCCCACGCAGGAGCCGACACCGGAGCCGACACCGGAGCCGACGCAGGAGCCGGAGCCGACGCGGGAGCCGACGCCGGAGCCGTCCCCGACCACTCCCCCGCGTGACTGCACCCCGATCCCGCTCGGCGCGTGGATCGAGAAGTGGCTCGGCGGCAGGGTCTGTGTGCGGCTCGACTGGTTCGGGCACCGGTCGCGGTGACGCCACGTCACTGAGCACGGCGCGGAAGGCGGCGGCAGGTCATCGCTTGTCGCCGCCTTCCGTGCCGCGCAGCCGTTTGACGAGCGCCGCCGCCCGCTCCCGCCCCGCCGCCCGCGCCAGCAGCAGCCACAGCGAGGGGGCGAGGGCGGGCCCGGCGAGCAGCAGCCGCTGGTTGCGGACCGTCTCCGGGCGCCAGTGGTGCTTGTACGGCTCGTTGCCGCGCAGCATGCTGAGCGTCGCGCGACCGCTCCCGCCGCTCTCCCCTGCCCCGCCGCGCAGCAGCATGGTGGCCACGTCCACCTTGCGCGCGCGCAGCGCCGGGTCCGCCCCGTACAGATAGCCGCCCGCCAGCCCGCCGGACATCAGGGTGAGGTCGGCGGCGACCACCGCGCCCGCGAGCCGGAACTCGGTCAGCCGGGCGTCGCCGCTGGCGACCATGGACCGCGCGGAGCGGGTCAGGTGTTCGGCGAAGCGCGCGCTGAGGTGTTCGGGGGTGACCCCGCGCCCCTCCCACTGCCGCCGGTGCAGTTCCAGCATGCGGCAGACGGCGGCCGGGACCTCGTCGGCGGGCACGGCGCGCTCCTCGACGCCGAGCGCGTCGAGCTTGCGCAGCTTCGCGCGGAAGCGCTGGGCGCGCGAGGCGGGCAGCCTGGCGAGCAGCCCGTCCATCGGCACGGCGGGCAGTTCGAGGCAGATCGAGTCGGCGAGCCGCCGCTGCGGCCCTTTCCAGCGGGCATGCACCTGTTCCGCGGCGGCTCCCGGCCGTACCTCGCGCAGGTCGATCACCGCCGTGCGGGCCAGCTCCGCCAGCGCGTCGGTCAGCGCGTCGGCGCAGGCGGCGACCTCCTCCCCGGTGCGGCTCTCGTCCAGCAGGACGTCGGAGAAGTCGGAGATGGTGCCGCCGAGCGGCACCAGGACGGGCACCGGCCGGTGGGACCGCATGAGGGCCGCCGCCGCGACCAGCTCCCCCCGTCTGCGGACGAGCACCACCCGCAGCCGTCCGTGCGTCAGGCCCCGCGCCCGGCCCCTCCCCCGGGCGCGCGCGCGTCCACCGGTGCCGTACGACAGCCACCAGGAGTACAGCCAGGCGTGGCTCTGGAAGGGGGTGGCGGTACGGGAGGCGCGGTAGAGGGCGTTCCACTCCGGGGCGATCGCCGCGAAGCGCGCGGTGTCCGTGCACACCTCCGTGGTGAAGACCGGCGGGGACGGCGATCTGGACGCGGTGAGCAGGGCCGACACCGGTACGGAGGAGACCGGGGCGCGCAGGGCCCGGCCGGTCCCGGCCCGCGTGGGGGACGCCATCAGACCGTTTCCGACCGCGGCTGGGCGGCGGAGGGCGCCGCGTCGGTGGCCGTCGCGGGCCCCGGTACGGTGCCGGTCGCCGTGGCCGTCCCCGGCCCGGCGTCCTCGCGGCGCCGCCCGGGGCGCACCAGCAGCCCGAGCCCGCCGAGCAGCCCGCCCGCGCAGCCGCCGACGAGGGCGGCGAGCGAGGCGGAGGGGGTGACCGGCGCGGTCGGCTCGACGGCCCGGGAGAACTGCAGCACCCGTACGTTCGTACTGCCCTGCAGCTGGGACCCGTTGACGACGAGTGCGCGGGCGACGCCGTTCGCCATGGCGACGGCGGTGGACGCCTCGGGCGCGGTCGCCGTCACGGAGATCATCGGCGCGTCGGGCGAGGTCGCCGTCCGTACGTTCTTCTTGAGCGTGTCGGCCGGCACCCCGGCCCAGGTCGGCGCGTCACCGATGAGCGCGAGCTGCGGGGCGACCCGGCCGTAGGCCGTCGCGAATCCCAGCGCGGCGGCCGGCTCCGAGGTGTCCAGCGGTACGACGACGACATAGCTCGTCGCCGCGTACTCGGGGGTGCGGAGCAGGCCGTACGCGCCGCCGCTCAGCGCGCCGACCGTGACGGCCAGCGGCACGATCCACCGCACGGGCGGGGCTTTGGGGGTGAACTTCGGGAACCGGGCCCACCGGTTCCGCCGACTCCGCGGACTCTGCCGGGTCTGCTGCGTCTGCTGCGTCTGCTGCGTCTGCCGGGGCTGCTGCGTCTGCCGGGGCTGCTGGGTCATGGGCAACTCACTTCTCGGATGGGGGCCGCCCGGCCTCGGGCGGCCCGCTCGTACACGGCCATCAGCTGTTCGGCGCTGTGGGAGATGTCGTAGTGGCGCACGGCGGGCGGCACCGGCAGCCGGGCCCGCTCCTGGTGCCAGGAGCGCAACCGGCCCAGCTCCTCGACGAGTCCGGGTACGGACCCGCTGATCCGGCGCGCGTCGGGCGCCGCCGCCGGGGGCAGGTCCTCCAGCGCGGGACAGGCGACGTAGAGGACCGGCAGCCCGGCCGCGAGGGCTTCGAGCGAGGCGAGGCCGAACGCCTCGTCGTGGGAGGTGGAGACGGAGACGTCCATGGCCGCGAGCAGCGCGGGCAGGTCGGGCGGGTCGTGGGGACCGGGGGCTCCCGTACGGGTCACGGGCGGCGGGTCCTGGCACGCGCCCGGCAGCAGCACCCGCCCGGCCGCTCCGCACTCCTCGGCGAGCCGCAGCAGCCGCCCGCGCTCGGGCCCTTCGCCCACCAGGAGCAGCTGGGCGCCGGGCAGCCGCGCGACGGCCCGCACCAGCCGGTCGAAGCGCTTCCCGCCGGTCAGCCGGCCCACCGCACCGACCACGAAGGCGTCGGGCGCCAGCCCCAGCCGGGCGCGGGCGGCGCGGCGCGCGGCCGGGTCGAAGGCGAAGCGCCCGGCCTCGATGCCGTTGGGGACGACATGGATCCGGTCGGGCCGTACCCCCCAGCGCTCCAGCCGCCGTGCGACGGTGGCGGAGACGGCGACGGTCGCCGTGCCCAGGCGTTCGCCCGCGAGGTAGAGGCCGCGCGCGCTCGCGGTCAGCGGCCTGCCCTCGATCTGGACGGCGCCCAGGGAGTGTTCGGTGGCGACGATGGTCCGCACGCCCGCGAACCTGGCCGCGAACCGTCCGTACAGGCAGGCCCGGTAGAGGTGCGTGTGCACCAGGTCGTACCGTCCCTGCCGGACGAGCCGGGTGAGCCGGGGCAGTGCGCCGAGGTCGCGGTTGCCGGTCATGGCGAGGTCGGTGACCCGGCCGCCGTCGGCGACGATGCCGTCCGCGACGGCGCCCGGGTTGGTGAGCGTGATGACGTCGCTGTCGACGGGCAACTGGCGGAGCAGAAGCCGCAGTTGCTGCTCGGCGCCGCCGATGCCCAGGCCGGTGATGACGTGCAGGACCTTCACGGGGTGCCCGTTCCGGCGCCGACGGGCGCGTACCCGGCGTACTCGGTGGCCGGTACGGGCTCGCGGCGCCAGCGGTGCAGCCGCCGTTTGAGGAGGAGGCGCGCCCCGGTGTCCTGCTCGCCGACGTGGACGCGGGGCAGCGCGAGCACGCCGGTCAGCGGGCCGGGGCTGATGGCGCAGGCGTACGCGTATCCGGCGGCCCGTACCGCCGCGACGGCGCGCGCGTCGACCGTCCCGTACGGGTAGCAGTAGCCCGCCACCTCGTGGCCGGTCAGGTCGCGCAGCAGCGCGCGGCTGTGCGCGGTGTCCCGGGCGAGGAGCGCGTCGTCCGCGGTGGTGAGGTCGGTATGGCGCAGCCCGTGCGAGCCGATCTCCATCCCGGCGTCCGCGGCGGCCCGGACGCCGTCCTCCGTGAGGAGGGGCTTGCGGGGGCCGAGGCCGTCCCATTCGTTGGTGCCGCCGAAGCGGCCGGGCAGCACGAAGACCGTCGCGGTGAACCCGAACCGGTGCAGCAGCGGGACGGCGCTCTCCAGGAAGTCGGCGTAGCCGTCGTCGAAGGTCAGCCCCACCAGTCCGGCGCCGCGTCCCGCGGCGCGGGCGCGCAGCAGCTCGTCCATGGAGACGCCGGTCAGGCCCCGGCGGCGCAGCCAGCGCAGCTGCCGTTCGAGCCGGCCGGGCGAGACCGTCACCCGGTAGGGGTCGTCGGTGGGGTCGGCCACCGAGTGGTACATGAGGGCCCACAGGGGGCCGGGCCGGACCATGTCAGCGGGCATGCGCGAGCTTTCGTGAGACGGGGCGGAGGACGGTGTCGATCTCGGGGGCCCGCAGGGCGCGGGCGATGACGAGGAAGACCGCGACGATCACGGCGCAGGAGCAGGCGGCGCCCGCCGGGGGCGAGTCGACGAGAACTCCGCAGAGCCATCCGGCGCCGGTGGAGGCCGCGGCGGCGGCGCTGAGTTTGGCCAGGCCGCCGACCGTGGACCGGGCGTCGAGGGCCATGCTGTGGCGGGAG
Organism: Streptomyces corynorhini; assembly: GCF_003346515.1. Lineage (GTDB taxonomy): Bacteria > Actinomycetota > Actinomycetes > Streptomycetales > Streptomycetaceae > Streptomyces > Streptomyces corynorhini. The sequence continues at coordinate 8,827 of NZ_QQNA01000083.1, forward strand.
AGGCCGCGCAGCATGAGGGCGGCGGTGGTGGTGATGCCGAGGGCGTTGGCGGCGGCGATCCCGAGGACTCCCCAGACCTGCATCAGGAGGGCGCCCGCGACGTTGGTCAGCACCAGTCCGACGACCATGGCGAGCGCGGGGAACCACAGCGGGCGCGCGGCCGAGAAGTAGCAGCGTACGAGCGCCCCGACCAGGGTGTGGCCCAGCAGACCGAGCGCGTACACGCGCATCACGGCGGCGGTCGCGGCCGTGTCGGCGGCGGTGAACTCGCCTCGCTGGAAGAGGACTTCGATGAACTGGGGCGCGCAGGCGATGATCGTGGCGGCGCCCACCAGCACGATCATCGCGGCCAGCGCGAGATCCCGCTCGACGCGCCGCCGCGCCCGGTCGGTCTCGCCCGCCGCCATGGCGCGGGCCACCACGGGGAAGGTGACCGTGCAGAGCATCAGGGAGAGCGTCATCGGGATCTGCGCGACCTTCTGCGCGTAGTTGAGGTGCGAGATCGCCCCGGCGGGCAGCGGCGCGGCGAGGAACCGTTCGATGAGCACCTGGGACTGGCGGCTGAGCGCGAAGGCGATGACGGGCGCGATCAGTCCGAGGGCCACGGGCGCGACGGTGGCCGCCCCGGGGGCGGCCCGGCCCGGCTCGGGCTCCGCTCCCCGGCCCACGGTGTGCTCCGTCAGCCTGCGCCAGAGCGAGGGCAGTTGGATGAGCACCATGAGGACGCCGCCGACGCCGACCCCGGCCGCCGCGACCTGGACGCCGCCCCGGTCCCGTACGGCGAGCATCGTGCCGATGATGCCGATGTTGGAGGCGACGTAGATCGCGGCGGGCGCCACGAAGTTGCCGTGCGCCCGCAGGGCGGCGCTGAAGTACCCGGCGAGACCGTAGGTGAAGACCGAGGTGGCCGTCAGCCGGGTGCAGTCGACGGCGAGCCGGGTCTCCGGCAGCCCGGGGGCCAGCACGGCCACCGCCCAGGGCGCGGCCAGCGCCAGCAGGGCGGCGACGACGCCGAGGGCGAGGAACAGCCGGGGCAGCGTCGAGCGGGTCAGCTGCCGTACGGGGTCGGGCTCCGGCGCGGGGCGCACGGCCCGGCGTGCCAGGGCCAGGCTGAAGGCGGGGACGAGGATGAGCGCCATGGCGTCCTCGATGAGGAGCGTGGCGGAGACCTCGGGGACGGTCCAGGCGACGAGGAAGGCGTCGGTGTCGGGGCCCGCGCCGTAGAAGTGCGCGATGGTCTGGTCCCGCAGGAGCCCGAGGACCGAACCGGCCGCGGTGAGCAGCGCGGTGAGGAACGCCGCGCGGGCGAGGAACCGCCCGGAAGGGCCCGGGTCCGCGGCCGGTGCCCCGGCTGCCCCGGAGCCGCCGCCCGGGGGCGCGGTCCGTGCCGGGGGCGCGGAGGTCGGCGGGGGCGGCTGAGGGGGTGGTTGCGGAGGCGGCGACTGCCTCGTACCGGTCATGTGCCGACCGTCCCGTTCCGAGCGGGGTCCGCGGCCCGGGGCCGGACGTCGGCCTGGACGCCTCCCAGCGCCCACGCCGCCGCCAGTCCGAGCATCACGGCGGTCAGGACGGTCGAGGGGCCGCCGATGTCCGCGTACCCGAAGTCCACCAGCTGCCAGACCAGCAGCCCGGTGACGACCAGCCCGCAGTCCGTACCGGCCCCGCGCAGGGTGCGTGCGCCGCGCGGCCCGCGCAGGGTGCGCAGGAGCAGCGCGGCCCAGCCGCCGACCAGGGTGAGGACGCCGAGCAGCCCCTGCTCGCTGAGGACGAGCAGATACATGTTGTGCGGGGAGAGCAGCGGCTGACGCTGGAAGCCGAGTCCCGCGCCCGCCGTGTCGCTGCCCGAGGACAGCGCCAGCGAGGCGTGGCTGTCGCGGTGGGCGGGGAAGCCCTTCAGCCCGACGCCGGTGACCGGCCGGGTGCGCCACATGTCGGTGGCGGCGGCCCACATGGTGTAGCGGTCGGTGACGGACTGGTCGGGCGCGTCGGTGACTTGGGCGATGGAGCCGAGCCGGTCGGTGACCAGCTGCGAGCCGAGGCCGAGGCCGCCGACGAGCACCACACCGAGCGCCCCGGCGGTGAGTACGGCGACGGCGGCCCTGCGCGGTCCGGAGAGCAGCAGTTGCAGCCCGACGGCCACGGCCGTGGCGATCCACGCGCCCCGGCTGAAGGAGAGCACGAGGGGTACGGTCAGCAGCCCGGCGCAGACGAGGGCCGCCGCGCGCTGTCCGCGTGGCGAGCGGTCGGTGGCGCCCAGGGCGAATCCGACGGCGATGACCAGTCCGTACGCCACGACGGTCGCCATGCCCATCACGTCGGTGGGCCCGAAGGTGCCGACCGCGCGGATGTCCTCGCCCCGGTAGGAGGCGCCGGTTCCGGTCAGGTACTGGACGACGCCGATCGCGCCCTGGACCAGTGCGAGGGCCACCACGGACCCGCCGAGGAAGCGGAAGTCCCACCGGTCCCGTACGAGGAGCAGCAGCGCGGCCGGGACCAGCACGAAGATCTGCAGGTAGCGCGCCATCCCGGGCAGCGCGGCCACCGCGTCGTCCGAGGTGAGCACGGCGACGCTCACGCCGAGCACCGGCAGCCCGAGCACGAGCGCGGCCGTACGGGTCAACGGGCGGGCCCGCGCGCGCAGGACGCGCACCAGGCAGTACAGGACGAGCAGCGCGGACGCCGCGTCGGCCGCGCCCCCGGACCCGGCCGTACCGTCCCCCGCGGGCGCGGACGGTACGGCCAGCAGCGCGACGACCGCCACGGCGGGCAGCAGCGGCGCGGCCCGGCGCGACGTGGCGGTCGGCGGCACGCCCGGGAACGGCACGGTCCGGCCCCGGTACGGCGGCGCGGCCGGGTGGGGGCGGAGGCCGAGGGCCTCGGACATGGCCATCAGCTGCCCGCCGGGCGGACGAGGGAGAGAGCGGTTCGCACCAGAATGCACACGTCCTGCCACAACGACCAGTGGTCGATGTAGTGATTGTCGAAGCGGGACCTCTCCTCGATGGAGGTGTCCCCGCGCAGCCCGTGGACCTGCGCGAGGCCGGTGATGCCGACGGGCATCCGGTGCCGGGCCGCGTATCCGGGGTGGGTCTTGCTGAAGTTCGCGACGAAGAAGGGCCGTTCCGGCCGGGGGCCGACCAGGCTCATGTCGCCGCGCAGGACGTTCCACAGCTGGGGCAGTTCGTCCAGCGAGGTGCGGCGCAGGAGGTTGCCCACCGCGCTCATCCGGAAGTCGCCCGCGATGTTCCAGCGGGTGGCCGACTCCTTCTCGTCGAAGGGGCGCAGGGTACGGAACTTCAGGAGGGTGAAGGGGCGGCCGTGCTGTCCGACGCGCTCCTGGCGGAACAGCACGCCGGGGCCGTCGCAGAGCCGGACCGCGAGCGCGCAGAGCAGCAGGACGGGCGAGACGGCCAGCAGGACGGGCGCGGCGAGCAGCAGGTCGAACAGCCGCTTGGCCAGGGCGCCCCGGTGGCGGCCCCCGGCGGCGGGCGGCGCCACCCGGTGGTAGCCGAACCCCCACAGATGGCGCTCCATGGGGGCGGGCACGGTGGCGAGGCGCGCGGGCAGGGGGCCGGTGGAGACGAACCAGGTGGCGCAGCCGTACGCGTGGAACAGCGAGACGAGGTCGGCCGGGTCGGAGCGGGTGGCCGTCTCGGCGTCGCAGTCGATGAACAGCGCGTCCCTGACGCCGTTCTGGATGACGGCGCGGTGGATCTCCTCGGTGGTGGTCAGTACGGGCAGGGCGGGCGCCTCCGCCGGGGTGGCGCCGTCCCTGGTCCCGGCCTTGGCCAGGCGCACGCCGCCCGCGTCCGCCGCGGCGTGCGGGTCGCCGGGGCGGCCGGGCGCGGCGCCGCTCCGGGCGAGCGCCGCAGGTGAGGCGACGCCGACGGGCCGCAGGCCGTACTCCGGGTGCTGGGCGAGCAGCGCGGTCAGCCGCCGGGCGGGCGCCCCCGCGCCGACGACCAGGGCGGAGCCGAGCCGGTCGCGGGCCGAGGCGCGGCGCCCGGCGTGGACGAGCGAGCGGCAGCCGCAGGAGACGGCGAGCTGTACGGCGACGGCGCTCGACAGGGCTCGCAGGCTCAGCGCGTTCGCAGGTGCCAGCGCGGCCAGCAGCGCGGCGACCGCGCACCAGGCCGCCGCGATCCTGGCGGCGAGCGCGGGCAGCCGGCCGAGCCCCGACTGGACGGCGCCGGGGCGGTAGAGCCCCGCGAGCGCGTTCAGGGCGAGGACGCAGCCGACGAGCGGGACGAGCAGGGCGGGGGCGCGCTGCCCTGCGGTGAGGACGGCGGTGGCCGCCAGCGCGGCCAGCGCGTCCGCCGCCACGAGGGGCGCCCCGAAGCGCGCGGCGCCGCCCGCCGGGCGCCGACGGGCGGGCGGCACGACGCGGTCGGGCAGGTCCCGGGTGTCGCGGGGCGGCGCGATGGAGACGCGCCCCACGGCGGCCCTGCCCCGTACCGCCTGCCCCAGGGCCGTCTGTCCGCCGTCCGCGTGCGCGGGGTGAGCGGGTGCCGGGTGCCCGGACGCCGGGTGCCCGGGGACGGTGTGCCCGGCGCCGGTGTGCCCGGGGACGGTGTGCCCGGCGGTGCGCGCCGTCCTCGCCCGCCCGGACGGCGGCGGGACGCTGGTGCTTTCCGTGGTCACTGGGGAATCGGCTCCCTGCGCTCGGTGCGCGGCCCGCCCGCCGCCTCGCGGTACACGTCCGCGACGGCCCGCGCGGTCTGCCGCACGTCGTAGGTGCTGAGTACGTGGTGCCGGCTCTGACGGCCGATCGCTTCGCGCAGCGGGGCGTCGTGGAGCAGGGCGCTCAGGGCCGCGGCCAGCGCGGCAGGGTCCTCGGGCGGGGTGAGGCAGACCTCCTCGCGGCCGGGCGGCAGGGACTCGCGCGCGCCGTCCACATCGCTGAGGACGACGGCCCGGCCGCTGGCCATGGCCTCCAGGGGCGCCACCGCCATGCCCTCCCAGCGGGACGGCAGGACCACCAGGTCGGCCGCCCGGTACCAGGGCACGGTGTCCGCCACGGCACCGGCGAACAGCACCGAGGGCGGCGCCGTGCCGCGCAGCGCGGCGGCGTCGGGGCCGTCGCCGACGAGGACCAGCCGCGCCGTCGGCAGCCGCCGTACGACCTGCGGCCAGGCCCGCAGCAGGATGTCCTGCCCCTTCTGCTTGCAGAGCCGGCCGACGCAGACCACCACGGGGGTGGCGGGCGGCAGCGCGGCCAGCGCCGGGAGCCCGGCGCGCGCCCGCGCGGTGTCGGCGAGCCGCTCGCCCGCGTGGGCGGCGCCCCGCGCGGCGGCCTCGGGGGCGAACCGCGCCGCCTCGATGCCGTTGCGGACGACGGACCAGCGGGCGTCGATCCCGGCGCGCTCGCCGGTACGGCGCTCGGCGTCGCTGACGCAGATCACCCGGTCGGTCCAGCGGACCGCCCGTCGCTCCCACTGCCCGGCCAGCCATCCGGTCAGCCCGCCGACCGCCTCGAACGACCAGGCGTGCGGCTGGAACACGGTGGGCACCCGGCCGCGTACCGCCAGCCGGCCGGCGAGTCCCGCCTTGGCGCTGTGGGCGTGGAGCAGATCGGGCCGTACCAGCCGGACCAGCCGGGCGGCCTGCCGTACCTCCCGCACCAGGGTGGGCCCGGGGGCGCGCGTGGCCCGCCAGCGGTGGACCTCGGCCCCCCGGCGGGCGGCGGCGGGGGCGAGCGGGCCTTCCTCCGGGCAGCCGACAACGACCCTCACGCCCGCGGCCACTTGTGCCGCGACGAGGTCGAGGACCACTTGGGCGACTCCGCCCTCGACCGGCTGGACGAGGTGGAGCGCGGTGAAGCCGGTCCCCGGCCGGTCCGGTTGTGGCGGCACGCGCGACTCTTTCCACTCGTGGGCTGAAGGAGACAAAGGCGAGGAAGTCGAAGGCAAGGAAGTTGCGGGAGGGACGTCGGGAGGGACGTCGGGAGGAAGTCGGGAGGAAGTCGGAGAGGGATGTCGGGGGAAGGGGTTCGGGGGAAGCGAAACGAGGCGCGGGGCGCGCCGAGTACGCCGGGTCCGCGGGACGAGCGCGCGCTCAATACCGCACGTCCGCCTCTGCGAAAAGCACGCCGATCCAGAGGGGGTTCTTCTCGGTGCTGATTCGAACGCTAAGCCGGTCGGCACCGGAAGCCAGCGCACCACGCAGGTCGAATACGTCCGAGTCGTATCCGAGGGTGTTGAGGTACGCGGGTCGGCGCTTGATCGGGCCGGAATCGAAGTCCGTGATGCTGGAATTCATCACATCATCCGAAGGGTTGTCTTTATTGCCGAGCAACACGCCTTTGCCGTTACCGGTCTCGACCGCGAGCGCGTCACCCTTGACGCCACGGGCGCCGTTGTACGCGACCACGCCCAGCCGGCCGCCGGCCCGCGCCGCGACGCGCGGTCCGCCGAGATCGACGCCCACCTCCCGGTGGCGCGCGTCGAGCGCCTCGAACCCGTCCCAGACCGAGAGGCGGCGCAGCGGGGCGTCGTCCTTCTTGTACGCGACGACGAGGGTCCAGCCGCCCCAGGCACCGACGGCGGACCGCCCCATCGCGACGTTGATCTGGGCGACCGTGTACATCCCGGGACCGCTGTCGCGCACGAGCGCCGTCACATCGGCCGACGCCTGGAACGCGTCGGCGCCGCCCCCGGCCCGGTGTCCGATCGGAGTGTCGGCCAGCACTTCCTTGTACTGGCCGCCCGGCTCGGCGAACAGCACCCGGCCGCTGTCGGCGGGCGGTTTCTGCTCGCCCACGCGCAGGTTGGCGCCCCAGTAGAGCCGCGCGTAGTTGACGCGGGCCCGGTCGGGGAGGCGGAGTTCGGCGCGGGTGGAGTTGTAGGTGCGCGGGTCGTCGTCGACGTCCGCGTAGCCCATGTCGAACTGCCGGCCGGCCGCGTTCCCGCCGTCCCGCGCCGCCGCGCAGGCCGGGTCGGCGCCCGGTCCCTCGGCGCGGCAGCCGACGGCCGCGTTGGCCGCCCGTACGATGCCGCCGTGCTGCACCGCGTCGAAGCGGCGGGTGAACGGGATACGGGACCGCTCCTCGGCGGCGGCCCGGGGCTCGCCGTCCGCCCCGGCAGGGGAAGGGGGCGCCGCCGGGTACCCGGCGGCGGACAGCGTGAGTGCGGCCAGCACGCACAGCACACCGCGACCCACAGCAAGAAACACCGAATTCCGCATACGGGCTCTCCGCCTCCAAGACCGAAACCAGAAGGCACCATTACAGAGCGCGGAGTGAAAATCACGCCAGACGCGCTGAAACCTGCTGAACGTACAGTTGCACGTATATGACGGGCTGCCCGTTAAACATTGACGAGGGCGCCGCGGGGCCGATCGGGCTCCAGGAGATCGGCCGGAACGTGCCCACCGGGGGCACCGGGAGCGCGGATTCACCCGTTCGGGCCCGCAACCTCCGGGCGCGGGCGGCGTTGATGCATGAGTCGGGCAATCGCGCCCGGCGCTTATGCCCTCTCCAAACGACCGAGGAGCCCTTCCCCATGTCGCGTATCGCCAAGGCCGTCGTTCTCTCCGCCGCGGCCGCCGCCGCCGTCGCCGGTGCCTCCGGCGCCGCTTTCGCCGACTCCGGCGCGGAGGCCGCGGCTGTCGGTTCCCCGGGTGTCCTGTCCGGCAACGTCGTCCAGGTCCCGCTGCACGTCCCGATCAACCTGTGCGGCAACACCATCGACGTCATCGGCATCCTGAACCCGGCGTTCGGCAACGTCTGCGTCAACAACTGACGCCTTTAGCCGTCGGCTTCACACAAAAGAGCCGTCCTGCCCTTCTGGGGCGGGGCGGCTCTTTCGCGTCCGCTCATTCGGGTGGCCTGCCCAGAATTCCCCCGGTACGGAGTTTCCGGCACGCCGGGGAATCGTTACAGATAGCGAGGCAGGGCGGACGGAAACTCCGCCAAATTGCCTGTGCGGGAGCTGAGTTGCCCGGCCCGCACCTCCGGAACGCCGCGAGATGTCCGAGAGACATCCGAGAGAAGGACTCACCGATGAAGCCCTCGAAGGTCGCCGCCACCGTCGTCGCCGCCGCCGGTTCCGTACTGGCCCTGGGCGCGGCCGCCGCTCCGGCGCTCGCCGCGGCGCCCGCCCCGGCCGGTCAGCCGCCCCAGACCTCGATCAACCTGAACAACGGGGTGGACCAGCTGCTCAGCGAGGGGCTGCGCGACCCCAAGCCCCTCGACAGCAACATGCTGGACACCGAGCGCAAGGGCTCCGTCCTCCACTCGGTGAACGAGGTCGCCAACGCGCTCAACAAGCCTCAGCAGCAGGGCGGCGGTCAGCTCCTCGGCGGACTCCCCGTCGGCAACTAGATGAGTAAGTCCGAAGTAGCGTCGTCCGCCCGCAGGGCGGGCCCGGGGGCGTCTGGCGGGTGCGATCGCAAGGCGCCGGAGTGTCCTCGTAGCGGAGCTACTAGGACATTTCGGCAACGCAGCGAGCGTGCGTGCCAGACGTTCCCGGGCAGACGGGACTTCGGACTTACTCATCTAGGGCGTATCCGCGAAGTCCCGCCCGGTCGACGGGCGGACGGCGCTGCTTCGAAGACAGGGCCCAGGGGCTTTCGTCTGGCTCATGCCGGGCTCGCGGGCCCTGGCACCGCGCCTCGCCGACCGGGCCTGATCCGTACGAAACGACCCTGGCCCCGAACCGCCACCGCCCCTCATGGTCCTGCGCCACGGACCTTGAGGGGCGGGCGGGCGGCCGGGTGAGCGGCCCGGTCCCGTCGGCGTCAGCTGATCCAGAAGTCCCACCAGCGCGTGAGGATCAGCATCCCGACGACCCCGACGTGCAGCACGGGCAGCGTCCAGGTGAACTCGTCCAGGAACCCGCGCACGGAGTCGGGGGCGGGCAGCAGCCCGGCCCGGATGTTGTGGGAAGTGACGTACCAGAACATGACGATGGTGGCGACCCAGGCGAGGCAGCACCACAGGCACAGCGAGTTGATGCTGTACAGCGACTGGTACTGCAACCACGTGCAGAACCCGACCCCGAACAGCGTCCCCGCGTGCAGCCCCCGCCAGAACCAGCCCCGGTAACGCGCCCCCGCCAGCAGCCCGACCCCGACGAACACCACCACCGAGTAGGTCACGAGCCCCAGCATCGGATTGGGGAAACCGAAGACCGACGCCTGCGCGCTCTTCATGATGTTCCCGCACGACACCACCGGGTTGAGACTGCACCCCGGCGTGAAGTTCGGGTCTTCGAGCAGCTTGAACTTGTCGATGGTGATCACCCAGGCGGCCAGCACTCCCGCCGCGCCCGTGATGATCAGCAACAGCGCGAACGCCCGGCTGCCGCCCCGTGCACCGCCGACGCCGTCCGCGGTCTCCTCGGCTGCCGCGTCCTCGATCAAGGTCGTCGCCACGACGTCCGCTCCTCTCGCTGTTCTCTGTGCCTGTTCTCTGTGCCTGTTCTCTGTGCGCACGCCTGTGCCGTGCCCGCCGGGTCGGTCGTGTCGACCGCGCCGGTCGGAGTCGCCCGTGCCCGCCGGACCAGGGCCTCAGCCGCGCAGGCTGCGGACCGGCAGCAGGCAGTGCGCGGCGGAGGCGAGCATCTCCGGGTCGCCCGCGAAGGCGCGCAGCTGGTCCTCGGTGACCGGCCTGCCCGGCACCGCCTCGGCCCACGGCCGGGTGGCGACCACGAAGTAGACCTTGCCGGTCTCCCTGGCGTCCCGCTCCCACTCCGGGGGCACGGGGCACTGCGCGTTGAGGTACGGCATCGTGAGCACGGCGCGGCCCGCCTCCACCAGCAGCTTGATCGACACACCGGGCGTATCGGCGGCGTCGACCACCTCGGTGCCGGGCGTCAGACCGACCTCGGCGAGCACGGCGCTCATGGCACCCTCGACGACCCCGGGGCCGCCCCGCCCGTCACCGAGCGAATAGGCGAGCAGATAGGGCGCGCCGCGTTCGCTTTCGGCCGGGTCGCTGGTCCAGGGGATCACCGAGAGAGTGCCCAATTGGGAGGCGTACTGGGCGCTGTTCGACGCGGTGTTGGTAGTGGTCATGTTCCGGCACAGTAGTGGCCGGTGGAGAATATCCGTGAGCCCGCGTCACTCGACCGGGTTATGGAGTGGCCTACTTGTCGCCACGACTCCCGGATATTCGCTTTCCAGTGCGAAATCTATTCAGGCATCCGCGGGAATCGGCGTGAACGCACAGCGGAGAGAAGTGCGGAGACGCGGGAACGGAGAGGGGGCCCGCTGACGCGGCAGACGTTCGACGCGTGGATCGCCGGGGGGCGTCTCGCGGGGGCGGGCCGGGTCGGCCCGCCAGGAGCCGGGGCGCTCGCCCCCTGGTGCCGCACGCGTGGAGGTGCCGCCGCCGGGTGGTGATCACGGACGGCAGCGGGTGGGCGACGCACACTGAGGGCATGGGGACGGACGAGTTCGGCCGGGCGGCGCCCCGCCTCTGGTACGCGGCGTACGGGTCGAACATGCACGCCGAGCGGCTGCGTTACTACCTCGCGGGCGGCCGGCCGCCGGGCTCCAGCCGTACCTGCCCCGGGTGCCGTGACCCGCGACCACCGGCCGGCTCCCGGCCCGTGACCCTGCCCGGCCTGCTCTACTTCGCCACCGAATCGGCGGTGTGGACCGGGGGGCGGGCCTTCTACGACCCGGACGCGGACGGGGAGACGCCCGCGCACGCCTACCTGCTGACGGTCGCGCAGTTCGCCGACATCGCGGCGCAGGAGATGTACCGGGAGCCGGGCGAGGACCTCGACCTGCGGGAAGTCCTCGCCCGGGGCCGGGCCCGCCACGGGCCGGGCCGTTACGAGACGCTCGTCTGCCCCGGCCACCTGGACGGCAGGCCCGTCCTCACGTTCACCGCGCCCTGGGCGAGCGCCGATGTGCCGGGGAACGCGCCTTCGGGGGCGTACCTGCGCCACCTCGCGCAGGGGCTGATCAGCGCCCACGGCTGGCCCGTCGGGCGGGTGGCCGCGTACCTCGCGGGCCGCCCGGGAGCGGCGGGCCGCTGGTCGGCGGCGGACGTGGCCGCACTGCTCCGGGCGTGACCGCTCCGGGCCCGCCCCCCACCTCGTCGCGTCGGCGGTCTCCCCGGTCAGGCCACCGGCGCGGCCGGGGCGGTGACGCGGTCGGCGGCGCCGCCCCGGACGGCGTCCAGGGTGAGGGCGTTCGCCTCGTGGGGGACTCCGAGGGGTACGTCGCTGACGTCGGAGAGCCGGGCGTACTGCTCGGGGGTCAGCCGGAGGTCGAGCGCGTCCAGGTAGCTGTCGAGCTGGGTGAGGCCGCGCGGCCCGATGATCGGGACGAGGGCGGTGGTGGACCGGGCGGCCCGCTCCCGCACCCAGGCCACCGACACCTGCGCGGGCGTCGCACCGGTCTCCTCGGCGACGGCGAGTACGGCGTCGACGACGGCGGTCTTCTGGCCGGTGCTCTCCGTGTGGATGACCTTCCCCAGGTCGCTGAGCCGTCCTTCGGCGCTGTGGCGGTACTTTCCGGTGAGGAGTCCGCCGCCGAGCGGGGACCACAGGGCGGCGCCGAGTCCGAGGCCCTCGGCCATCGGCAGCAGCTCGCGCTCGGCGGTCCGCTCGACGAGGCTGTACTCGTTCTGGACGCCCACGACGGGGGCCCAGTTCTTCCAGTCGGCGAGGGTCACGGCCCGGGAGACGCGCCAGGCGGGGAAGTTGGACAGGCCGACATGGTGGATCTTGCCGGAACTCACCAGGTCGTCGAGGCCGCGCAGGATCTCTTCCATGGGCGTGAGTCCGTCGGGGAAGTGCACCCAGAGCAGGTCGATGTAGTCGGTGCCCAGGCGCCTGAGCCCGGCCTCCACCGAGGCGACCATGGTCTTGCGGCTGTTGCCCGTCCTGGAGACGCTCGGCCGGGACGCGGACCCGAGGGAGAACTTGGTGGCCAGGACGAAGTGGTCCCGGTCGGCGGCGACGAACTTCCCGGTCAGCTCCTCCGACTCGCCGAACTGGTAGGAGTCCGCCGTGTCGAGGAAGGTGCCGCCCGCCTCGGCGAACCGGTCGAAGACGCGGCGGGCCTCGTCCGGCTCGGCTCCGGCGCCCCAGCCGGTGCCGAAGTTGGCCGTGCCGAGCCCGTACTCGGACACGCGCAGTCCGCTTCGGTGTCCGAAGGTCAGGTAACGCATCAGGCGTCCTTTCGAAGGGGCCGGGCGGGGACGGCGCAGGCCGGGACGGCAGAGGCCGGGGCGGCGGAGGCCGGTCCGCGCCTCACGCCGCGCGCGGCGCGGCGGGCAGGCCCTGCCTGACCTGCCGGGTGATGTCGTCGGCGAGGATCTCGGGCAGGCCGGTCTCGATGCCGCGCAGGGCCTGCGCGGCGACCTCGGCGGGGTCGGCCTTCTGGTCGGCGGGGACGTGCGCGGCCATGTCGGTGTCCATGTAGCCGACGTGCAGCGCCGAGACGGTGATGCCGCGCGGCGCCAGCTCCTCCCTGGCCGCGTCGGTCAGCGCCCAGGCGGCGGCCTTGGTCGCGGCGTAGGACCCGAGACCGGCGGGGTGCAGCCAGGACAGGACGGACAGGACGTTGAGTACGGAGCCGCCGCCGTTGCCCTCGATGACGGGGGTGAAGGCCCGGGTCACGGCGAGCGGGCCGAAGAAGTTCGTCTCCATCTCCAGGCGTACCGCGGCCAGGCCGCCCGTGATCAGCGACGTGGCGTTCGAGATACCCGCGTTGTTCACCAGCAGCGTCGCGTCGGACGCGGTGCGGGCAGCGGCCAGGACCGACTCCTCGTCCGTCACGTCCAGCCGCAGCGGGACGACGCCCGGCAGGTCCACCGTCCCGGGGCGGCGGGCCGCCGCGTACACCTTGGCTCCGCGCGCCACGAGCTGGGCGGCCAGCTCTCTGCCGAGTCCCCGGTTGGCGCCGGTGACGACCGCGACGGCGTCTTTCAGTTCCATGACCGCTCCCGATGTCGTGGGCGCCCGTCCGGCCACCCGCTCAATTAGATTACAACCACAATCTAAAACCTGACCTACGATAGATGTCAAACGACATCCGGCGAATCGGCAGATCCGACCGATCCGGCAGATCCGACAGATCCGGCCGATCCGGCGAGGACAAGGAGGTGGCTCATGGGCCGCGTATCGCAGGCGCAGGCGCGGGAGAACCGCCGACGGGTCGTGGAGACCGCCTCCCGGCTGTTCAGGGAGCAGGGCACCCACGTCAGCGTCGCGGACCTGATGAAGGCGTCCGGGCTGACCCACGGCGGCTTCTACAAGCAGTTCGCCTCCAAGGAGGCGCTCGTCGACGAAGCCACCGCGCACGCGTTCGGTGAACTCGCCCGGCTCCAGCAGGACGGACTCGCCCAGTACGCCGGGCAGCCCGCCGCGGCCCAGCGGGCCCTGATCGACGCGTACCTCTCCGTCGAGCACCGCGACAACATGGCGGACGGATGCCCCGTGGCCGCGCTCGTCACGGACATGGCGCGCGTACCGGGGGACCGCGAGGCCCACCGCGTCTACACCGAGGGAGTGGGCAGGTTCGCCGACCGGCTCGCCACCGAGGACGACGAGGACGGCATCACCCGCCTGTGCGCCCTGCTCGGCGCGCTCGTCCTCGCCCGCGCCACCAAGGGCTCCCCGCTCTCCGAGGACATCCTGACGACCGTACGCACGGCGTTGACGGAACCGCGCTGAGCGGGTCGGGCCGACCGGGTCCGGGCGCCACTACTCCTCCCCCGCCTCTTTCTCCGGCTCCGCCCCCGCCTGGGGCTGCGCCTGCGCCTGCGCCCCTTCGCGGCCGGGGAGCAGGGACAGGGCCCGGGAGCGCTGTGCGACAAGGTCGTCGTAGGTGCCGTCGCGCTCGGCCCAGCGGTGCATGAGGACCCCCTCCACGAGGATCTCGTGCGGGGTCGGCTCCGCCGAGAGCAGGCGCATGACCTCGGTGGCGAAGCCGTCGAGCGGCAGCGCGTGTGGGTTCCGCTTCTCCTGGCCCCCGGTGGCGACGGCCGGGGGGACGAGTTCGACGACCCCGACGCCGGTGCCGTCGAGCTGTGCGCGCAGCGCCTCGGAGTAGGCGTGCACCGCGGCTTTCGAGGCGGCGTAGGTGGGCATGGGCGGGAAGGGCAGGAAGGCGATGCCTGACGTGACCGTGATGAAGGTGCCCGCGCCCCGCCGGACGAGGTGCGGGGTGAAGGCGTCGATGACCCGGATGGTGCCGAGCAGGTTGGTGCCGATCGTCGTCTCCGCCGCCTCGAAGTGCGCGGGGTCGCGCAGGTCCTCGACGAGCATGACGCCCGACATCGTCACCACGGTGTCCAGCTCCGGGTAACGGTCGAGCACGGCGTCACGCGCCGCCGCCACGGAGGCGCTGTCGGTGACGTCGACGCTGACGGCGCCGATGCCTTCCGCGGCGAGTTCCGAGAGCGCCCGCGACGTACGGCCGCCGACGGCCACGGTGCTGCCCGCCGCGGCGAACCGGCGGGCCAGCTCCCGTCCGATGCCCGAGGTGCCGCCAACGATGAGAACGGTGCGGTTGGAGAGATCCATGAGATCTTCCCTTCGATCCAGGGCGCGCCGGGGCTCCGGCCCCGTGGCCCGTTCGGTGATGTCCGCCGTCCCTCGCGGAACAGCGCCACCTCAGTCTTGACGCCGTCCCCCGGATGTGGCAGGGCTCCAGTCTTCCCCGGTCCTGACAGGGCCCCCGCTGGAACACGCGCACCGCATTACCGTGTCGGTATGAAGGACGAGGATTCCGGCAACCGGCTCGGCGGCTACCTTCGTGCCCGGCGCGAGCTGGTCACCCCGGCCCAGGCGGGGCTCCCGCCCGGCGGCAACCGCCGCGTGCCCGGCCTGCGCCGCGAGGAAGTCGCCCTGCTCGCCGGCGTCAGCGCCGACTACTACCTGCGCCTGGAACGGGGCCGCGACAAGAACCCGTCGCCCCACGTGCTCGAATCGCTCGCGCGCGTCCTGCGGCTCGACGACGTCGAGCGGACGTATCTGCTCGGCCTGACGGCGACGCGCCCCCGCGCGCCCCGCCGCAAGCGGCCCGAGCACGTACCGGCGCGGGTGCACGAGCTGCTCGCCCACCTTCCGATCCCCGCGTTCGTCGAAGGGCGCGCGTTCGACGTACTGGCCGCCAACCCCATGGCCCTCGCGCTCTCGCCCCGGCTGCGGCCCGGCGAGAACCGGCTGCGTTCCTTCTTCCTTGACCCCGAGGAACAAGCCTTCCACCAGGACTGGACGAAGGCCGCGGCCGATTTCGTCGCCACCCTGCGCACCACCATCGGGGACGACACCGACAACCCCCGGTTCGTCGAACTCGTCGGCGAACTCGCCCTGTCGAGTCAGCGGTTCCGCACGCTGTGGGCCCGTCACGACGTCCGGAGTCTCGACGGGGGCACCACCACGGTCAACCACCCCGTCGTCGGCGAACTCCGCCTCCACCGCGACAAGCTCGCCATCGACGATGTCATTCTCGTCGTCTACTACCCCGACAAAAACAGCGACAGCGACGAGAAACTACGCCTCGTCGCCGCGCTCTCGGCCACCGGGCCCGCCGACACCGACTCCGGCGCGAACTGACGGCGGCGGACAACAACCGGTCATGTCCACCAGCGAGCCCTTCCGGCGGCACCGACCCGAAACCCGGAATCCATCACTCCGGAATCCACCGCTCCGGAATCCATCACTCCGGAATCAGGCCGAGGGATCCGGGTGGAAACGGCCGTCGATGCCGACGGGTGTGCGCGGGGTCGGATATCCGTTTCCGGCCGGCGAGGGGCAGCGGCGGCGCTCCTGACTCCTTGTCAAACCGCGGTGGTTACGTGATCATGGGATGATGAAGATTCTCGTTATTGGCGGCTCGGTGTTCCTGGGACGGGCCTTCGTGCAGGAGGCAATCGCCCGCGGACATAACGTGTCCGTCTTCAACCGGGGAAAGTCAGGACCGGATATACAGGGAGCGGAGAACCTTCGTGGCGACCGGGAGAATTCCACGGACTTAGAGGCCCTCGCCGCCGCCGGTCCGTGGGACGCGGTGATCGATACCAGCGGTTTCCACCCCCGTACCGTCGGACAGTCCGCGCGCGCACTCAGCGGCCGGGCCGGAACGTACCTGTTCGTGTCGTCCTTCCATGCCTACGCGGACTGGCCCGCGGGACCTGTCGACGAGGGCTCGGCGCGTCACGTCTGCCCGCCGGACGCCGCCGTCGAGGACGTGCCGGGCAACGCGCTCAAAGCGGGGTGCGAGCGGGCCGTCGAGAAGTACTTCGAGGGCGACACCTGCATCCTCAACCCCGGGCTGATCGTGGGCCCGCGCGAGACGCCCGGACGGCTGCTGTGGTGGCTGGAGCGGACGGCCCGCGGCGGCGAGGTCCTCGCGCCGGGCAGGTCCGACCGGACGGTCCAGCTCGTCGACGCCCGGGACATCGCGGTGTTCGGTCTCGACCTGCTGGAGGCGAGTGCCGCCGGGCGTTTCCTGGTCACCGGCCCCAAGGACACCACGACCCTGGGCGAGCTGCTGGAGCTGTGCGCGCGGGTGACCGGGGCCGGGGCGCGACCGGTCTGGGCCGACGAGGACTTCCTCATGGACCAAGGGGTCGGTCCCTGGACCGAGCTGCCGTTCTGGGCGCTGGAGCAGCCCGCCATGGCGGGCGCCTGGGAGGCTTCCCCCGCCAAGGCAGTCGCCGCCGGGCTGCGCTGCCGCCCGCTGGCCGAGACGGTCGCGGACACCTGGGAGTGGCTGCGCGAGCGCGGCCCGTCCGAGACCCCCTACCGGCAGGGCGACATCCCGCTCGGGATCGACCCTGACAAGGAGCGCGAAGTACTCCGCATATGGCAGGCGAAGGCGGGCGCCTGATGACGGGCCGGGGGCCCGGTGCGCCGCGCGGCCTGTACGACTGGTTCGCCGCGTCGGTACGTGAGCACGGCGAGCTGGTCGCCCTGGAGGTCGGCGGGGAACGGCTGACCTACCGTGAACTGGACGGCCTGGCCGGGCTCCTGGCCGGGGAGATCCTGGCCGAGTGCGGCGGCCGTGCCCCGCGTCGGGTGGGCCTGACGACGGCGTCGGGCACGCTGACCTACGCGGCGTGTCTGGCGGTGCTGCGCCTGGGCGCGGCCGTGGTCCCGCTCAACTCGTCGTTCCCCGCGGTGCGGCTGGCCGCCATGGCGCGGTCCGCCGGTCTGGATCTGAACCTGGTGGCCCCCGCCCCGGCGCGGGAGGCGCCGAGAGGGCCGCGGGAGCGGGAGGGGCCGGACGTACCGGTCCTGTGCCTGTCCGCGGACCTCCTGGCCCGGCTGCGCGACGGCGAAGCGGCGGGAGAGACGCCGCCCCCGGCCGACGCTCCCCTGGGGGACACCGCGTACGCGCTGTTCACCTCGGGCTCCACCGGCACCCCCAAGGGCGTACCGGTCACGCACCGCAGCCTCGACGCCTTCCTGCGGTACGTCATCGACCGCTACGCGCTCGGGCCCGGCTGTCGGATGGCCCAGAACAGCGGTCTGGCCTTTGACGCGTCCGTCTTCGAAATGTTCGGCGCCTGGGGCTCGGGCGCCACGCTGGTCGTGCCGTCCCGGCGTGAACTGCCCAAGCCGGCCAGGTTCGTGTCCCGGGAGGGGATCACGCACTGGTTCTCGGTTCCGTCCGTGATCACGATGGCCGACCTGACCGGGGGTCTGGGCCCCGGCTCGATGCCGTCGCTGCGCTGGAGCCTGTTCGGCGGCGAGCAGCTGACGGTGCAGCAGGCCAGGGCCTGGCGTACGGCGGCGCCGCGGAGCGCCCTGGAGAACGTGTACGGGCCGACCGAGCTGACCATCCTCGCGACGCAGTACCGGCTCCCGGACCGGGTGGAGGACTGGCCGCACACGGCCAACGGCACCCTTCCCATCGGTCCCGTCTACCCTCACCTCGACCATCAGGTCGTGGACGAAGAGGGCAGGCCCTCCGATACGGGCGAGCTGCGCCTGCGCGGCGTGCAGCGGTTCGCCGGATACCTCGACGAGGACGACAACCGGGGACGGTTCCTGGACGCCGCTGGGCGGCCCGTGGAGAGCGCCGGACGGTTCGTCCCCGACGAGAAACACTGGTATCGCACCGGAGACCTGGTCCAGGTACTGGACGGCGGGGTCCTGGTCCACCTGGGGCGGATCGATCAGCAGGTCAAGATCATGGGCCAGCGGGTGGAGATCGGCGAGAGCGAGGCGGTGCTGCGCGAGCAGGACGGCATCGGCCAGGTCGCGGTCGTGGCCCTGCGCGGCGAGGACGGACAGACGCGGCTGGAGGCCGCGTACACCGGGACCGCCCGGCCGACCGCGCAGCTGCGGCAGGCGCTCTCCGAACGCCTGCCGCGCTACATGGTGCCGCACCGGTTCACGCATCGGACCGAGTTGCCGATGAACCACAACGGCAAGCTGGACCGCCGGGTACTGGCGGAACAACTGGCCGCGGCCCAGGACTGATCCGGGGCCGCGGTGCCGGGCTCGCGAGCCCGGCATGATCCAAACGAGAGGCCCCAGGGTCTTTCGTTTGGATCAGGCCGGATGAGGGGGCGGGGCAGGTGGGGGCCGCTACCCGTGGGC
>NZ_QQNA01000084.1 GCF_003346515.1 Streptomyces corynorhini
GGTCGGGGCCGGGTGCGAGGCGGTGGGGTCGGGCCGGGTTCAGGGCCGGGTTGGGGGCCGGGTTGGCGGCCGGGTTGCGGGCTGAGTACGAGGCGGTGGGCTCGGGCCGGGGTTCTGGCCCCGGACTCGGGCCGGGGTGCGGGGCTGCGGGACCGGGCCGAGTACGAGGCGGTGGCCTCAGGTACGAGGCGGTGGCCTCGGCTGCGGGACCGGGCCCGGTGCGAGGCGGTGGCCTCAGGTACGCGTTCGGGCCCGGAGTGGCTCGGGCCCCTGCCTCGGGTACGACGCGGAGAGGCGGCTCGGGTACGAGGCGGAGGGGCGGCGGCTCGGGTACGGGCTCGGCGGGCTCGGGTCAGACGAGCCGTACGGGCTTCTCCGGTCGGACGCCCAGCGACGCCAGCCACGCGCGCAGCGGCTCCGCGTCGCCGTCCTCGACCAGGCTGAGGACCCGGCCGGGCAGCTCGGCGCGGCGTTCGCCGTCGATCAGGAGGGCCGGGCCGTCCAGCCAGTCGAGGCCGGGGGCCGCGCCGGCCGTGTCGACGGCGGAGCAGCAGACCATGGCCGTCACGTGGTCGGCGAGCAGCTCGCGGCCGGTACGGGGCGGCTGGAGGGGGAAGAGGGGCAGCGGGTCGGCGCCCCAGAGCGCGAAGGCGTCTCCGGTGGCCTCGGCCGAGGTCGGCGGGGCCACCGCTTCCTCCCGGGCCAGCTCCGCGCTGATACCGGCGGCCAGCGCGTCGCCGACCTCACCGCCGCCGCCCTCGGGTCCGGCGAGGTGGTCCATGACGCGGGCCAGGTTGGGACCCGGATCGGGGGTGGATTCGAGGGAGTCCACCGCCCCGGCGAACCCGACGGAACCGACGGAACCGACGGAACCGAGGGGTCCGACGGTGTCGGCGGGCCCGGCGGAGCCCGCGGGCCCCCCGGACCGGCCGGTCCCCGCGGACCGGGCGGCGGGCCGTACCCCCATCCCGTCCAGGACGCGGTGCAGCCGGGCCGCTTCCGTACGCCACTTACGGTCGACCACCTCTTCCGGATACTGCTGCCAGTCCACCGGGGACCAGTCGGGTCCGGCATCGGCCGGCCCGCCGTGGAAGAGGCGGGCGGCGAGGAGGGAGGCCGCCTCGTCCACCGCGCCCGGCTCTTCGAGCAGATCGCAGGCGGGGCGCTCGCCGAGCCGGGAGGCGAAGCCCTCCGCGAGGCGGTCGCGGCGCGACAGCTCGGTGAGGGCGGAGACCACACCGGCGTCCAGCCGGGAAGGCCAGCGGCCCATGCGCCAGGCGGGCAGCGCGACCCGGGTCAGCAACCGGTCCCACCCCGCGTACGCCAGGCCCACCTGCTCCTGGGCGACGATCCGCAGACCGTAGTCCACCTCCTGGGCGCGCTCGGACGCGGCCGTCGCGACCCCGCGCTCCATCAGCGCGGCGTGCTCTCCGCAGGCGCGCAGCAGGACGCGGGCGAGCCGCTCGGGCAGGGCGAGTGCCACGCGGCGTATCGGCCCGGTGCCGGGACGGGACGTGACCGCGACGGCCGCGTCCAGGCCCCGTACGAGGCGACGGGCCGCGGCTATGTCCGGGTGCGCGGCGGGCCCCGTACCGGCGACGACCGGGGCGAGCACGGCGCGCAGCTCGGCGACGCGCATCCACCACAGGAAGGGCGAGCCGATGACGAGGACGGGAGCGGCCACGCCGCCCGCACCCGCACCGCGTGCCGGGCCAGGGCGCCGGTACGGGCCGCCCAGCCCGTACCGGCCGCGGCCCGACGCGGAAGGCCGCTTCGCGTGGCCCGGATGCGTACGGTCCTCCAGCCAGCTGTCGCAGTCCGGCGTCAGGGCTATCGCGGAGGGCGCGGGAACGTCGAGCCGCTCCGCGAGTTCGCGGACCAGCCGGTAGAGATCGGGGGCGGCCTTCTCGGCCACCGGGACGGTGGGGCTGAGGGCCGGCCTGGCGCGGGCGACCAGAGCGGCCACGGCGGCGGCCAGCAGCAGCACGGCCACGGCGAGGGCCGTCACACCCCAGCGCGCCGCGTCCCACCCGGCGCCCCGCAGATGCCCCGTACCCCCGCCGACGAGCAGCACCACGGCGGCGGCCGTGGGCAGCAGCGCCAGGGCCAGCGCCCTGCTGCGCACTCGCAGCACAGCGAGTGCCCGGACACGGGCGCCCTGCGCGCCCATACCCTCACCCATTCCGGAATCGGACATGGTGGACCTCACCCCCTCTGCCGTGCGGCTGCGTTGCTCACTCCCCCACTGTGGCACCCGCCACTGACATCGCAATGCCGGTGGGCCAAGTGCCGGAACGCTTGGGCCGCACCCTAGTTGGGCCCCGGAGACCCGTCATCCGGATGGCCTATTCGTCACTCGATGGAATGGCTCTGGTCAAAGCTGCTGACGCGACGGCGCTCGGGGGCTCCGGATTCCGATCGGATGCGGATCGGATGCGGATCGGAATCAGACGCGCGGAAACGGACGCGCGGAAACGGCGGGGTCATCGGCACAGGCCATCGGCAGGAGCGGCGGAGCCGAGGGCAGGGGGGCAGGGCGTACAGCTCCGGGCCGGGCGTCGAACGCCCGGCCCGGAGCCAGATCCTCATGCTGCTGTACCGGTACGACCGGTATGACGGCGGTACGCGGGTCGGTCAGTCGCGCGCGGCCTCCGCCGCGGCGCGGGCGATGTCGGTGCGGTGCTGGGAGTCCGCCAGCCGGATCCGGCCCAGCGCCGCGTACGCGCGCTCGCGGGCCCGCGTCAGGTCCGTACCGGTGGCCGTCACGGACAGCACCCGGCCGCCCGCGCTGACGACCTTGCCGCCGTCCAGCCGGGTACCGGCGTGCAGGACGTACGCGTCGGGGGCATCCTGCGCCGCGACCTCCGCGAGCCCCTCGATGGGGTCGCCGGTACGGGGGGTGTCCGGGTAGTTGTGCGAGGCGACGACCACGGTGACGGCGGCGTCGTCGCGCCAGTTCAGCGGGGGCAGGGCCGCGAGGTCGCCCTCGGCGGCGGCCAGCAGGACACCGGCCAGCGGGGTCCTGAGCCGGGCCAGGACCACCTGGGTCTCCGGGTCGCCGAAGCGGGCGTTGAACTCGATGACCCGTACGCCCCGGCCGGTGATCGCGAGACCCGCGTACAGCAGCCCGGAGAAGGGCGTACCGCGACGGCGCAGTTCGTCGACGGTGGGCTGGAGGACGCTGTCCATGACCTCGTCGACCAGTTTGGGGTCGGCCCACGGAAGCGGGGAGTAGGCGCCCATGCCACCGGTGTTGGGGCCCTCGTCGCCGTCGAGCGCGCGCTTGAAGTCCTGCGCGGGCTGGAGCGGGACGACGGTCTCGCCGTCGGTGATGGCGAAGAGCGAGACCTCGGGGCCGTCGAGGAACTCCTCGATGACGACACGGCCGCAGGCGAGGGCGTGCGCGCGGGCCGCGGCGAGATCGGAGGTCACGACGACGCCCTTGCCCGCGGCGAGCCCGTCGTCCTTGACGACGTAGGGCGGGCCGAAGGCGTCGAGCGCGTCGTCGATCTGCTCCGGGGTGGTGCAGACGTAGCTACGGGCCGTCGGGACGTTGGCCGCGGCCATCACGTCCTTGGCGAACGCCTTGGAGCCCTCCAGCTCGGCCGCCTCGCGGGACGGGCCGAAGCAGGGGATGCCCGCGGCGCGTACGGCGTCGGCGACCCCGGCGACCAGCGGCGCCTCCGGGCCGACGACGACGAGGCCGGCCTCCAGCTCGGTGGCGAGACGGGCCACGGCCGCGCCGTCCAGCGCGTCCACCGGGTGCAGCTCGGCCACCTCGGCGATCCCCGCGTTGCCGGGAGCGCAGTGCAGAGCGGTGACCTGGGGGTCGAGGGACAGAGAGCGGCACAGGGCGTGTTCGCGGGCGCCGCCGCCGATGACAAGGACCTTCACGGGAGGCAGCCTAGCCCGGACGGGACGGCGCTCCGGCTGCGGGCCTTGGAGGGGACGCCGAAACGCACCTCGTCACTCGTTCGTATATTCCTCCACCACGGTCGCGCCCAGCTCGCGCACGATGAGGTCGTGGCCGGAGAGCGCCGAGTCCACGAGGTCCGGATCGTCCTCTTCCGGAGTGTCGTCCTCCGGCGCCACCGAGTGGTGCGGCGGGGCGGACCGACTGGGCCCGTGGTCCGGCCGCGACGACGTCTCCGGACGCCCGGAGGCGTGGCCGGAGCCGCCGGGACCGCCGGATGCCCCGGAGCCCGCGTGGCCGGCGGACTGGCCGCCGCCCTGGCCCGGGGCGGCGGGGGCGAACTGCTGCCCGGCGCCGGAGCCGGACCCTTGGCCCGGCGGGGGGCCGGAGGGACGGCCGCCGTAGCCGCCGGGGGCCGACCCGGCCGGGGCGCCGCCGTATCCGCCGCCTCCGGAGCCGCCGGAGCCGCCGGGGGCTCCGTAACCGCCGCCGACCGCTCCCCCTCCGTAACCGCCGCCTCCCGGGGCTCCGCCACCGGCGGCCGGGGGCGGTGCGCTGCCGCCCGACGGGTCGACGATGGCTTCGATCTTCCACTGCACGTGGAACTGCTCGGAGAGCGCCTGCTTGAGGACCGCCTCGCTGCCGCTGCTCGTGAAGTTGTCCCGGGCACCAGCGTTGATGAAGCCGACCTGGAGCGTCGTGCCGTCGAACCCGGCGACCTGGGCGTTCTGGCTGAGCAGGATCCAGGTGAAGCGGCGGCGGTTCTTCACGGCTTCAAGGATGTCGGGCCACATGTTCCGTACCTGCCCCGCGCCCTGCGTCATCGCCGGGCTCGCCGCGGCGGCGGCGGGAGCGGCGCCCGGCGGCGGCGCGGCCGGTCCGGCGGCGGGCGAGACAGGCGGAGCCACGACGGCTGCGGCCTGCGCGTCGTGCGTCTGAGCGGCCTGCGGCGCGGCTTGAGCCGCCTGAGCGGCGGCCTGCGCCGCCTGAGCCGCCCGCGCCGCCTCGGCCGGTCCCGCGGCGGGGGGCGCGGGCGGCGCCGCGGAAGCGTGCGCGCCGGGCTCCGGCACGTACCCCATGGCGGGGGCGGGCCCTCCGGCCGAGAACGCGGCCCCGGCGGTCGCGGCACTCGCCGCCGCACCCCGCTCCAGGCGGTCGAGCCGCGCCTGTACGGAACGCTCGTCGTCGAAGGCCGCGGGCAGCAGGACGCGCGCGCAGATCAGCTCCAGCTGCAGCCGGGGCGAGGTGGCACCCCGCATCTCCGTCAGCCCCGTATTGACGAGATCGGCCGCCCGGCTCAGCTCGGCCGCGCCGAACACCGACGCCTGGGCGCTCATCCGCTCGACGACATCGGCGGGCGCGTCGAGCAGCCCCTTCTCCCCCGCGTCGGGCACGGCGGCGAGGATGACGAGGTCGCGCAGCCGCTCCAGAAGATCGGCCACGAACCTCCGCGGATCGTTCCCGCCCTCGATGACCTGATCCACGATCTCGAACGCCGCGGCCCCGTCCCCCGCCGCGAACGCGTCCACGACCGCGTCGAGCAGCGAACCGTCCGTATAACCGAGCAGCGCCGTCGCCATGGCGTACGTCACACCGTCACCGGCGGTACTCGCCAGCAACTGGTCCATCACGGACATCGAGTCACGCACGGACCCGGCACCGGCCCGGACGACCAGCGGCAGCACTCCGTCCGCGATCGCCGTGCCCTCCCTCGCGCACACCTCGGCGAGATAGTCGCGCAGGGTCCCCGGCGGCACGAGCCGGAACGGATAGTGGTGCGTACGCGACCGGATCGTACCGATGACCTTCTCGGGCTCGGTCGTCGCGAAGATGAACTTGAGGTGCTCCGGCGGCTCCTCGACCACCTTCAGCAGGGCGTTGAACCCCGCCGAGGTGACCATGTGCGCCTCGTCGATGATGTAGATCTTGTAACGGCTGCTCGCCGGCCCGAAGAACGCCTTCTCCCGCAGATCACGGGCGTCGTCCACGCCACCGTGCGAAGCGGCGTCGATCTCGATGACATCGATCGACCCCGGCCCGTTCCTGGCAAGGTCCTGACAGGACTGGCACTCCCCGCAGGGCGTGGGCGTGGGCCCCTGCTCACAGTTCAGACAGCGCGCCAGAATGCGCGCACTGGTCGTCTTCCCACAGCCACGCGGCCCGCTGAACAGGTACGCGTGGTTGACCCGGTTGTTCCGCAGGGCCTGCTGCAGCGGGTCAGTGACATGCTCCTGCCCGATGACCTCGGCGAATGACTCGGGGCGATAACGGCGGTACAGCGCAAGGGACGACACACCTACGACGATATCGGCCCCCTCGGACATCGCGCCCGTAAGACCACCCACAACGCAAGCGCCCCCCACGCACCCGCCAGAGCCAACCTACCCTTGCTGCCTTCCGGCCCTGGGGGAGTTCAGTCAGATAGCGCCACGTGAGGGGCTCCGCACACAGTACCCGATCCGGACCCCCCGGAACGACGTCGCGAGCACCCCTCGGAGTCTTGTATTGTTTGCGGCGGAGGATTCGCCTAGTGGCCTAGGGCGCACGCTTGGAAAGCGTGTTGGGGGCAACCCCTCACGAGTTCGAATCTCGTATCCTCCGCCATTGCTCTCACCGGGCAATACGTCGATGGCCCCCGCAGCTCGCTGCGGGGGCCATCGACGTTGAGGGTTGCAGTTTGGGTTGCAGTCGTGGTCCCCGCCGATCCGACGCCCGCTGCACGCACTGCGAAGACGATCCCCGCGTGCCATCACCTGCTACGCCCCATGTCGAGCCGAGAGGCACCACCCGTGGACTCTGGTGCCATCTGTCCGACCGCTCCACCGAT
Source organism: Streptomyces corynorhini (assembly GCF_003346515.1). Taxonomy (GTDB): domain Bacteria; phylum Actinomycetota; class Actinomycetes; order Streptomycetales; family Streptomycetaceae; genus Streptomyces; species Streptomyces corynorhini. The sequence continues at coordinate 6,741 of NZ_QQNA01000084.1, forward strand.
GTGAGGCGCTCAGTCACCCCACGAGACGGTGCGGCGCCGAGTAGCATCATCTGACCGATATGACGGGTCATCAAGCACATCAGGGCCATAGGGGTGGAAGGTGGCAGTCGAGCCCGTGTCCATGAAGCCAATCAGTCCGGCTGCGTACGGTGCGCTGGAGGCCGCCCTCAAGCACATCTTCTGGTACAAGAACGACCTGGAGGGCTTCATCCGCCGGTGGGCTAAGGGCCACCCGGAGCTGGTTGCCGGGATCAACTTCTCCGGGTACAAGTGGCAAACGGCCGAGGACTTCGTAGATCGTCTCCATGCAGATGAGACGCGCTATACGGAGCTTGCTCTACGGCTCATGGTTGAAGTCTCAGAGATGACCAGCTTCCCCAAGCTGCGGCGACTATCGGACGCCGACTCACTCATAGCCGAGGCGCGGGAAGCCGTTTTCGAGCTGAAAAAGTGCATCGACCGCCACCGCGGCCTGATCGCCGACGATGCCAAGTTCGCCAACGACCTCGCGGCTCACCAAGCGGTCACGGACAGCCGGCGCAGCTTCTCCGAGCGGCTGAGCGAGCTGAAGAGCGAGTTCCTGCGCCTTGAGGCAGAACCCAACCGCCAGAAGGCTGGACGCGAGTTCGAGCCCTTCCTCAACCGGCTGTTCCGCCTGTTCGACCTGGACCCAAGACTGTCCTACAACCTGCCCTACGAGCAGATCGATGGATCCATCACATACGACACTGACGTCTATGTCGTAGAAGCGAAGTGGCTCAAGGAACCAGTCGAGGTCCACTACCTCGGTAGCTTCGTCGAGAAGGTGCGGCACAAGACCACGAACACGCTCGGGCTGTACATCAGCGTCCATGGCTTTACCAAGGGGGCTAGGGAGCGCTACGCCGATGGCACCTGCTTCATCACGATGGAGGGAGTGGACCTCTTCGTAGTGCTGGATGGCCGCGTCACGCTCGACGAACTTCTCAGCCGTAAGAAGAGACATGCCAACGACACCGGAAGCTGCTACTTCCCTGCGTCACTGATTCTGAGCGAGTAGCCAGCGCACGAGAGATCGACGATGCCGGGCAGATGGCTGCGTCAGCGGGTGACCTGAAACCCACGCGAGGGGGAGGCCGAGGAGCTTCCCCACGGCCTCCCCCTCGCACTCGGTGCCTCTCGCTGCTACCGATACCTACTGGCAGGCGGCCCCTCCGGCAGCGGCCAGAGCAGGCTACCGATCTTGTCGGCGGTGTCCGTGAGCACCCGGTTGGTGAGGTGCTGGTAGCGGCGGCGCATCCGGGCGGACTTGCCGGGCTCCCAGCCCATGATCGCGTCTACGACCGTGTCGGGAACGCCAAGGATTAGCAGGACGGTCGCGGCCGTGTGGCGGGCGTCGTGGAGGCGGCCCGCGCGCAGACCGGCCGCCTTGAGGAGGTCCTTCCACTTGTGGAAGTCCGTGTTCGGGTTCAGGGGCTCGTCGATCGGCGAGGTGAAGACGTATCCCTTCTCCGTCCAGAGGTCGCGGGCAAGGGCACGCTCCCGGGCCTGCTCCTCCTTGTGCCGACGGAGTAGATCCATCAGCTCGTCCGGGGCGCCGATGGGCCGCGGCCCGGCGCGTGACTTCACGTTCTTGGTCTCGCGCCGGATGTTGACCTTCTGCGGGCAGAAGCCGGGCTTGCGCCCGCAGCGGTCGCCGCAGCCGTGCTGGTAGCGGGGCCGCAAACGGCCTCGGCGGACGCGGATGACGCCGAGCTCGAGGTCGCACGCGACATCGCCGCCACCGCTACCGGCCCCGACGGCAGCGTCCTCGCCGCGCTCGTCGCCGCCCTGCTCTGGGCCGCCATCCTCGCCGCACGCTGGCACGAAGCCAAGGGCCACGCCCACCAGGCCGACGCCGCCCGTCGGACCGTCCAGCTCCTTCAGACCGCAGCCGACCAGGCTCTCACCCCCGCGCTCACGGAACTCGCAGCCCGCCCAACCAGGGAAGAGACCCGCCGCACCCTGGCCCACGACGTACACGCAGCCGTCCCCGAACACGCCGAACGCATCCTCACCGACCCCACCTGGCCGGCCCTCGCCACCGTCCTCGTCGACGCCGAAGCCCGTGGCCACCAACCCCACCAGCACCTCAAGGAAGCCGCCGCCAGGCGCGAACTCACCACAGCCCGCCAACCCGCCCGCGTCCTGATCACCCGCATCCACCACACCAGCCGCAACCCCGCACCCAACCCCCGCGCCGAAGCAGCCCGCCGCCGCACCACCATGCGAACGACCACAGAGCAGCGGAACACCACCGGCATAGCAACGCCACGCCATGTTCTCCCCAACGACGAACACCAGCACCGCCGTAGGTAGGAGGAGCAAGGAAGACGGACCGGCTCATGAGCCTCGGCCGACCTGACCAACAGTGGAGGTTGGCTCCTCTGCTCGCCAGGTACACAACGGTTCTGTCCGCCAGATCAGCCTTCGGCGCCGAGGGCCGTCCCGTTCTCAAGGTAGGCGGTTGCTGATCGCGCACGGGCACCGATCGCCGCGTGGACACGGCGGGCCAGCCGGGGGATGAGCAGCCCGTCGACCTGTTCGGCCCGGTGGAACGCGAACTGGTCGACTTCCACCCCGTCCAGGACGATCTGGGCTCGCTGGTCAGCCGCGAGGATGCCTCCGTCGAAGACAAACAGCAACTTGTCGCCCTCGGTCGGGTGAGGTGCCCAGTCTGCGACGAGGAGGCCGCCGATGGGCGGGGTGATGCCGATCTCCTCCTTGACCTCCCGAGCCGCGCCCTCGCTCGGGGTCTCACCCGGGTGGAGGTAACCGCCGGGGATCTCCCAGCCGGGCTTGTACGTGGGCTTGACCAGGAGCACACCCCCGGCCTCGTCGAAGAACAGCACCCCGGCGGCGGTGCGGGGCTGGGCTACCGCTTCGTAAGCTCCCGAGTCGCTCATGGCAACGACTTTAGTCGTCGCACGCGAATCACCCGATGACGCGTAGCCGCTGAGCCACGCCGACCAGCAGATGGCTCGGCTTGCCGTGCCTTTGCCGCACCCAAACGGTCACCAGGTGGCGGGAGATGAAGTGGTGGCGGACCTGCTCGGGCGCGAGCTCCTCCGCGTCCAGGACGAGGGCGAGAGCTTCGTCCGTGCGGTTCTGAGCACTGTACGCGCGGGCCAGTTCGAGGGTGTGGCGGACGCGACGCTCCAAGGGCAGGGTGGAGGTGTCCACACGTGGCCCTTGGTCGACGGCGATCTGAACGTCGCCGAGTTCCATGGCCGTCGAGATGCGGTGGATAGCGACATTGGTCGGGCCGAACGCCGTCCACATGTGGTTGGCGTCATGTCCAAGACGCTGGGCCGTCTGTTCGGCCTCTGCGAGGAACTGGTTCACCATGGCCCGGTCCTCGATCCGGGCCGCGGCCATCGCTCCGACGAGGAAGAGCGTGCCGTAGATCGACAGGTACGTCGGCGAGGCGTCTGCTAGATCGTTTTCCAAGTAGCCGACGGAGGCCACCACAAGGTCCCGGGCGGCAGTGGGGCGGCCGTTGGCGAGCAGGCAGTGGGCAACCGACCTGAAGAGCGAGCCGGTGACGACGAGGTTCCCTGACTCCTGCGCCGCGGCCAGCCCCCGATCGGCGGCCATCCAGGCGAGGTCGGCTTCGCCTATCTTCGTCAGCACCATGGCGGCACCCTGGTAGGCCATGGCGAGCAGGGCCTGAGCCTCCCGCTGTTGCTCGCCCTCGTAAGCGCGGACAGCGTGCTGGGCAACCGCAAGAATGCCGGGCGTGAGACGGGTGGCTCGCGCGTATCTCGCGTCCTGATAAGCAGACCAGGTCGAGCCGACTTCGGTGCGCAGGATCTCCAGGTCCGGTGGCCGGCTGGTGGAATCGGAAGCCAGCAGTGGGGACATCTGCTGGTAGTCCATGAGCGCTTCCCGCAGTTTCGGCACGGTGCCGCCCAGGGTGTCGGGCGTCCAGTCAAGTAGTGAGGGCTCGGCGAGCAGGTCCCCGAGTTGCACGTCGAGAGCGTCGGCCAGGGACTTGATCACGGACAGCCGGTCCAGTTCGATGCGGCCGTTCTCCACTTTGCTCAGCCAATCGGCTGTCCGCCCGACGAGGCCGGCCAATACCTCCTGCGGCACGCCGCGTCGGCGGCGATACCAGGCGACGCGCTCCCCGATGCTCAGCGTCTCGGTCATTCCTCGCATGACCCCCAGCCTGGCGCTGCTTGGTTTCCCCACCCCGGAAGAATTTTCCGGGTTCCCCTCTGTTCATCCTCCTAGCGTTCCGACTTGTCATCAAGCAGCCGTGTTGAGATGCCTGTTACGGGGCGAGGAGGGACGAGTGTCGATGGGACATCATGGCCACGAGGTCGGTGCGTCCACCGTCGAGGAGAAGACCGCACCCTGCCTCGGCTTTGAACGACTTCGCACCCTGCAGGCACCCGACGGCCCCCGCCGGGGCGACGCCAACACAGCGGCGCCTGGCGCACGCGGCGAAATCTTCGCTATGCGCATGTGCGGATGAACCTCGTCCAGTCCGATCGATCCGTGCCGTTCATCCGGGCGTCGGTCAGACGGGTCGCGGACGCTTGGGGTCTCGATGCCCTGATCGTCGACGATGCCGAGCTCGTTGCTTCCGAACTCGTCACCAACGCCGTCCGGCACGTCCCATGTCCCGAGATCGGCTTCACCGCTACGTATGCCGAAAAGCTTCTCCTCATCCAGGTCCATGACGGCTCGGTCGACCCGCCGGTCCTGCGTCATGGATCAACGGGCAGCGCCGAGAGCGGGCGCGGCTTGGTCCTGGTCCGCGCCCTGACTCTCGACTGGGGCTGGATGCCGCACGGCGACGGCACGAAAAGTACATGGGCCTTGATCTACGTACCGACAACAGACGCCCCATGCACCGGCTCCAACTGCAGGAACGGAGCTGACGGACCGCCTTCGGCTGCAAGTCGCGATGAGCACGCGCGACCCTCTGCGCCTCGGGAGCACCTATGAAGTGGCTTCAGGAGAACTGCAGTTCGGGGGTCATCAGCCCGCCCGTGACGCCCTGTCGCAAGATCTAGACTCGCCGCTTCACGCAGAGCGTCGTACGCCGTCCCGGCGTCGGCATCGCTGGACTGATGGTCCCGGGTGCGACTGCGTGACGTAGCTGGTTCCGATGAATGAGGAGGGCTTCATGCCCGAGAAGGTCACCAAGGCCAAGGTGCTGTGCTACATCGTGCACGACGGGCGGCTGCTGGTGTTCCGTCACACCGACTACTCCTACGAGGAGGTAGGCATCCAGGTCCCGGCGGGCAGCATCCGCCCGGGCGAGACCCCTGAGGCCGCCGCCCTGCGCGAGGCCCGTGAGGAGACGGGCCTGTCGGACTTCAAGATCGTACGCAAGCTCGGTGAGACCGAGTACGACATCAGCCCGTATCGGTTCGAGATCCAGCACCGGCACGTCTTCCACTTGGAGCTCACCGAGTCGACCCCCGAGCGGTGGATGAGCCAGGAGGACCACGACGGCGAGCAGGAACCCACTCACTTCGAGTGTTTCTGGATGCCACTGGAGGCCGCCCACATCCTCCAGTCAGGCCAGGGCGCCCTGCTGGGACACCTGTCCGACTAGTCACTCGTCCGGTCAAAGCAGCTTAGGAGGGGCAGCCGATGAACCTCAGCACAGAACAGCGCCATCCGATCAAGGGGCTCTACCAGAGCCTGGACGTCGACGACACCAGCACCGCGGTGTCGGTCATCGTCAAGACGCGCGGCGAGACCTGTGACATCGACTGCCTCTACTGCTACGAGAAACGCAAAGAGGCTCCCGGAGGGGCCCGGGTGGGCGCCGGCCAGATCAGGCGCCTGGCCGGTCTCTTCAAGGGTCGACCACTCGCCGTCGAACTCCACGGCGGCGAGCCGCTGACCGCAGGCCGCGACCACATCGCCGAAATCCTCACGGAACTGGCCGGCCTGCCCCAGGTCGTCCGCGTCACCCTACAAACCAACGGTGTCCTGCTCGACGGGGACTGGCTCGACTTGTTCGACGACCTCTTCCCGGAGCTGCGGATCGGCGTCTCCCTCGACGGGGACGCCCAGGGCAGCGCCTGGCGCGTCGGCTACGACGGGCACCCCGTCTACCCGCGTGTTGCCGCGTCCCTGGATCTCCTGGCCGAACGGGGCCGCAAAGTCGGCGTGATCGCCGCGGTGACCCCGGCGGTACTGGGCCGCGCCGAGGAGGTTCTCGACCACCTGGTCGGCTTCGGTTCCGTCAATGCGATCAGTTTCGTACCCTGCTTCGACTCCACGATCCGCCGCTCCACCGCCTTGCCTGGACGGCACAGACCAGCCAGCCGCCTGCTCCAGCAGGGAGCCATGGACGCCACCGGCGGCCCCGCCTGGGCGATCCACCCCGACGAGTACGCGCAGTTCGTTCTCGCCACCACCGCCCACTGGATCACTGCGGGGCACTTCGCCGGAATCAAGCTCGAACCGGCTGTCTCCACGATCCGGCGACTACGGGGCCTTCAGACCGGCTTCTGCCATTTCTCCGATCTGAAGTGCGACCACGTCTTCACCCTCTACCCCGATGGCCGCTTCGGGAGCTGCGACGAACTGCCCTGGCCCCAGGCCCGCCTGGCCGAAATGGAGTCGGTCGCCGACCAGCACGAGGTAATCCTCGCCCAGCGGGGCTCCCGTCTGCTGAACCAGGGCAAGGCCCTGATGGCCAAGTGCATGACCTGCGACTACCGCGACACGTGCGGCGGTGGCTGCGTCGCCACCCGCTGGCGCCAGGACCCGGCCGGTGATCACGACGCGTACTGCGACCACCGGATACGGATGATCGACGGAGTCGCTGCCCTGCTTGCCCAGCCCGCTCACCCCGTCGGCGCTTGGTGCCAGAGCCTGCGCTGGCACCCGCGTACCCCGAACAGCATGCGCGACGTGAACTCCTTCCTCGCCCGCTGGGACAACCCGTCCATCGCCCGCAGCGAGGTGAGGCTGCACACCAGCGAGCACGGCAACATCAATACAGTCGGACTCACCGGCGTCCACGAGGCCGACGACCTCGACCCTGCCCACACGAAGTGGCGAGCAGCGATCGAACCGGGCGTCTGGCCGTTGGTCGACGCCGTCACCCGCGTCTGGGGCCTGATCACGTACGACAGTTGCCAGGGTCACCATTACACCGGCCTGGACCTGCCGCCCACAGGTCTGCGGATCGGTATCCTCGCCCGCGACCGCGAGGAGTACGCCCGCACAGCTGCGGCTCTGTGCCGAGCCACCACAGCGGTGAGCAGCGAGCTGCCCGCTGGCGTCGAGGTCAACGTCAAGCGCTCGGAACTCACTTGTGAGACTTCGGGCACCACGACCCCAGTGCTCGACCTGAGCCTGGACCCCGGCCCGGGCCAGAGTTGGAACATCTACTTCGCCCGCCTGGACAAGGCCGGCGCCATGTTGACCGCAGCCCTCGCCGCCGAGCACCCAGACACGGGCACCCCGTGCGCCTGTCCCCTTCCGGCCCCGGCCGCAGACAAGAAGAAATCGGTGTTGCGGTGAAGCCCGGTGCCGAAGCAACCATCCACCAGTTACTGGGGCGTATCACCTACTTCCACACGTTGTTCGTCGAACCCACGCTCGTCTCGGTCGGCCCGCCCGTCTCGGGCGAGACATGCTGCAACCACCAGGACACCACGGAGCCCGGACAACCCGACGTCGGCACCCTGCTGGGCGACACCGCGTGGACGGTCCTCGACGAGATCGCCCGCACCCTCGGCAAGCACCTGCGGCCCTGTCCGAAGGCCGACGCCCGCTGCTGTGCGACCTGCCGCGTCGCGGCCTCGGGCGCTGCCATCGCCCAGGCGTGGATGGCCACCGAGCACCATGCCTACCACCGGCCTCCGCCCGAAAACCGGCTCCGGCAGGCATGCCGCACCACGGCCACCGCCCGCCTTGCCCACGTCTTCGCATGGCAGTACGGCATGAATTGCCATGCCCTGGCCAAAGCTGAGGCGGCCGACGCCTACTCGCTGCCGAAGAGCAGCGAGCTGCCATTGACCGGAGAACTCCTCGCGCTGTGGCAGGACCCGCTGGCCGCAACTGGCAGCCCGGTCGTGAGCTGGCTCAACCACTGCACGGACCTCAATGACATCCACCGTGTGCTCCAGCAAAGGGGGACCACGAAGTGATCCACATCGCCGAGACCGTCGGCGTCGGCAGCATCGAGAATTTCCTCAGCGCCGATGAGCGAACTCACCTCTCCGAGCTTATGAACGACGTTCTTATCACCGAGGAGGCTGCCCACTTCGGTGGAGATCGTCGTACCTCTATCCATGAGATCCCCGGCCACAGCGCCGAACAGGCCATGGCTGTCTACGAGCCCGCCGGGCGCATCGAGATCCCCACCATCCCCGAGGCAGCAGACAAGCTCCTGGGCGACGCCTTCGAACGCGCCCGCCCCGCCCTGTCCCGCGTCATGCCTTCCATCACCCTGTGCCGTCCCTGGACATACGTGGAATACGGGGTGGGCCAGCACATCACCAGCCACCTCGACGGCATCGCCCCCGACCCACTCGCCTGGCCCCGCCAGATCGCCGGCATCAGCGTCGTCATCACCCAGGCCGACGCGGGAGGCGGCTTCTACGTGGAGACCGCCTCCAGCGACCGCCTCTGGAACGGGCAGACACCGGACGCCGTCGCGAACGGCTACGCAGACGGCATGTGGCTAGCCCACGACGGAGCCGACAACTCCGCCACCTGGTTCCAGCAGCTCCCCCGTACCCGTTGGAGCGTTGCTCCATCTCCCGGCACAGCCCTGCTCTACGGCTCCCAGCTCTCCCACGGCACCCTCCCGGTCACCGCCGGCAGAGTCGCCAAGTTCATCAGCTGGCTGGTCGCTGAACCGACCGGCGCGGGGTGAGTACGTGCTCCTGGCCCTGGAAGGCATAGCCGGCGCCGGAAAGAGCACGCTCCGGGACCGACTCCTGAAAGACACCCCCACTGAGGGCATCGCCCTCAGCCACATCGGCCAGTTCTCCTGGCTCTCCCGCCCCGCCACCCATACCTTGATCCGCCTGCGAGCCGGTCACGCGGGCAACGCCGACCAGGCTGTCGAGGCGGCCCGCCAGGACCTGGTCCTCCACGCCCGCTTCAACCTCGCCCCCGCCCTCGCCCAGGGCCCGGTACTCGCCGACCGATTCACCCTCTCCACCGTCTGCCTGCTCGCTCTGCTCCACCAGCAGCCTGTGGACAAGTACGTCCATCACCTCGTCGAACTGGATTCTGCTCGACCGCAGTTGACGTTGCTGCTGACCACCGCGTCGGACATCTGCCAAGCCCGCGTCAGCAGACGGGCAACCGCTCGGCGCTTCAACGAGTACCCCGAGGCCGCCGGCCGACTGACCGACCTCTACCACGAGGCCGCCAACGCCTGGACGAAGACCACCGGCCTACCGGTGCTGCACCACCCCTGCACGACCCGCGCCGACCTCGACACCCTGGCCGCCGCCTGCATGGACTATCTCCGCGCGGCCAGCGGCCCCACATTCCCGACCACGGAAGTGAGTCGATGAGCCTCCACCCGATGCATCCCGCAGCCTGGGTCCTCGATCAGCTCCGCTCGGACGGCTGGCACATCAGCGGCCTCCTCGCGTTCACCCGCGCCAGCACCCTGGTCAAAGTGAGCCGCCCCGGTCAGGACGACGTCGTCCTGAAAGCCGGCTTCGGCAGCAACCATGTCTTGGCCGAGCTGGGGCCCACGGAGCGGCCCGCCGCGTACGGCTTCTACTGGTACGCGCAGATGAGCGAGGCGGAACGGGCCCTGGCCCGGGAGGATTTCCGCCACGAAGCAGAGCTCACCGCCGTTGCCGGTGGAGCCGACCATGTCGTCCCTCTGCTGGAACAGGGCAGCTCGGAGCGGTTCGACTGGTACACGATGCCGCACTGCGACAGCGGAAACTTCCGGGCCTTCATGCCTTCCTCAAAGGACACGGGCAAGGGCCTGAGCATCCTCGCTGACGTCGCGGACGGGCTGGGAAGCCTTCACCAGCGCGGCATCGTCCATCGCGACGTCTATCAGGAGAACATCCTCATAGTCGAGGGCCGGGGCCTGATCACGGACCTGGGAGCCGCCCGGCGCCTCACAACCCCGCGCGGACCCGACCACCGCGGACCCGAGGTCCACTGGCCGCCCGAGTACCTCACCAGCTACCACCAAGCGACCCCGGCCGCCGATGTCTTCAGCCTCGGCGTCCTGATCTACCGCTACCTGTGCGCCGATATCCCCCGCCTCGGCGGCGGCACGAACCTCACTCTCGTCCCCGAGCCGTTGCGCATCTCCGTCGCCGCCGCGCTCTCCGACCAAGCGGCCGACCGCCCCCGTATGGACGACCTGCGTGACGCGCTCCGCACCGCCGCCAACGCCCACCAGCGCTGACCGACGCAAGGGAGGCCCGCGCATGCCCAGGGCGAGATCACCGCCACTCCCCGAACCAAGCGCCGGTGCCCAGGAAAACAGCCGAAGTCATCGAGACCGAAAGGCGGAACAACCATGAGCAACGACCGCATCGCCGACTTCCTCGCCGACGTCGAGGACCTGCGCGGCGAGGACGAGACCGTCCGTACCACCGCCCACACCTCCAGCGTCTCGGCCGAGGGCTGGCCGGCCGCCGAGGCAAACACCACCACCACCGCCTGAACAATCACAGCCGGACGGCGCCCTGAGCGCCGCCGGTGAAGCCACCTGGGGCCGGGCCGCAGCATCGCGCCCCGGCCCCAGGCCCGACCACCGAACAGGAGTCGCTTCGTGGACAGCCTCGCCGACATCTTCGGCTTCCCACCGATCACCCGCCTGCACCACGACCGCACCCGCCGTATCCACGCGGTCATCCGCCCCGGCACACAGCCGACTCAGTCCGACATCAGCCCAGCCGCCGACTACTGCCTGGCCCACCACACCCTCGAAGGAGCCGAAGCCGCCGCGCGCGTCGGCAACATCGCCACTTTCGGCTGGTACACCAACCACCCCGACGCGGAAGCCACCACCCGCACCACCCCCACCGCCGTCGGAGCACGCGTCGTCGTCGCTCCGGATCTCGCCGAACTGCCCCGATCCCCGATCTCCGAGACCCCTTACTATGTGCTCGGCCCAGGCACCGAACCTGCCCCGCCGGATGTGCGCAACCTCGCGGCCGTCTCATACGCCACAGCCGCGGACGCGGGCTTCAGCGAGCTGCTCGCCGCGCACGCCGTCGTCGTGTGCCTGCTGCGGGCCAAGAACCTCGGCGACACCCTCGACAGTTGGACCATCACACGCCTACCCGGCACCGTGTTCATGGACCACGTCGGTGACCCGGTCGTCCTGGCCCGCGACCTCATCCACGAGGCCGGGCACAACTGGCTCAACGACGCCCTCACTGCCACCGGCTGCAAGATCGACACCCAGGCGCACTTCCGCTCACCCTGGAAAAAGACGATGCGGCCGGCCTTCGGCTTTCTCCACGCCTGCTGGGCATTCCCCCTGACCATGCTCTACACCGCCCACGCGCTGAGAGGCACCACTGGGGACCTGCACCGCTTCCTGACCGCCTACCTCGACCAGCAGCGAAGCCTCCTCGCCGAAACCGCCACCGACCACACACACGCTCTGAACCTGATCAGCGACGATGGCCTGCGCCTCCGTCTGGCCGCCGTCCACCAGCAGGCGCTCGACCTATGAACGCCGACGCCCACGACGCCCCGGGTCTGTCCGTCCTGATCCGCAGGCCCGGCGAAGACCCTGCCCTGCTGCACACCGGCCTGGCCAGCCTCGAACACGGACTGGCCATCGGACCGCACACCACCTTCAACACCGGATCCGCCGCCAAACAGATCACCGCACACCTGGTCCTGCTCGCCGCCCGGGACGGTCTCTTCGCGCTCAGCCAGAAGGCCGCAGAGCTGCTGCCCAAGCTGGAGATCAGCGATGTCACCGTCGCGGAACTGGTCACCCACCAGTCGGGCATCCGCGACGCCGAGTCCCTGCTCTCGCTCACCGGCTTCCGCGACCTCGACCACTACACCGCCACTGACCTGCGAACCCTCGCCTACCGCCAGACCCAGCGTGCCGTTCCCAAAGGCCACTTCCTCTACAGCAACACCAACTACCTCCTCCTCGCCGAGATCTTCGAAACCATTCACCGCACCACGCTGGACGACCTTGCCAGGCTCCACCTGTTCGGCCCGCTCGGCATGAACGACACCTACTTCAAGGCCGACCCCCGCCACGTCATCCCCGGAGCCGCAGCCGCCTACCAGGCCACCCCGCACGGCTGGCAGCACACTGAAGCCCCGGTCACCCTGCCCGGCCCCGGAAGCCTGTGGACCACTGTCGGCGACCTCGACCGATGGCTCGCGCACCTCCACCAGGAATGGCAGCGCGAACACCGGCTCCCGTGGCAGGACGCCCTCAGCTACCAGCCCAGCGACCACCAGCCCTACCTCTACGGCCCCGGCCTCTACGCCGACGCCCGCCCCGGACGAACGGCCGTCTTCCACTACGGCCACGAACAGGGCTTCTCCGCCACGACTCACCTGGACGCGACAGGACTTCGACTGATCTGCCTGTCCAACAACGCCGGCACCGCAGCCGACCACACCACGGCTGCGCTCCTGCGGGAACTGCGGGAACACCCGGACCTGGACCCGAGGGACCTCCTCCCCCGTGTGGCAGCCGCACAACGAGACCCCAAGGCCGTCGCCTGCGGGCAGGACGCAGTCAGCGTCGAGAGCGCCTACATCGAACTCGGCACCTACACCTGCGACCAGGCACCCGGAAGCCTCCGGCTCACCCGCAGCGTCGGCACCCTCCAGCTGTGGCGCCGAGGAACTGCAGACCACCTCACCCAAACCGGCCAGACGACGTACACCGGCAACGGCTACACCCTCACCCTGAACAGCGCCGCGGACCAAGCGGATCGATTCACCCTCGACCTCGACCGAGCCCCCGGTCTGGCGTACACCCGCCGATAACTACCGACCACGATGCCGCTCCCTCCTCGGAGCACAATCCCCATCCAGGGCAGAGCGCGATGCATCTGACCTCCCTCGACCGATGGGGATTCGGACCAGTGCGCTGTTAGAACAGCCAACGAACAGCGGGCCCAAACGGAATCACCCCTGACCGAACGGACCGGCCAGGGGATCCCTACTCGCCTGAAAATGTCGGGCCTCGAACCCGGTCAGACTGCGACGTACTTCAGGTTTGGCGCGACAGCGAAGTCAGAACCGTCCACGGATCTGCTTACCCGTGTCGCTCTCCGGGTGGTTCAGCGCCTCGTAGACCTTGTGGCCGGAGTCACGCGCGCCGCCGGCCCAGGAGACGGCCCCCCGGTCGGTCACCTTGGCTGCGACACCACCCCAGTACTTCGCCTCGCGCTCCCACTCGATACCTTCCAGCACGCGCTCCAGGGTCACCCCCTCGGGCATGGGGTCGGCGCTCCAGGACATGCTGCGGTTCATGGTCGCGCCGAGACCGGCCACGACGGCGGGGGCAGTGACGGCAGTCTTGGCGTGGAAGAGCGCGGCGTTCTCCTGGAGGAACGCGCCCACCGTCTCCATGACCTCGCGCTGGACAACGGCCTTGTCCGGACGGTCACCACTCGTGTCGGCGGGGATGTCCTCGTACTCGATACCGGTCGACGCAGCATGGATACCGGCCTTGCCCAGCATGGCCGTGGCGACGAGGGTCCGCAGGACCGACATCGTCATCCACTCCACAGCCTTGTCCGACACCTGGCGCTTACCGGTGAGGATCAGGCTGGACAGAGGAACCGGCGTCTCACCGGCCGGCACCGTCAGCGACTCCATCAGCTTGCGCGTCACGGTGGTGCCGAAATCGCGGCCGTCCATGGACATCGCCAAGGACTTGTCGACCGGAACGCCCTTCAAGTTGCGGTCATGGAAGATCTGGCGGGCGGCCATGACGCTGATGCCGTGGAAGATCTCGAACGACAACGGGATCGCACCGAAGTCGCACTCCTCCAGGTCGTACGCGGCCGGGTTTCTCTTGATCCGATGCCAGGCGGTGACCTGTGTCTCGCTGTCGAGAGCGTAGAGGCCGTCTTTGATCGGCAGGGCCGACGAGCCGTCCTCTGAGATGACCAGCGGGCGCGGCGACCACAGGGTGATCTGCGGCAGCGACCAATGGTCATCGAGGTCCCCCCGCAGACCGGCCGCAATGTAGTCGGCGTACTCTCCGACGTTCTTGGCCTTCTTGCTGCTCGCAGTGCCGAGGAGCCGCTGGATCTCGGCGCGCGTGCGGGCGTACTCGCCGATCGGCTGTCCGGCCTTCTGGGCACGCTTGGCCGCGTCCTCGACCTCCTGAGGGTCGTTGACGATGGCCAGCAGGTTCTCGCAGTCGATGACGCCGTTCGCCATGACCCCCTTGCGAATCTCCCTGAGATCGGCGGGCAGACCGGTGGTCACCGGCTTCAAAGACGTGGGCATGGTTGGATCCCCTCCCCCTCACGGACGTCTATTTGACGCACCGTCACATTTAAGGACGCTATCGGACACGCCGCCAGAGGGTCAACTGAGGTGACCGGAATCCCCCACACTTCATGCCGCAGCTGATTATTTTCGACTGCGGCAGAGAAAAGTCCCCCATACACGCAACCGCGGCGAGCATTATTCGTTCATACGACCGTCCGCGGAGGCGACGGAGACGTCTCCGGTGGCACGTCTCCGACCTCGCACCCAGCCCGGTCGTCCCGCGCCCTCAGCGCTTCCGGCCTGTCGGACCCCTCCAGCCGCGAGGGGCACCAGCGGATCCTTTTCCGGATCGATCACCCGGACCGTCGGGCCGCCACACTCACCCACCAGGAGCCAGGAGCCGGGAGCCAAGGGCCAAGGGCCTGTTGTACCGGTGGAGCAGGCGTGCACGGCCCAATCCGCCTGCTTCGTGACGATCGACTCGCCGCGGTCGGCACGATCTCGTCGCACCGAAGGCCGGTGACACGTACAGCGTGGCCGGGCAGCTCCCGGCCGGAGTCGTGCAGCGATCACACTGCCGATACCGCAGTCGGCATCGCCCTTTCGGGCCGAGAGCAGCATGGCCGCTTCCGGCACACCACCGTGGGGACAACCGGGCCCGCGGCGGGCAGCGTTCGGGACGGGGCGCGGCCGAGAGCGCCGCTGCACGTGCCCGTGTCGGCCGGGGAGCAGAGACCGGCGGAAACACCTCCATTACAGGAATATCGGCAGCCGGTGAGGCACTTCCGTCACAGTGACTCACTGCCCCTCGGCGGAAACCACACTTTGCGCCAAGTCCCCCTGCCTGACCGTTTCGACCTCCTGCGCGCCCGATCCCCCCAGCAAAACGGGCTGACCTCAGGTTTGGCTGACGGCAGGGGACAGGAGCGGAGAGACCGGACGGAGGGGTCGTTGATGCCAGTGTTGCGGATGTTCTGGGTGTGGTTCGGGCTCGGCGGTCCTGGGTCGTCTACCTGGCAGTTCGGCGTCTACCGGTCGGTAGCGCAAAAGTGGCGCAATCAGGGCGCCAGGGAACGTCGCTCTGTCACCATCAACGCCAACGAAAAAACGCCAATGCAATTCAGCCGTCCGAACTGCCACGGGGGGAGTGGACATGGGGCTGCTTGGCGATGAGACGGCGTTCGCACGCGCTCTGACCACTCAAGAGAACGAGAGCGTTGCGGCCCTCGGAAACCGCAAGCACTATCAGGCCGACGCCCATTTGCTGACCGAGGGCGACCGGTCCAGGCACGTCATGATCATGCTGCACGGCTGGGTGACCGTTTCCGTGGCGACGGACCGCGGCGCGACCCGGCTCATACTCGGCTTGCGCGGCCCCGGTGAGCTGCTCGGCGAGATGGCCGCGCTGGACAGTCATCCGCGCAGCGCCACCGTGCGCGCTCTCGGCCCGGTGGAGGCCCTGGTCATCCCGGGGGACGCGTTCCGGCGCTTCCTGGCCCAGCACCCGCGGGTCAGCGGCCTGGTCATACGACAGCTCACCTTCCGGCTCCGCAGCGCCGACCAGGAGCGCTACTCGCTCGCCTCCCTCACCGTCCTCCAGCGGCTCGCCCGCCGGCTCACCGAGCTGTCCCGCGCCGAGCCTGCGGGCCCGTACACCCCTCCCGTGCTGAGCACCGCGTACACCGGCGCCTCCGTGCATCTCGCCCAGGACGAGTTGGCCGCCACCGTCGGAGCCACCCGGGAGGCCGTGGCCAAGGCGCTGCGGCTGCTGCGTGCCCAGCGGATCGTTCGGACCGGCAACCGCATGGTGGAGATCCTCGACCCGGAGTTGCTCGCACTGCTCGCGGACGGCCACGACGGTCATGACGGCCACAACAGGCTCGACCGCCGCAACAGTCAGCAGGGGACACCGGAGCAGCAGAGGTAGAGATCCCCCACTCCGGCATGTGTAAACGGCTACAGACAGCCCCCGCCCCGCGCCCGACGCTGAGGAGGACGGGCGGCGACCGAACAAGCAAGAAGGAGTACGGGGTGGACCACGACGCGATGGACGTCGACGAGGCGCGCTACGAGTTGGTGATCAACATCGACGCGCGGAGTTCCGGGCGGTACGACGACGTGGAGCGGCCGCAGCTGCGGGCCCGCATCTATCGGGTGCTCGAAACGGCCTTCAACCACGCCAAGGTGGCGCGGAGCAGCTTCCACCTGGAGGACCGCGGTGACGGGGTGCTGCTGTCCGTGCCCTCACGGATCCCCGTGACCCGGCTGCTCGGCCTGTGGCTGATCGAGCTGCACGAGAAGCTGCGGGACGAGAACCGTGCGCTGCGCCTGCCGCTGGGGCTGCGGATCGGCATGCACGTCGGGCCGGTACGCCACGACGACAACGGCATCAGCGGGCGCGCGGTCGACCTCGCCTGTCGACTCGCCGACTCCGACGCCGCGCGGCGGCTCCTGAAGGCCGACGGGGCCGATCTCGTCCTGGTGGTGTCGGAGTCGCTGTACGCGGACGTGGTCAGCGGGGGCGGCAAGTTCATCGAGCCCTCGCGCTACACGTCGGCCCTGCTGGCGCTCAAGCCGGGCGAAGGCGAGGTCACGGCCTGGTTCCACCTTCCCGGGCGGCCCGCTCCGGAGGTCGCGGTGGGTCCGGTGGAGCCGACGGGGTCCTCCGGTCCGGCATCCTCGGGCGCCTCCGCGACCGCGTACCGGGCGGCGCCCGACGCTCTCCACGACCACGACCACGACGACGACGACGACATCGACATCGACGACTACGACGGCGCTCGCTACTCGGTACAGGGCGACATGTCCCAGCACCGGGGCAACGTCTACCACCATCCCGTGCACATCGGCCGGACGACAGACGCCGCCGATCGCCGGAAGAGCTGAGCGCCATGAGCGACGAAGAGCGGGCCGGCGCCGCCGCCCCCGAGCCCGGCGCCGGGGACCCGCAGGCGGGCCGCGACCACGGCGAAGCGGGCCCGGACGACAGGAAGACGGCAGAATCCGCCGAATCCGCCGAGCGGGATCGGGAGAGGGAGCAGGAGCAGGAGCGCGAACGCGCCCACGCCGCAGGCCGGTTCAGGGAGCACACCCGCGATCCGCTGGCCGAGGAGCAGGGCGAGGACGGGCACACCGATCTCGCCGCCGCCTCACGGGCCCGCCGCTCCACCCGCAACGTGTACAGCACCGGCCGGGACCTTACGTCCATCGACCGCTCTTTCATCGGGAGCGCCCATATCGGCGACATCCACTTACGGCTGGACGGCCGCCGCACCGGTGCGGAGACGCGCACCGGGCGCGTTCCCGAGGACGAGCTGCGCCGGATCCGCCGGATCCACGTGGAGCCGAAGGGGTACGTGCAACTGCGCCAGGCGCTCAGCACGCGCCGGCTGCTGGTGCTGGCCGGCGCCCCCGGCACGGGGCGTGCCAGCACCGCCCTCTCCCTCCTCGACGAGGTCACGCTCCTCGCGCCCGCAGACGCGGTGGACACCGGTGCGGACCCGGAGTCCGGCAGCGGCACCGGCGCACGCGCCCGTGTGTCGCGGGTCGATCCGGTCGACGGAGTGCGGAAGTTGCGGGGTGAGCTGACCAACTCGGGCCCGCGGGACGGGTCCGACGCGCGGAAACGGCACGGCACCGGATATCTCCTCGAACTCCCGATCGGCCAGCCGGGTTCGCCGCCGCCCGATGCGCTCGACCTGGACGGGCTGGCCGCAGAACTGGACAGTTGCCTGGCCTTCGCAGTGATCGTCGTGACGGCGGGAGCGGCGGCGAACCCGCTGCTCGCCGGGCGGTACGGCATGCTCTGCCCGCCCGTGCCGACATCGGAACTGCTCGCCGCGCGGCTGCGCGAGTACGTGGAGGACCATCTCGCCCCGGCCGGTGCAGGTACCTCGGGGACAGACGCCCAGGCCCGGACAGACGCCCAGGCCCGGACGGACACCCGGTCCTGGGCCGACGCCCCGGTCGGCTCCCCCGCCGACGCCGACGCCGACGCCGACCCCGGTGCCCCGGACAGCGGCACCCGCGTCGCGGAGCTGCTGCGCCGCGCCGAGGAGCTGGCGGACCGCCAGGACGTCCGGGACGCCGTCGGGCTCACGGATCTGCGCCCCGTCGAGGCCGAGTTGCTCGCGTCCCTGCTGGCCGGGCGCCTTCTGGCGGCCGTCAGCGACGACGAACTCCTGGCCGGCTGCCGCAGCCTCGCGGCCGGGCAGGCACGTGAGTGGTTCGCCGGAGTGGACCGCGCGCTCACCGTTCCGGCCGCCGCCGGCCCGGACGGGAGCGACGGCGGTCTGAGCGGCGCCGCGCGCCCCCGGGCGGCCGTGCTCTTCCACCCGGTGGCATTCCGTATCGCGCTCGCCGTGCTCGGCGGGGCCCCGCACAGCGCCGTCGCCGCCGCCGCGCATCTGCTGACCTGGGAGCTGTCCGTACAGAGCGATCCGGACCACACCCCCGCACGCCCGCTGTTCTGCGACGACCCCGCCGCCGACGCGATGCTCTCCCGGGCAGAGCTGACCGAGGGACGGATCGAGGTGGCGGGCGCCGAAGTGCCCGCCCGGCTGATCCGCTACCGGGGCTCCGCGCTGCCCGCCGTCGTTCTGTCCGAGATCTGGGACCAGCACTTCCCCGTGAGGGCGCCGGTCGTGCGCTGGCTGCGGCTGCTGGCGGACGATCCCCGGCCCCAGGTGTGGATCCGTGCCGCGGTGGCCACCGGGGAGCTGTGTGTACGGGACTTCGACCACGGATACGCCGAGCTGATCCGGCCGCTCGCGGAGGCGGCCACCCCGCGTCGGCGCATCTACGCCGCCACCGCACTCGACCAGGCGGCGGGCCACGCCTCGCACAGGAAAGCGGTACGGAAGCTGGTCGACGACTGGAGCCGGTACGGGTCGAAGCCGCTGCGCTGGACGGCGGCGATGACGCTGGGGTACGGGAACGCCGCCGCCTCGACGGACGGCACCCTGGCCGCGCTGGCCCGGATCGGCGTCCGGGACAAGGGCGATCAGCTGGCGATCGTCTCGCTCAATGTCGTACGGCTGCTGCCCCTCCCCGACAGCGCGGCGGTGCTGCGGGCCATGTCCGACTGGACCCACCACCGGCAGGAGACCTACCAGGATCTCGGTCTGGTGACCACGGTCCGGTTCGCGACGACCGTGGTGGCGGAGGTACTGGACGACGACATCGGCTCGGCGCTGGGCGAGCGGGCGGACTGGCCGCTGCCGCTCGCTCTGGCGGCTGCCCGCCCCGGCCTCGTCCCCGACATGGCCGACCTGCTCTGGACCGCGCTCAACACCCCCCGGTCGAAGGACGTGGCCATGGAGGCACTGGCCGGACTGCTGCGCTCCGCGGTTCGCGCGGACGGTTCGGAGTGGACGCGGCCGGGGCTGGCAGCGCTGCTGCCCGCGCTGATGAACCAGGACCACGACAGACGGCGGCTGGACTGGCTGCTGCGCCGAATGATGAACGATCCGGACAATCCGCTCCCCGACGCGCAGGCGCGCTCCTTGTGGTGGCTCGCCACCCCGCCCCGGGAGCGGACGGGCGAGGAGGACAGGCATGGTTGAGGACCGGTACCGGGCCGCGCGGGCGAACGGCGCGGCCGAGGAGGACGGCGCCGCCGTCGGAAGCGACACCGCCAACAGCCCCACGCCGGCGGGTCCGTATCTGCGGGACTACGGACCGGCGGGCCCGGTCCGACCGCCGAGCGCCCGTACGGCCCTGGTGCTGTTCTACCGGAACGGCGGCCACAGCGTGGCCACCGTCTCCGGTGTCCAGCACTACGACAAGCGGGCCCTGGCAAGGCCGCTCACCGTCTGCGAGATCGCGCTCGGCACCTTCGGGACCACCCTCCAGATGGAGTTGCCCGCCGCCGGCGGCGCCACATTCTTCAAGGCCGAGGTGGACATCCACTGGACCGTGGTCGATCCCCATCTGGCCGCCGTCGCCGTGGTGACCGATGTCGCCCAGCGGCTCACCGCGCCCACGCTGGAACGGCTGCGTGAAGTGTCGGCCGACTTCCCGGTGAACCGGGCCGAGGAGGCCAACCGTGCCATCACCCGGCACTGCGCCGGTGGACGCTGGGACGATCTGGGCGACGAACTCGGTCTGCGTGTGCGGCTGTACACGCGCCTGCGGGTGGACGACAGAACGATCCACCACGTGGAGGGCATCCGGGACGCGCACGCGTCGGCCGAGCTGACTCAGGTGCGCCAGACCAGAATCCGGGCCATGTTGCAGGGCGGGGAACTCTCCCAGCTCAGCTACATGATGGCGACCGACTCGGTGACCAGGGACTTCCTGGAGAAGATCCGCCAGGAGGGCAGACAGGACGAGAAGGACCGGGTCGACCGGCTCTTCGCCATGGTCGCCGGTGGCCAGCTCCACTCCACCGACGTGGAGACGCAGGCGCTCGACCTCCTCAACGGGGGCCATCGCTCGGTACAGGGCCGTCCCGCGATCCAGGGACCCATCGGCTCGCTGCCCGCCCGCCGCGACACTCCGTCCCTCGATCCGGCGCCCGGAGCGCCGTTCACCCCGGAGTGGGTGGCGGACGAACCGCTGCCCAAGGAGGACCGACGGCCCGGCCCGGCCGACGACATCGACGACACCGGCCACGTCGACCGCTTCGACGGTGTGGACGACATCCAGGACGCGACATCGCGGCCGCCGCGCCGCCGGAGCCGGGACGACGGCTGGTCCTGGGCCGAGGAGGACCAATGACCGACGACGCGACCGTACGCGCCGCCCCCGACCCGATCGTGCCGGTGCCGGACGGGGGTCTGCACGGACACGACCGGGCGGGGGAGCGCATCGCCGACCGATTGCTGACCACGGTCAGGGAGGACCTGGGCCGGGCCGACGCGAAGGCCGGCATCCTGCTCTCCGCGGCGCTGGCACTGCCCGCGTTTCTGATCGGCCGGCACGGCGCGCCCGAGTGGCACGGCCCCGCCGACCTCACGCTGGTCCTGGCGGGGGTGCTCTGGGCGCTCGCCGTGATCGCTCTCGTGCGAGCGCTCATGCCCCGTACGGGGACGGTGCGCGACCGGGACGGAGTGACGTTCTTCGCCGATCTGGTGCCGCCCTTCGACCACGCGCGGCTGACCGCCGAGATAGCGGACGCCGGGCGGGACCCGGCCGGCTGGCTGCTCATACAGGCCGTGGACGTCAGCACGATCCTCTCCGTCAAATACCGGGCCATCCGCTGGGGAGTGAGCGCCCTGGCCCCTTCGGCGGCGCTGGTGCTGATCTGGGGCCTGACCGCGTTCTGACCGCACGCACACACCACCTGCGCGCGGAGCCCATCCGCATGCGCAACCCACCTGTACCGAAGCGAAGTCGAGGGGACGACCGTGGAAAGAGCCAGCAGTAGACGGAAGGCAGGAGGAGGCCGGGGGCGCCGCCGCACGCGCGGTATGCCGGGCGTACTGAGCATGCTGGGCGCCGCAGCGATACTCCTGGCCCCGGTGGCTTCGGACGGACATCGGCCGGTGCCGGTGGCCGCGTCCGAACCATCTTTCGCCGCGGTCGACTACGTGGTCGCCGTGGACGAGTCCGCCAGCCTCGCACCCGAGGACATGAGGGCGGAGAAGGCCGCCGCCGCGCGGATCGCGCTGGGCGACGTCTCGGCGGCGTCGAACGTCACGGTCTTCGGGTTCGCCGCCGCCGAGTCCGACGACCAGAGCGCGGTGGACCCGGTCTGCCCACGCACCACGCTGGACGCGGCGGGACGCGAGACGATCGGTGCCTGTGTCGGCAAGCTGCGTGGCCGCCGCAAGAGCGAGGGCACCGGGACCGACTTTCCGGCCGCGATCCGGCAGGGGGTGCACGAACTGAGCAAAGGCACCGACGAGTCGGTGCCTCGCGTGCTGTTTCTGCTGACCGACGGGGTGCTGGACGTCACCGACAGCCCCAAGTACGGCGCCGCCTCGCACCGCGCCGAGGAGGGCGAACGGCAGCTGAAGCAGGCGTTGAAGGACGCCGCCGACCAGCGGGTCCAGATCTGGCCCCTGGGCTTCGGCCCTGCCCCGGACAAGGCGCAGCTCGACCGGATGGCCGCCGGTGGCTATCAGAAGGGCTGTGTCGAGCTGCCCTCCGCCCGCCCCAAGGCCCGCAAGGTCTCCGGTGCGAAGGACGTCGGCCCGATGCTGGAGCAGGCGTTCGCCGCCGCCCACTGCCTGCGCTACCAGCGCGGTGAGAGCAAGCGGCCACCCGCCACCCTCGAAGTCGCCATCTCGCCGCTGGCGACCGTGGGCAGCATCGTCGTCGACAAGGGCGACCCCAAGGTGACCATCAGCTATATCGATCCGCTCGGGCACCGGGTGCCCTCCTCGGGCACGTACGAGAAATCGCGGTTCGAGCTGGCCGGCGCCGGTGACAACGTGGAGGCCCTGAAGATCGTCGACCCGGTGCCCGGCGTCTGGAAGGTGAAGGCCGAGGCACCCGACGGGCACCGCTCGCTGCCGGTCGGGGTGAGCGTGCTGTGGCAGGGCGAGCTGCGCGGCTCGATCACCATGGACCCGCCGTCGCCGGAGCCCGGCCGGCGGACCACCGTCACCATGCGGTTGCAGACCCGCGAGGGGTACGAGATCGCGGACCCGAAGGACTACGCGGGGCTGCGGGTCCGCGGCGAGCTGACCGGGGAGGGCTTCACGCCGGTGCCGCTGCGCTTCACCGACGACGGCGAGGGCCCCGACCGGGCGGCGGGTGACGGGGCGTTCACCGGCTCGGTACGGATTCCGGAGCGCGCCGGCGGGGCGCTGAAGGTGAGCGGCACCCTGACCGCCTCGGGACTGCGCGCCGACACCCGCAGCGAGAGCGGCCGGGTGGCCCCCGCCGTGCCGGCCGTCACCTCTGCGCTGTCCCTGTCCGACGCGGACGCGCATCCCGGCGACCGGGTCACCGGTTCCCTCGCCGTCCACAACACCAGCGACACCCCCCACACCCTGCGGCTGTCCGTCACCGACCTCGCGCCTGGCCTGCTCACCGTCACGCCGTCCGAGATCGTGGTGAAGCCGGGCGAGTCGGCGCGCCCCGAGGTGACGGTCGAGGTCGCCGGGGCGGGCGCCTTCGGAGGACGGCTCGACAACGGGGGCCTGCGGCTCGGCGGGGTCGCCACCGTCATCGACACCACCGACGGCGACCGCCCCCTGGTGCGTTCCTCGCTCTCGGTACGGGTGACACCGAAACCCGGCGTCTGGGCACGGTACTGGTGGGTGCTGCCGACCGCGGCCGTCCTGGCCGCGGTGGTCGGGGCGATGGTCGCGGCCTGGCTTCGGCAGCGCCGTATCCGGCGGGATCCGTTCGGGCTCGTACTCCAACTGGTCTCCGCGGAGGGGGAGATCCTGGGCCGGCACCCGGCCGGGCACGGGACGAAGCAGTGGTACGAGTTCGCCGTCGTCGAGCCGCATCGAAGCCCGCGCATCGAGCGGCGCGCCAACGGGCCCTACGCCGTACGGCGCAGCCCCGAGGGCGGCGCCGTGCTGCGGAAGCGGGGCGGCGGCCAGACCCGGCTGCCCGCGCGCGGGCAGGTGCCGCTCACGGACTCGCTGAGCCTGTCCCTGGGCGAGGACACCAGGGGCGGCCCCAGGCCGGGCGCCCCCGCGAGTCCGTCCCGCTCCCGGATCCGCTCCCGCATCCGCACGAGCCCCCGGTCCGGAACCGGCACCGGCACCGGCGACACGACCACCCCCCTCTCCACCGGTCAGGGCGGCGACAGCGCCTACGACATGTACCGGTGACCGGCCGGGCGGCCCGCCCGGCCCCGGAGACCGTCACCGCATCGGCCCCGTACAGCGCCTTCCGGCAGCCATGCCGAACGGGGCACCCAGACGCACCGAGGACAAGTCGGCCACCGATACGGCCGAAAGCGGGAGGAAACACATCATGAAACTCTTCCAGCCGATGCTTTTCGTCGGCCTGGGCGGCACCGGTGGTCTGGTGGGCGCCGAACTGGAACGCAGACTGCGCGGCGAGCTGTGCGGCCCGGACGGCACCGCCCTCAGCCAGCTGAGTGGTCATGCCCCCTACCAACTGCCCGACTGTCTGCAGTTCGTGTACGCCGACTACAGCGAGTCCGATCTCCAGCGGCTCCCGCTGTACAACGTGCCTCCCTCACAGCGCGCCGCGTACGCCCGTACCTCCCGCGCCACGCACAACCTGCTGCCGAACTTCGACAGTTCACCGGAAGTGACCAAGATGCTCCGGGCGAGCCTGCGCGACGAGGTGGCCGGCTGGCTGCCACCGCGCGCCGACGAGCCGGAGGTCACCCCGCTGCGCGACGGCGCGGGCCAGCTGCCCACCGTCGGGCGGGCTGCCCTGTTCGCCACCCTGCGGCACGGCCTCCAACCGGTTCTTGAACCCCTGCTCCAGGCGATCGACGCGATGGCCAAGGCCGGTGGTGAGCTGAGCCAGTTGGGCGGCAGCAAGGTCAACGGCTGCGACGTGTTCGTCGCCTTCTCGGTGGCCGGCGGCACCGGCGCCGGGATCTTCCTGGACTATCTGCACCTGATCAACGAAGCGTTCCGGATCCGCCGCTTCAAAGGGGTGAAGGTCTACCCGCTCGTCGTCATGCCGTCCTCGTTCTCCTCGGCCACCGGCGGCGGCCAGGAGGCCGACCTCAACGCGGCCCGCGCCCTCGTCGATCTCTTCCGGCTGGTGGACGGGCAGAACGCGCCGACCGAGGGAGCCGATCTGGACTCCGACGACCAGCACGGCATCCGCTACCCGGGCGGCACCCCGCCGATCCGTCTCGGCACCGGCATCCTGCCCACCGCCTTCCTGTTCAGCCCGACGGCAGGAATCCGCCAGGACGACCTGCGCCGCTCCATCGTCTCCCTGGTGCTGTCCCTGATCGGTACGGAGCTGGGCGACGGCCGCGCCCCGGGCGGCGCCCGGGGCCGCACGATGGCCTCCGACGACTTCCAGACCTTCGCGGCGAGCTTCATCAACCGGGGCGTCCACCGCAGTGCCCCCTCCCCCACCGGCATCGGCCGCCAGGGCGTCTCCACCAGTCTCGTCGCCTCCATGACCGCCCCGATGGACCAGCTCGCGGACCTGGTCGCCGGCCGGTTGCTGCGCGAGGCGGTCTCCGACCTGGTGGACCAGCCCCGTACGCCCGCGCGCGGAATCGTGCCGCTGATCCGGCAGCTCTTCGCCGACTCCCACCTCGAAGAGCTGTGGGAGCGGGAGCAGTTGCCCGTTCCGGACCCCGAGCAGCTGCCGCGCGGCGGCCGGGTCATCGAGGTGGCGCTCGGCGAGCGCCTCGGGGACATGCAGCGGCAGCTGTCCGTGCTCCAGTCCGGCGCCGACCGGAAGGCCGCCTCGATGGCCGAGCGGTTCTCGCCCCGCCCCGCCGTCGAGAAGCTCCTCCAGACCGTCGATCCCTTCCTCGCCGAACGCGTCGTCAGGGGCGTTCCGAACAGCGACGACTCGATCGCCCGGGACGGCTTCCTCGGCATGCTCGGCAGCCGGGCCCGCACTCCCCAGCGCCCGCCCGGGGTGACCGCACAGCCGCCCAAGGTGCCGAGGATCAAGGGCCGGCTTGCCGGCATGTCCCCGGCCCGGTGGGGCGACGACGACGTCCAGGCGGCCCTCCAGGAGCAGGACGACTGGTATCAGTGGCGCAGCCGCGCCGTATGGCACGAGGCGTGGCGGGAGCAGCAGCGGCGCTGGCAGCCGCAGGCCGATGCCGCGGGGGCCGACCTCGCCCGCCTGCTGAACGCCTTCCACAAGCATGCGGAGCTGGAGAAGAAGGTGTCCGCGCAGAAGGGCCTCGAACTGTACGAGGACCGCACCGGCATCTCGTACCTTCTGCCGCCGCAGCGCACCCTCAACTACTTCTACGAGGATCTGGTCGCCCGGTTGATCCGCCGCGAGGACCTCGGCGAGGGCGACACCGAGGCCGCCCTCCTGCTCAAGCTGATCGACGGGGACACCTGGCGCACGGTCCACGGGCTCAGCCGTCGCAACCCGGACAGCGCCGTCGCGACCGTCAAGGCGCGGTTGGAAGCCCGCGTCACCCGGCTGTTCACCGAGAGCGGCGAACAGTTCGAGGAGCGCCCGCTGCTGCCGTCCATGGGTACTCTCCTGGCCGCCGCCGCGGGTGATGCGGAGGCCACCGACCAGGTCAGCAGGGAGGCACTTGAGATGTTCGGCCGCAAACTGGCCGGGCTGCTGCCGGTCGGCTTCACCCCGGAGGGCACCGGGCTGCTGCGGATCCTCGTCACCTACCCGCGGGTGCAGGGCGTCGACGAGGTCGAGGAGTTCCTCGGCAAGACGCTGGGGCTCCCGTCCGACGGCAAGAATTCCGTGGAGTACCGGCCGGTGGAGAGCGACTCCATCACCGTGGTCCTGTTCCGCAGCGAGATGAGCCTCACCCAGGTGCCCGAGGCCCGCAAGGTGCTCCGCCAATGGGCCAGGGCGAAGGACTCCGAGCAGGCCAAGGACGTGCTGCGGTGGCGCCAGCGGCTGGGGTACAAGGACGACTGGATGGTGAGCTGCGAGGACGACCGCCGCGTTATCCTGCACCGGCTGCTGTGCTGCCTGTGGAACGGCCAGGTGGACGTGCTCGACGGCGACGCCGCGTCACCGGCCCGGGTACGTCTGCGGCTCTTCCCGGAGAAGGGCAGCCATGTGCCGGGTGTCCGGCTGCGGTTGGGGGACGCCCGGGGAGCCGGATCGAACGGCGGTCTGTCGAGCTGGTCCGAGCTGCTGCGCTCGTACGAGCGCTGGACCGTCCTCGACGACGAACGGACCGTCGAGGACTACTGCCACGGCCTGATGATCGCCCAGCCGCTCGATCTCACCGGGGAGGGCGTGGAGCCGCATCCGCTCTTCGTCGAACTGGTCGAGAAGATCGCGCCGCGCCAGCTGGAACTGCTGGCGGCCCGCCGACAGAGCGGTGGGGAACGAGCCGAGGGATGGGTGCGGCCCCGGTGGGAGTTCTGGGCGGTGACCCTGCCGGCCGCGCTCGACACCGAGTTCGGGGACAAGGGCGCGGTCCAGCCGACTCTGCGCACACTGCTGGAGCACGTGCGCGGCGGATCGCCGGAGCCGCGCCCGCGCAAGGAGCTACCGGAGCCGCGGCGCTCCGTGGCCGACGAGGACGACTGGGGTACGGAGCCGCTGGTGCCGGTGGGCACGGGCGGTGAGGGGTACGCGGGCGACGGTGGCCGGACCACCGCCGGGGAGCGGTCCGCCGGGGAGCGGCACGACGCCGGACGGCACGGCGCGGAACGGTACGGCGCAGAACGGCACGACGCCGGACGGCACGGCGCGGAGCAGTTCGGCACGGAGCGGCACGGCACTCCGCGGCACGGCGCCCAGCGCCCGGCGGCGCCCTGGGACGACCCGGGCGACAGCCGCCGCGACTCCTCCGACGCCCTCGACCGGAACCAGGACTGGGACCGCGCCGCCGACCGCCACAACCCCTGGGACGGTGACGCGGAATGATCACCCCCGAGGAGACCGACACCGTCGTCCATCTGGACCTGCGGTTCGGGGCGGCGGAACTCGCCACCGCCCCCGCGCTGCGCCACCGGGTCGCCCAGCAGCTCGGCCAGGCCGGCCTGCCGGAGCCCGATCATCCGCGGTTCCTGGTGGTCGACACCCCGGCCGGGCTGACCGACCACCAGCGCCAGTACGAACTCCTCACCGCCTACCGGGCCGTGGGCGAGGTCAGGATCCTGGTCCTGCTGCTGGGCAGCTCGCCCGGCTCGTACGCGGGCGAGGACGAGGCGTTCCAGCCGGACCGGCGGCTGGTGCGTCCCGCGACGCTGCGGGCCTCCGGGACCGCCCTGCTGTGGGCGGGCGACCTGCGCTCGGCCCGTACGGCGCTGGAGCAGGCGGCGCCCGACGACCCGGCGGCGCTCGCGGTCCTGGTGGACCTGCTGTCGGTCCCCGACGTATTCCGGAAGGTGCTCGACACGCTCGGAACGCTGCCCGGAGCGGTCGGCGCGCCCGGCGTGCGGCTGCTGGAGCAGGATCTGCCGCCGGAGGTACGCGAGCGGGCCTGGCGCGACGCACTCACCCGCTTCGCCGGTGAGGACACCGAGCTGGTACCCGTGCTGCCGGAGGCTTTCTGGTCCGGTACCGAACTTCCTCCCGGACTCAGGGCGTTGGTGGAGGAAAGAGGCGGCCGTGACCAGCCGCACCGGGAGCCGGACGGGGTGGCGGACGGGGCGTACCACGCGTGCGCGGAGGCGCTCGACTCCGCCGAGTACACGCTGGCCGAACTGCGCTCCCTACCCGGGCTGCTGAGTCCGGGCCGCGCGGCCGCGTTCGACGCGGATCTCGGAGCGGCACGGCAGGCGCTCGACGAGTACCGGGAGCTGGTCGGTACGGCGCTGCGCGGTGGCGCCGGTGCCGGTACGCCCGCGTCCGCCGCGGAGGCGGCCGCCAGGCTGTCGGCGCTCGGGCTGCGGGTGCCGTCGGCGGAGGGCGTGGGCGAGCGAATCGGTGAGGGCTTGCGGGACTTCGCCAAGCGGCTGCTGGAACAGGGGCTGTCCCTGCGCGTGGTGGCCCGGCGCTTCACCGGGCTCGCCGGGCGGGTGGAGCCGGTGCCGGGCTCGGCCCTGGTGCCGAGACTGGACGCGCACACAGCCGGCGCGTCCCCCTCGGTGGACGAGAGGGACGGGCTGTCCGGCCCGTCCGCAGGACCGGTGGCGTGGGCGACGACGGCAGTGGCCGTCGCGGCGCTGCTCGGCGGGGCGTGGCGGGGGGCTTTGCTGCCGCTGGCCACCGTCGTACCGCTGGTGTTCATCGGGCTGCTCGCGCTCGGCGCGGCGCGACTGCCCGGCGGAGGCGGCCGGGGCGGCCGGGCCACGGGGGGTGTGTCGGGCGCGCTCCTCACGGAGCACGCCCTCGCTCTGCGGATCGCGGCAGTCGGTGGGGCCGCGGCCGGTGCGGCGCTGGCGTATCCGGCCGAGCATCCGCTCTGGCTGTCCGCCGTCGGGCTGCTGCTCGGTGCCGGTCTCGCGCTGGAGACGGCGCGCCGGCTGTGGCGGCAGGCCGCCGGAGTGTGGGCAACGGACCGGGGCACGGCCGCGCTGCGCCGGGCCCTGGCGGGGCTGGACGATCTGCTGGCCGAGGCGGTACGGGAGCACTGGGCCGCCGAGGAACGCCTGCACTGCGCCGACGCGGCCCGCTCCGTCGCCGGGATGCTGCGCGCGACGGCGGCGGCCGCCGACGCCGAGGCGGTGCCCGAGACGGTGTCGGTGCCCGCCATGGAGACCGGCGGAACGGCCGCCGACGCGCCGGATGCCGAGCCGTTCGACGCGGACGGCTGGCTGGCCGGGGCGTCGGCCCTGGAGCTGGACGCCTTCGCCGCGTACGGACCGGAGCCCGGCGGAGTGCCGGGGGGTGCAACGGGGAACGGCACCGGCAGGGGCGGCGGGGACGGCGGAGCCGACGCGTGGGCGCACGTGTACGGGGGGCAGGACTCGCCCGCGGCCCCGCCCGCGCCGGTGACGGCCACCGCCCGATCCACCGCGCCCGCCGGCGCCCCGCGCTGGCTGGAACGCGAGAGCGGCGAGGGCGGGCCGGAGCTGGTCGCCACCCTGGTCCGCGACCTGACGGACGCCGCCATGGTCGCGATGAAGCCCTACTGGGGTGCCGTCGAACGCGGCCAGGCAGGCGCCCACGCACTCCACCGCACCGAGGAACGGGTCCACGACCTGCTGTCCACGGCACGCCGGCATCTGCGGCACAACGGCGTGCTCGCCCCACCGCCGTTCACGGCAGGCGACCGCCCCCGTACCTCCTCGGCGAACCTGCTGGGCACCGACCCGCACCGGCCGGCCGAACTGGTCGGTGCCGAGGCCGACCGGCAGGCCGTCGTACAGCTCTCCTCGCCCGAACAGGGCGCGCTGCTCAGCCGCGACCCGGCGGCGGCGGTGTGGGTCCGGTTCGCCCCCGAGGCCGTGCGGGCCGAGGTCGAGAACGCGTGGCAGGCGAGCGGTTCGATCCCGCCCGAGGAGGCGCTGTGGACCTCGTCGGGACGGTACGCCGGACTGATCCGGCTCACTCCGCTGCGGATGGGCGTGGTGGACACCGTGCGGTCACGCCGGAGCACCGAGCCGGACCGTACGGGCGCCGACGGCCCCTACGACACACACCACCCGCACGACCCGTCCCACCCGGGCGTCCCCGAACAGGGCGTCCACGAGCCGGACGGCTATGACGCGCGAAGGGACAGTGACCGGTGGTAAGCGACATCTCGTATTCCGGGCCCGTGACACCGGGCGGGCCGCAGCGTGCCACGCTCGCCTTCACCACGCCCTCGGGGGGCCACCGCAGTGCCCCCGCCCGCCTCGGACGCGCTTCACGCCGCGATCCGCTGCTGCCCCAACAGGCCCGGAACGCCCTGCTCGACGACGAGGGGCAGCAGTGCGTCCAGGTGCGCCTGAGCGCCGCCGACGCGGCCAACCCCGCGGCGCGTGCCCTGCTCGACACCGAGGCCGGCACCGCGCTGCGACTGCACCGGATCCTCGACTCCACCGAGTACGCGGCGCTCTTCCCCCGGGTCATCGGCCACGACCTGGACAGCGCCGAGCCGTTCCTGCTCTACGAGGCGCCGCGCGGCACCGCTGCCGCCCGTAGGCATGTGATGGGCGCGGCCGACCAGCGCGTCCTCGCCCGCGATCTGCTGCTGGCCCTGTGCCTGCTGGCCGGTCAGGGCCTGGTGCCGCGCGGGATCTCGCCCGCCTCGGTACGGTGGGACGGCACGTCGCTCCAGCTCTGGGGGCTGGACGGAATCGCCCGCACCGGCCGGCCGAGGACCCCGTGGGGCCGGGCGCCGTACTGCTCGCCCGAACAGCGCCGCGGCGAGGGGCTCGTGGACTCCAGGGACGCGGTGTGGAGCGCGGCCCAGGTGCTCTACCAGTTGGCCACCGGCCGACCGGGCGCCGCCGACCGGGCCCCCGCCGACCTCGGCCAGCACCGGATGCTGGCCGAGACGCTGCGCGGCGCCTTCGCCCCGCTGGCCGTGGACCGCCCGACGCCCGACCGGCTGCTGGACCTGCTGGCCCCGGGCGCGGCCCGGCGCGTCGCCCTGACCGTGGCCGCCGACGAGACGGGCCCGCACCGGGAGGCGTTCGCGCAGGCGCTGCGGCTGAAGGCACAGAGCCAGGAGCCTCCAGGCCGGGAGACGTACGACCTGACAGCCGCACCCGTGACCGCCGAGGATGACGGCGGTCACGTGCTGTGCCCGTACTGCCTGGAAACGATCCAGCTCGACCTCTCCGCCCTGTTCGTCCCCGACAGCAAGATGCAGTACCAGCCACTGGACCTCGCGGCCATCGGCAACCCGCTGCGCCGCCAGGACCTCATGCGCGGCGCCGTCCAGAAGTGCGCGGCGGACCCGGATTTCCCCGAACACTTCATCCCCGTGCCCTATCTGATGTACGGCCGACCGCTGACCGTCGCGATGATCGGCCAGTCCTCCACCGGCAAGAGTCATCTGCTGACCCAGATGATCGCCGAGATCACCGACGGCGGCCTGGAACCGTTCGGGCTGACCTGGCAGTCCGTCAACCCCGAGCAGCACGCCCGGTTCGTGCGCGAGCGGGTGCAGCCCCTGCGCAGCGGCCGGGTGCTCGACCACACCGGCGGGCTGCGGCTGGACGGCTTCGCCCGCTTCGTGGAGTCCCTGCTGATCACCGACGCCCACGGCCGGGTGCGGCCGGTCGCCTTCTTCGATCTCGGCGGCGAGGATCTCGTACGGACGGACGCGGCGCTCCGCTTCCTGCTGGGCGTCGACGCCATGGTCTTCGTCGTCGACCCGGCGCTCGCGCTCCCGCTGCCGGAGCTGGACCGGGCCAGGGAGCGCTGGGGCCTTGAGGTGAACCGGGACGGCGATCTGGCGTTCGGCACCGTACTCGACCGGCTGCCGAGAAACGGCCCGTATCTGGATGTCGCGGCGGCGGTGGTGCTTGCCAAGGCGGACCTCCTGCGGTTCCGGCCGCCGGTCGACCGCTGGCTGAGCGAGCCACCGCCTCCGGCCGGCGCGCTCGACACGGCGTGGCTGCGCGAGGAGAGCCAGGACGTGTACGGGCTGCTGCGCCACCACGCCGGTCCGGCGTGGCTGCGCCCGTTCGACGCGATCCGCCACTGCACCCTGCATGTGGCGTCGGCCACCGGCGGCCAGGAGGACAGGGGGCGCTTCCCGGCCGGGGCACGGCCCCGGCGGGTGCTCGAACCGCTGGTGTCGCTGCTGGCGATGCGGGGGGTGATCGAGGTACGGGACGGCGCGCGGTCGCTCTCCCTGGACCCGGGGGCGGACCCGGGGCCGGCGATCGAGGCGATGCCGACGACGGAGGCCGGGGGATTCCGTGGATCAGTAGGAGGTAAAGCGAGATGACGGGTTTCCAGGACAGCGAAGGGTGCGGCCGGCCGGGCCAGGGGACCCCTGCCGGTACGGGCGTCAGTGGCGTGGTGCACCAGGTGGTCTTCCGGTGGGACGGCAACCACGGCCGCCAGAGCACCGGCATGACAGCCGTCTCCCACTCGTGCTCGGCCGAACGTGCCGAGCAACTGGGCCGTGAACTGGGGCCGTTGCTCTGGGTATCCGGTACGGAGGGCCCGCGCAGGCCCAGTTTCGTCCGTACCCTCTCCCGCGACGGCGACATCATGCTCGCCCAGCGCTGGCCCACCACCGACCGGAGCGGCCGGCCCAGCACGGTCAGCCATGTCCTGATCGGTGACTCGAACATCCTCAAGACCCGGCTGTGTCTCGGGCTCACGCACGGCGGCTGGGAAAACCGGGAAAAGGTGGAGGGTGCGGCGGGGACACAACGGCAGCTGACAGTAAGGGAACTACAGGACCTCGCCGGCAAGCGACTGCCCGCGATGCTGGAGCTGCTGCCGACCGTCAGGGACACCCTGATGCTGGTCACGGCCGAATGGCTGCGCGATCCGGCACAGCGGATCTCGCTGCTGACCGACGAGGTAAGGCTGCCCGACCGGCCGGACCAGGACGCGGCGCCGCTGGTCTATCTCGGCCTCTTCATGCTCTTCGGCCCGTGGCTGGGCCGGGAGTGGACCTTCGCCACCTACGACACCCTCGACACGCACCCCCTGCGGCTGACGTGCGTACCGCGCTGGGAACCGGACACGGGCGAGTCGGGGCCGCTGGCCCGGGTCATCGGCCGGATGTCGGCCACGCCTCGGTACGAGCACAAAATGGCGGTCAGGCTCGTCGACCACGTGCTCGCGCACCCGGCAGCCCCGCCCGGCGTACCGCACCTGGTCGAGGAGCTACCGGACGGTGCGGCGCTGGACTGGACGCGGCGGCGCGACCTGCTGACGCGGATCCTGTCCGCGGACCGCCGGCCGACGGCCCCGGCCCGTTCCCAGGCGCCACCGCCGAGGCCGGAACCGAGGTCGGAACCGAGGCCGGAACGGCGCACGGAACCACGGCAGGAGACGTGGCAGCCATCATCACCATCGCCGTCGCCCGTCGCCTCCCCGGCGCCGGTCGCGCACGACGACCGAACGCTCCACGAGGTACTGCGCTCCTATCGGCACAACGACCCCACACGGCGGGACCGGTCGGCCGAGAACCTGTCGGAGCGACTGCGCGACCTGCCCGACGAACACCTCGTGAACGAACTGTGCTCCGGCGTTCCGTCTTCGGACGCCGTGGAGCTGCTGCTGCGGGAGCTGGGCGGCCACGGCCGCCGCCACGCACGCCGGGACGAGGTACGGCACAGGCTGTGCGCCGAGGTGCTCCGTAACGACCTCTACCTCACCCCGAACGGCCCTCACGGCCCCGACGACCTGCACCGACCGGGCAACGGGCTGCTCTCCCGCACGGAATCGACCCAGCGGGCCGCCGACCTCTTCGCCTGGGCCGTCGCCCCGCTGGCCAGGGACGAACGCTACCTGCGGGATCTCGGTGAGCTGTTGCACCGTATGAGCCGGGACCGCCCTCCCACCGCGGTCAACTGGCTGCGGCAGGCCATCATCCAACCCGCCGACGGCGTGGTCCCGGATCTCCCGCCGGCGTTGTGGCAGCAGATCCTGCGCGACGTGATCAGCCAGAAGCCGTCGGCGGCCACCGTGCGATCCGCCACACCGACCGCCGCGCCGACCGCCGGACCCAGCGCCGCGCCGACGGCATCACGCCCACCGGTCAACGTCCGCCCGGCCCCGCCTCCCGCCCGGATGCCCCCGCTCACCCTCGCGGCGCGCCTCTCCGACTTCAGCAACAGTCCGGGCTGTGTGCTCGGGGTGGCGGGGAGTCTCATCGTCATCTTCATCACGACCGCGCTTCTGCTCCTCTGAGGGCGCGCAGCCCGTCGGCCACGGCGGGACGCGGGAGCCGCGCGGGGCGTCGGGAGTCTTGTGTGGTGCTCGGTTACGTCCGATGCTGGTTGTTCTTGTTGCCTTCGGTTCGGAGTCGCCGCATGAGTGGAGAAAGTCCGAGCAACAACCAACATCCGCGCCGCCGTTCGCTCCTGGTCTCCGGGGCCGCCCTCGCGGGATGGGCCGCCTTCGTCGGGCAGAAGAGCGCCTTCGCGGCGGACGCGGGTCCCGGCGGCGGGCGCGCCGCCGGGGCCGGGGGTGCCGCCGGGCGCGCCGCCGGCGCCGGAGGTGCCGCCGGGGGTGCCGCCGAGGAGCGTCCGGAGTGGGACGGCCGGCCGCAGGTGTTCCAGGTCAACCGGGAAGAGGCGCGCACCCGGCTCGTACCGTACGCGAGCGCCGCCGAGGCGCTGCGCGGGCGGCTGGAGCAGTCGCCGTACTACCGTTCCCTCAATGGCAGTTGGCGCTTCCGCTGGTCGGAGAATCCGGAGCGGCGGCCCGTCGGTTTCCACGCGGTGGACTACGACGACAGCGCCTGGGACCAGATCCCCGTGCCCTCGAACTGGGAGATGCTGGGCTATCCGGAGCCGATCTACCTCAACATCAAGTACCCGTGGGTCGGCTACGAGACGCCCGAACCCCCCGACGCGCCGCACACGTTCAACCCGGTCGGCTCCTACCGCCGGGACTTCACCGTGCCCCGCGACTGGCAGGGACGGCGCACGCTGATCTCGTTCCAGGGCGTGAAGTCCGCGTTCTTCGTGTGGGTGAACGGCGAGCGCGTCGGCTACAGCGAGGACAGTTACACACCGGCCGAGTTCGACATCTCCGCGTACGTCAGGCCGGGGCACAACACGCTGGCCGTCGAGGTCTTCCGGTGGTCCGACGGGAGTTGGCTGGAGGACCAGGACCTCATCGACCTGGCGGGCATCTTCCGGGATGTCTATCTGTACGCGATCGCGCCGACGCACCTCCAGGACCTCTTCGTACGCACCGAGTTGGACGCCGCCCACCGCGACGCCACCCTCAGCGTCACGCTGGACGTCCGCGACCGGGGCGGCGCGGCGGCCGAGGCGCGGGCATCCAGCGGCCGAGCACCGCGCGGCCACCGGGTCGAGGCCGTGCTGTACGACGCCGACGGGCGGCGCGTCCTCAAGCGCCCCCTCACCGGCCCGGTCACCCTCCCGCCGTCCGGCGACGCCGCCCTCACCCTCACCGCCGAGGTCCCCGCCCCGGCCCTCTGGTCGGCCGAGTCCCCGCACCTCTACACCCTCGTCGTCACCCTCACCGACGGCTCCGGCCGGGCCGTCGACATCCAGCGGGCCCGGTTCGGCTTCCGGGAGATCGCGTACGGCCCCGGTACGTACACCATCAACGGCCGGCCGATCATGCTGCGCGGCACCAACCGCCACGAGAACGACCCCGACCACGGCCAGGCGGTCCGCGAGGACCGGATGGTCGAGGACATCCGGCTGATGAAGCGGCACAACATCAACGCCGTGCGCACCTCCCACTACCCCAACCACCCGCGCTGGCTGGAACTCTGCGACGAGTACGGCCTGTACGTCATCGACGAGGCCAACCTCGAAACGCACGGCGTGCGCGACCGCGTGCCCGCCTCGCTCCCCGAGTGGACCGACGCCTGCGTGGACCGGATGCGTTCGCTCGTCGAGCGCGACAAGAACCATCCCTGCGTCGTCGCCTGGTCGCTCGGCAACGAGGCCGGCCAGGGCGACAACTTCCGTGCCATGGCCGACTGGACGCACGCGCGCGACGCCTCCCGGCCGGTGCACTACGAGGGCATGAACGCCGTCACCGACATCCACAGCGAGATGTACACCAGCCCCGCGGGCGTCGAGGCGTACGGGAAGTCGGGCAACCCGAAGCCGTATCTGCTGTGCGAGTACACCCACTCGATGGGCAACAGCGGCGGCAATCTGCGCGAGTACTGGGACGCCTTCGAGCGCTATCCGAATCTGCACGGCGCCTTCGTGTGGGACTGGGCCGACCAGTCGGTGCGGCTCCCGGTGCCCGGCGACCCCCGCCGCACCTATCTGTCGTACGGCGGCGACTGGCACCCCGGGATGCCCTCCGACGGCAACTTCTGCGCCAACGGCCTGGTGGACGCCGACCGGCGGGTCCATCCGGGACTCCTCGAACTCAAGAAGGTGTACGAGCCGGTGGCCGTCACCGTGCGGGACGCGGCGGCCGGGCAGCCGGTCCTCACCGTACGCAACAAGCACCTGTTCAGCGGGCTCGACGCGTACGAGCTGCGCTGGGCGCTCACCCGGGACGGCGATCCCGTGCAGCGCGGCACACTGCCCGCGCCGAAGGCCGCGCCGGGCGGGGAGGCCACCGTACGGATCCCCTCCCGCAGGCCGGGCGCGCTCGCGCCGGGGGCGGAGTACGGGCTGAGCGTCTCCCTCGTCCTGCGCGCGAGGACCCGCTGGGCCGACGCCGGACACACCGTCGCCGCCGAGCAGTTCGCCCTGGACTGGGACGCCCCGGCCCCGGCCGCCCCGCCCGCTCCGCCCGCCCTGACGCTCGACGCGTCGGGCACCCTCGTCCGCGTCACCGGGCGGAACGTCGAGGTGGTCCTCGGCCGGCGGACCGGCACGCTCGACTCGTACCGCTTCCGGGGGCGGCTGCTGCTGGCGGGCGGCCCCGTGCCCAACTTCTGGCGCGCGCCGACGGACAACGACATCGGCCGGGGCTTCGAGAAGACCGCCCGCACCTGGCGGGACGCGGGCGCCGACCGGACGGTCACCTCGGTGACCACCGCGCATCCCGCGCCCGGCGAGGTGGTGATCGAGGTCGCGGCGACCCTCCCCACCGCGCCCACCGCCGCCACCTGGCACACCGTCTTCCGGGTCCTGGGCAGCGGCGAGGTGCGCGTACGGCACACCCTCACCGCGCCCGCCGGTCTGCCGGACCTGCCCGTGGTGGGCGCGCTGCTGACCGTACCGGCGGGGCTGGAGCGGCTCGACTGGCACGGACGGGGACCGCACGAGAACTACTGGGACCGCAACACCGGTGCCCTCGTGGGCCGTTACCGTTCGACGGTGGACGACCAGGTCGCTCCGTACATCCGCCCGCAGCAGACGGGCAACATGACGGACGTACGGCGGCTGTCCCTCACCGACCGGCTCGGTGACGGACTGTCGGTGACCGCCGACCCGGCCCAGGAGGGCGAACGGGTGCGCGCCGCAGACCTGTTGGAGACCAGCGCGCTGCACTACTCGCCCTTCGACCTCGACGGGCCCCGGCACCCGCACGACCTGAAGCGCCGGGACGAGACCGTACTCGGCGTCAACCACCGGCAGACGGGGGTCGGCGGCATCAACTCGTGGGGCGCGGCCCCGCTGGCGGCGTACCTGCTGCACGCGGGCCGCACCTATACGTACGGATACCGGCTGCGGCCCGCGTAGCTCTCCGCGGTCTCCGCGCGAGAGCCGGGCGGCCGGGCGGCCGGGCTGGGCCTTGTGAGGCTCGCCCGGCCGCACAGGAAGCGCACAGCCCAGAGCCGGGTTCCTCTCAGGCTCGCCCCCTACCGTCCAGTACATGACAGCGAAACACGTGGTCAAGAGGGGGAGCGGGCGGCGGACGCGCGCCATCGACGGCGGCGGCGCCGTGGCGGGCGCGGGCGCGCTGGCCACGGTGGCCGCGGTGGCCGCGCTCGGCTCCACCGCCGACGACGCGACGTATTCGCGCGGCCACCAGGTCGCCGACACAGACGGCGTCGTCGTCACGTTCACGACGACCGTGCCCGGCTGGTACACCCCGCGCACCCGCCACATCCACGTCAGGGTCCACACCGGCGGGCAGAAGGCGGACGGGACGCAATCCGCTGCTTCGTCGTCCGCTGCTTCGTCGTCCACTGCCGCGCCGTCCGCTCTTCGTCGTCCGCTCTTCGTCGTCGTAGGACATCGCCACGCACGACGACTCCTGACTCGTCACTACGCACTCGGTAAGGGGACTTGTATGAGCCGCGCGGACGAGGTGCTCGCGGAGGTGGCGGTCGACGCCCTGCTGGCCGAGGCCGAGCTGACCCCCAAGCCCGGCCTCCCGGACGCCCGCGAGGCCGACTTCGGCGCCCTGCGCTGGTCGGCGCGCTCGCTGACGCCCGGCCTCACCGCGATGGCGGCGGCGGCCCGCCGCGCGGGCGGCGAGCCCGGCCGCGGGCTGCGCCGCGAACTCGGCGCGATCGGCCGCTGCACCGAGCGCACCATGGCGCGCGCCAACGCGGGCAGCGCGCTGCACCACGGCGCCGTCTGGCCGCTCGGCCTGCTGGTGTCCGCCGCCGCCTTGGCCCCCACGCTCGCCCCCGACCGGCTTCCCACCGAGGCCAGGCGGCTCGCCGCCCTCCCCGACGGGGCGGCGCCGCGGATCCCCTCCCCCGGATCCGCGGCGGCGTCCCGTTACGGCGCGGCGGGCGCGCGGGGCGAGGCGCGCGCCGGATTCCCGCACGTACGACGGGCGTTGACGGCGCTGCGTACGGCCAGAGCGGCGGGCGCCCGCGAACCCGAGGCCCGGCTCGACGCGCTGCTCACCGTCATGAGCACCCTCCAGGACACCGGCCTGCTGCACGCGGCGGGACCGCACGGGCTGCGCGAGGCGCAGAACGGCGCCCGCGAGGTGCTCGAAGCGGGCGGCGTCGGCAGCGCGCGGGGCGGCGCGGCCCTGCACGCCCTGGACGTACGGCTGCGCGCCGACGGGCTACGGCCCCGGGGCAGCGCCCACCTGCTGGCGGGAGCGCTGTTCCTGGACATCCTGCGCGACAGATCCGTCGCGCGGGCCGCCCGGCCCACCGCCCTGGCGGCCTGAGACGGCCGGGCCGGTCGCCCTACCCGCGCGGGCGGTCCTTCGGCCCGGACGGCGCCAGGCGCGCCACCACCTCCGCCAGTTCCAGGCACGCCTGCTCGACCTTGTGCCGGATGTTGCGCTGCTCGGTGACGATCGCCGCGAGCAGCAGGGCTGTCAGGGCGGCGGAGCCGTTGAGGGCCTGGAGGCTGACCATGACCTCGACGAAGGTGTGGTGCGCGAAGGGGCCGACGCGGTCGATCGCCGCCGAGATGGCCAGGACGGAGACGAGCAGCGCGCACGGCGCCGCGCCGGCCAGCTGGAAGCGCAGGGCGGCCCAGACGAGGAGCGGGAAGACGAGAAAGAGCAGGCAGAGAGGGCTTCTGGTGGCCCACGGGATGACGGCGACGGCGGCGACCGTCAGGGCCGCCGCCTCGGCCCAGCGGCGCGGATCGCGGGGCAGCGGGAGCCTGGCCCTGCGCAGGACGAGGATCAGCGGGGTGACGATCAGTACGCCCATCGCGTCGCCCGTCCACCACGCCGACCAGGTCGGCCAGAGCCCCTCGGGCGGCAGCCTGCCGCTGAGCACCATCACCGCCGTACCGGTCGTCGCGCTGATCAGCATCCCGGCCAGCGCGCCCAGGAACACCAGCGCCACCCCGTCCCGCAACCGGTCGAGGGCGATCCGGAAGCCGACCGTCCGGAGCAGGAGGCAGGCGCAGACGGGCGCGAGCGTGTTGCCCGCGATGATGCCGAGGTCGGTGAGGCGCAGCGGGCCGATCGTCGCGATGGAGAGCAGCACCCCGAGCGCGATGCCCGGCCAGACCCGCAGGCCCAGCAGGAGCAGACTGCTCAGCGCGACGCCCGTGGGCGGCCACAGCGGGGTGATGACCGTCCCCTCGATGACCACCTGGCGCAGCAGCCCCAGCTGTCCGACCGCCCAGTAGGCGGCGGCGACGGCGAGGATCCATACCGCGTCCGCGCGCAGACGGCGGACGCGGTCGGCACGGCGGTCGGCACGGCGGTCACCACGCCGGTCACCACGCCGGTCACCACGGGCATGAGGCGAACGGGACGACGGATCTCGGGGTTCCTCGGTGCGCTCCACACCGGCCATGAGACAACGCGCGTCGCCCGACTCGGCCGTGACACGCTGCCGGGCGGCCGTCGCGGCCGTCGCCGCGCCCGCCGCCGGGACGGGCGGCTCGCTGGTCCGTGTCAGCCCCGTGGCTGGGTGCCGGGCAGCCACTGGGCGGTGAGGGTGTTGACGTCGGATCTCGACAAGGGGTCGCCGAGGTCGCCGTTGTCCGGTGCGTGGCGCAGGCCGTCGATGAGCAGTTGCATGTAGCGGGCGTAGGCGTCGGGGCGGACGTCGCGGCTGTGGTGGGCGACCTCGCTGACCATCATGAGCAGCATCGGGACATCACCCGCGGTGAAATCGGGCCGGAGCGCCCCTTCCGCGCGGGCCCGTTCGACGAGTTGCTCCACCAGCGGGAAGATCCGTCGGCGGATCTGTTCGAAGTGCCGCTGGCCGAGGTCCGCTCCCAGGACGATGTCGCGGATTCCCCGGTTGGCGGCGTGGATCTCCGCGGCACGGTGCAGGAAGCGCACCAGTCCGATCCATCCGGTGGGCGCCCGCAGTGCCGCCTCGATGTCCTTCGCGTGCTGGTCCAGGTGCTCCTCGAAGGCGGCCCACAGGAGGGCTTCCTTGGTGGGGAAGCGACGGTAGACGGTTCCCACGCCGACGCCCGCGCGATGGGCGACATCGTCCAGGGTCGCCGCGATACCGCGTACGGCGAACACCTCGCGGGCCGAATCGACGATGCGCTCGCGGTTCAGCCGCGCGTCGCGACGCAGCGGGCGGGAGGGCGGTTCGCTCGTCATGACCGCGATCCTAACAAGTGGAGCAGGGATCTCAATTTAGTGACCCGCACCACAAAGTGGAGAGGGCATCTCAACTTTTGCCTCGCCGTTCCCTAGAATCCGGCAATCGGAGGTACCTCCTCAACTTACGTCGCCGACGGCCCGGAAGGCACACCCATGAGCACAACAGGTCCCCAGAACGAAGCGGCCCCCGGCGCCGCGCCCCCGTCCGGCGCCGGTACGGATGCGGGTGCTCGTACGGATGCGGGTGCCGGTACGGGTGCGGATGCGGGTGCCGGTACAGGTACGAGTGCCGGTACGGGTGCGGGTACGGGTACGGGTGCCGGTACGGGTG
>NZ_QQNA01000085.1 GCF_003346515.1 Streptomyces corynorhini
CGGGGCGGGGTGGTCCGGGGCGCGTCGCTTCCGTAGCGGTCGGAGCGCGTCTCGGGTGCGTCGGCGGAAGACCAGGAACGCGGCGAACGCCGCGCAGCCGAGCCACAGGAGCTGGATCGCGAGGCCCTGGGCAACCGACGCGGTGGAGAAGGCCGCGGACATGCTGGCCTGTACGGCCCCGTACGAGGGCAGGAAATGCACGACAGCGCTGTCGGATCCCGAACTGGACAGCGGGTTCTGGAGGGCGACATCGAGGATGCTGATCATCAGGATGGCGAACATTCCCTCGACCTCGCGGCCGAGCACCGACCCGAAGACCACGCCCAGCGCCCCGTAGGTCAGCGCGGCGCAGAACAGCGCGGCGCCGAGCATGAGGGGCTGCCGGGGCGACCAGGCGAATCCGGCGGCGGCCGTGGCGTACGCGGCGATGGCGGCGCAGACCAGCGTGAGCGCGGAGAGCTTGGCGAGCACCAGGTGGAAGCGTGGGTATCCCGCCATCGCCAGCCGCCGGTCGAAGGCGCCGCCCGTGAAGGTGGCGGCGAACATCATGAACCCGGCGATCAGCGTGACCGCGTTCAGCGCACCGGTGATCTGGGTGAGGTGATTGCCGGGCGGGGACAGGACCTGGCCCGTGGCCCGCAGCCGGAAGGGTGCCGGGCGGTCGGGAATGGTCACGTAGGCCAGGACGATCCAGACGGGGATGTACACGACGACCAGCAGCATCGCGAACCGGTTGCGGGCGTGCCCGATCAACGCGTACCGGGAAGCCGTGGTGAACAGGGTCCAGTGCCTTCTCATGCCGCCTCCTCCGGCCGCCGGTCCTGGCGGGTGAGGCGCCCGCCCTCCAGACGCCACAGCTCGTCCAGCCGACCGACGTCGTACGCCAGGTGCGAGACGACCAGCACCGAGCGTCCGGCGTCGCGCAACCCCGCCGCCAGCTCCCAGAAGCGCAGATACGTCTCCCAGTCGAAGCCCTGGTACGGCTCGTCCAGCAGCAGCACGTCCGGGTCGTGCATGAGCGCCAGGGTGAGGTTCAGCTTCTGCCGCGAGCCCCCGCTGAGCAGACCCGCGCGCTGGTCGAGATACTCGGTGAAGGACAGGGCCTCCATCACCTCCTCGGCCCGCCGCAGATCCGGGAGCCCGTAGGCGTGCCGGAAGAGGTCCAGGTGCTGGCGGACGGTGAAGGAGTCGTCGAGGACCACGGACTGCGGGCAGTAGCCGAACCTTCCGCTGTGGTGCACCGAGCCCCGGTCGGGGCCGAGTTCACCGGAGAGGATCTTGAGCAGCGTCGTCTTGCCCGCGCCGTTCTCCCCGACGATCCCGGCGAGGATCCCGGCCCGCAGACGGAGGTCCACGCCTCGCAGGACGGCGTGCCGACGGTAGGAATGATGCACTTGTCTGACGTCCATCGGGCCGCTCCCTCGATGCCAGGTCTTCCGGTCTTCGGGGCCATGTGCCCATGGGGCCACGGACGTCGGGCGCTTCGGGGCCACGGCGCCTCGGGGCTTCGGGGCTTCGGGGCGTCGGGGCTTCGAGGCTTCGAGGCTTCGGGCATCGGGGCTTTGGGCATCGGGGCTCACGAGCGGCGGCGAACCGCTCCGCACATCCCTCACCCGGGCCCCTGTTCCTGCGCCAGTTCGGCCACGGCCCGCTCCCACAGCCCCGGCAGCGACTCCCCGAGGGGAAGTGCGCGGTCGGCCACGAAGGACACCTCGGCCCAGGTGTCGAAGAACGACAGGCCCACCCCGAAGAGGTGCCCTGGCACGAGCAGGGGGAGCAGGGCGGTTCCCGTCACCCGGGTGTCGCCGAGGCCGCCCTTGTCGGCGAGGGGCATGGACGTGGCCATGACGTCGGTGACGCGCGGCGAGATCACCCGTCGCAGGTACCACGCGGTCGGACGGCCCGGCATGAACCGGACCATGTCCTGAATGGCCTGCCGCCAGGTGTCGCCCCGCAGCTTGCGGGTCCTCGCCATGACGCGGTCGAGTCGCCAGAGGGGCGAATCGCCGCTCCGGCCGCCCTCGGCGTTCCGGTCCTTCGGCCCTCTCCGTACGGGCAGTTCCAGCGGCACCGCGAAACAGCGATTGCCCCAGGTCTGATCCTCGTCGGGGCGGCGCGCGTCGACGGGTACCAGGGCCGTCACCCGTGGGAGCGGTACGCGGGACCGCTCCGACCACGCCGCCAACGTCCCGGCGAGCGCCGCCAGGTGGACGTCGTGGGCGGAGCCGCCGCGCGCCGCGCCGATCCGGCGGAGCGCGTCCGCGGGGACCCGGCCGCGCCACAACCGCCGTTCGCCCGTGGGTACGAAGGGGGCGGCCGGACGAGGACCGCGGGCGACGAGGGAGCCGGACGCGAACTTCGCCGCCAGCCCGACGGCCGTGCCCACGCGCCGCGGCAGGTCGGCCCGGCGGCCCTTCGGAGGCACCGGGCGGGCCGAGGGCTCCCCGTCGCCCAGCAGGGTCCGGAACGTCATCGCGGCCGCCGCACCGTCCTGACAGGCGTGGCGGAAGCGGTAACACACCGCGTACCGGTCGGGCGCGTGGCCGTGGAGCAGCCAGACCCCCCAGTAGGCGCCGGGCGCGAACGGCGCGTTGAGCGCGGTGTGCAAGGCCGCGTCCCACTCCTCGGGGCCGTCCGCGACCACCTCGTGGACGTGCCGGTCGACGGCGAAGTCCGCGTCCGTCCGCCACCCGGAACGTCGCGTACCGCCCTCGACCCGGCTCGTCAGCAGGGGCAGTCGGGAGAGGCGGAAGCCCACGTACAGCCGCAGGTCCGCCAGGCTCGGGGGCGGGCCGCTCAGATACGCGACGCCACCGGCGTCCCAACGGGCGTCGGGGCGGCGGCGCTCCATGCCGAGGAACGCGCGGTCGAGCGCGTGGGCGGGGTGGCGGGGCGAGGGAAGGGGCGGGACTGGCGGGACGGACCCGGGCATCGGAGGACTCCAGTTCGTACCGACGGGCGAACAGGCGAACATGCGGACAGGCGAGCGGACGGGCCGACGGGCAACGGACGGGCGGACGGGCGGACGGACGGAAAGACGAACCGGGCGGGTGGCTCCGGAGCGCGCGCTGCGCCCCTGCCGTACCGGGACCAGCGCGCTCACCCCGCAT
This sequence comes from Streptomyces corynorhini, assembly GCF_003346515.1. Taxonomy (GTDB): domain Bacteria; phylum Actinomycetota; class Actinomycetes; order Streptomycetales; family Streptomycetaceae; genus Streptomyces; species Streptomyces corynorhini. The sequence continues at coordinate 3,111 of NZ_QQNA01000085.1, forward strand.
GCCAACCAGGTTCGCGCGCGCCGGGACCATGTCCCGGCCCACGACCGTGGAACCACCCGAATGGAGGACATGGCCGCAGGCGACGCCGCAGCGGCCACTTCCGTCACGTACGTACCATCGCGCCCCTGAGCTGCGGCGGAGGTACCGCAGAACCGCCAGCGGCGCACCCGGATCTGGCGTGAGTACTCCGTTCAGGTGAGTGCGGCGCATCGGGGTCCCGTCGTCGCCCGCCTTCTGACACTGTGTGCGTTGCGTCAGCGGTCACCGGCTCCGGGGGGAGTTCCTGACGGCCCCTCGGGTGACCTCCGACGACGTGGTCACGCACGGACGCACCCGGCTCCACGCGTTGCCGAAATGCCCTGGTAGCTCCGCACCGACGACAACGCCCCTCCCCACCGCACGCGTTCACGGTCCCGCCCCATGCGAAGCCCTTCGAAGCCCTTGGAGTCAAGGTCGTGCATGTCGCCCTCACCGGCGCCACCGGGTTCCTCGGACTGCGCCTGTTACGCGGTCTGCTCGCCGCACACCGATCGGTGACGGTCCTGGTCCACGCGGGCTCGGGCGACGCGCTGCGCCGTATCACCCGGTTCTTCGAACTGACCGGCTCCCCACAGGCGTTCACCGCCGGGCTGTCCGACCGGCTGCGGGTGGTGGAGACCGAGTTGGAGCGGCCGCGGCTGGGGCTCTCGGGGCGCGCCTTCGCGCAACTGGCCGACGGTCTCGGCGCGATCTGGCACAGCGCGGGCAGTATCAACCTGGAGGGAGACCTCCCCGAGCTGCGCCGGACCAATGTCGAAGGCACCCGCCGCGTACTGGAGTTGGCCGCCGCCGGACGCGGCAGGCCCGTGGTCCACCACGTGAGTACCGCGTTCGTGGCCGGGGGGCGGCGCGAGGGCGTGGCGTACGAGGACGAGCTGGACGGCGCCTACGGCTTCGAGAACGCCTACGAACACTCCAAGTACGAGGCCGAGCAGCTGATCCACACCTGGTCCCGGGAGCACGCCCGGCCCGTCGTCGTGCTGCGGCCGAGCATCCTGGTCACGGACCTGCCGCCGCACCCGGAGCTGCCGTCGCATCCGCTCCAGGTCGTCGAGCGGATCATGCGCGACGCACACCGCACCGCCGCGGCCACGGTCCGGGGCGAGCGCGACGACGGCCGCCCCCGCGTCCGGCTGGTGGGCCACCCGCACGGCCGGCTGAACCTGGTACAGGTCGAGCACGCGGCCGAGGTCATGGTGCGCCTCGCCGACCGGACGCCCTCCGGCGGCGTCGACACCTACCACGTCGTCCATGACCGTGACGTGCCCGTGCCGACGGTGGTGACCCTGCTGGAGGAGCTGGTGCCGGTCTCGATCGAGCTGGTCGCCGCGGAGCCGGACGACCCGTCGGCCCTGGAGTCCCTGTTGGAGTTCTACCCGGGGCTGACGGCCTACCTCGCCCACCGGCGGCGCTTCGACGACACCCGGGTCAGGACCCTGCTCGGGCCTTCGGCGACCTCCGGCCGCGTGGACCTCGGCTATCTGCGCTCCGGGCTGGCCGGGAGGGAGCGGGTCCCCGCCGGGCCGCCACCGACCGTCGGTTGTCCGGCCGACGTCCCGTCCGCGCCTCGTCCCTGACTATCCGTCACCATGTGCGGGCGATCACCGGACCGGGTCCTGCGAGACCGCGCCTCCCGCGACCGGTTCAGCGCCGTCAGAAAGCCTCAGTGACCGTCAGCCCCGCCTCCCCCACTGGAGCCCCCGTGTCCGTCCTCGCCGCACCCGACTCCCCCGCCACGTGCCCGCCGGTCTTCACCCCCGACGGGATCGCCGCCCTCGCCCGGCGCATCCGGGAACCCGTCCACATCGTCAGCGGTCCCGACGGACGCGAGCTGGGGCTCGCGACCGGCTCCGTCACCGGCGTCCCGGTGCTCGGTACGCTGCCGCCGCTGTACCCCGAGTGGCTCGGCGGGCGCACCTTCTGCGCGGCGCACGGCATCCGTTTCCCCTACGTCGCCGGGGAGATGGCGAACGGCATCGCGACCACCCGGATGGTGTCCGCGATGGCCCGTGCGGAGATGCTCGGGTTCTTCGGCGCGGGTGGCCTGGCCTACGCGGACGTGGAGCGAGCCGTGCGCACACTGGCCGACGAGCTGCGTTCCCACCCGAACTGGGGGGTGAACCTGATCCACTCACCGGCAGAACCCGAGCTGGAGTTCCGCGTCGCCCAACTGCTGCTGCGGTGTGGTGTGCCCAGGATCTCGGCCTCGGCGTTCATGGAGCTGACCCCGGCCGTCGTGCTCTGCTCGGCCCGGGGGCTGCGCCGGGACCCGGACGGCCGGATCGTACGGCGTACGCGGATGCTCGCCAAGGTCTCCCGTCCCGAGGTGGCCGAGAGGTTCCTCTCGCCGGCCCCGGCCGCGCTGCTGGACCGGCTCGTCAGAGAGGGTGAACTGACACTTCAGGAGGCGGAGTTGGCGGCCCTGGTACCGGTGGCCGAGGACATCACCGTGGAGGCGGACAGCGGAGGGCACACCGACAACCGGCCCCTGTCGGTCCTGCTGCCGGGAATCGCCGCGCTGCGCGACACACTGTGCCGGCGCTTCGGCTACCACCACGCGGTCGGGATCGGCGCGGCCGGCGGGCTGGGCACACCGGCCGCGGTGGCCGCGGCCTTCGCCCTCGGCGCGTCCTACGTGGTCGTCGGGTCGGTGAACCAGACGGCCACCGAGGCCGGGCTGTCCGACGAGGCCAAGGCGATGCTCTGCGAGGCGGATGTCGCCGATGTGGCGATGGCCCCGGCGGCGGACATGTTCGAGCTGGGCGTCCGGCTGCAAGTCCTCTCCCGGGGAACGATGTTCGCCCAGCGGGCGGGCAGGCTCCACGCGGCGTACCGGACGTACGGTTCGCTGGAGGAGATCCCGGCCCCGGTGCGCGCGCCGATCGAACGGGACGTGCTGCGCGCCCCGTTCGACGAGGTCTGGCGGCGCACCGTCGCGTTCTGGGAGCGGCGCGATCCCGCCGAGATCACCCGCGCCGAGTCCGACCCGAAGCACCGTATGGCGCTGGTCTTCCGCTGGTACCTGGGCAGTTCGAGCCGGTGGGCGATCACCGGCGAAACGGTCCGGCGCGCCGACTACCAGATCTGGTGCGGCCCGGCGATGGGGGCCTTCAACCGGTGGGCCGCGGGCACGTTCCTGGCCGAACCGGCGCACCGGTCGGTGGTGCAGATCGCGCTCAACCTGCTCGAAGGCGCGGCACTGCTCACCCGCGCCCATCAACTGCGCACCTACGGAGTGCCGTTGCCCTCCGGCGCGCTCGCCCACACCCCGTGCGCGCTGGGATGAGCGGCCCCGGTGCCCCGGATCCGTCAGCTCCCGCCGTCCGACCCCGAGGAGAGACCGTGACCGCCTCCACCCCGCGCCAGGTGCCCGTCGCCGTGGTCGGTGTCGGCGCCCTCGCGCCCGGCGCGACGGACGCGGCCGGCTACTGGCGGATCGTGACCGGCGGCCGGGACATGATGACCGAGGTGCCGGCCTCCCGCTGGCTGGTCGCGGACCACTACGATCCGGATCCGGCGGCCCCCGACAAGACGTACGCCCGCCGGGGCGCGTTCCTGCCGGACATCGACTTCGACCCGATGGCGTACGGTGTGCCGCCCACCAGCCTGTCCACGACGGACACCGCGCAGCTGCTGGCCCTGATGGTGGCCGACCAGGTGCTGACCGACGCCGGTGGTCTGCGGGACATGGACCGGGACCGGGTCGGCGTCGTCCTCGGAGTCTCCGCTCTGGAGCTGCTTCCGCACATGTACGGCCGCACCGAACGCCCCGTGTGGTTCAAGGCGTTACGGGAGAGCGGCCTCTCCGAGGCCGAGGCGCGGGCCGTGTGCGACCGCATCGCCGCGTACTACACACCGTGGAGCGAGTCGGCCTTCCCTGGGCTGCTCAGCAATGTCGTCGCGGGCCGGATCGCCAACCGGTTCGATCTGCACGGCTCCAACCACACCACCGACGCGGCCTGCGCCAGCTCCCTGGCGGCGCTGTCCACCGCGGTCGGCGAGCTGGCGCTCGGCCGGGCCGACCTGGTGATCAGCGGCGGTGTGGACACCGGCAACGGCATCGGCATGTTCCTGTCCTTCTCCAAGACCCCCGCGCTGTCACCGAGCGGTGACTGCCGGCCGTTGTCGGACGCGGCGGACGGCACGATGCTCGGCGAGGCCGTCGTCATGTACGCGCTCAAGCGGCTGTCCGACGCGGAGCGGGACGGCGACCGCGTCCACGCGGTGATCCGGGGCATCGGCTCCTCGTCCGACGGCAGGAGTTCGGCGATCTACGCGCCGCTGCCCGCCGGACAGGCGCGCGCCCTGCGCCGCGCCTACGAGGAAGCGGGCTACGCGCCGGGGACCGTGGAGCTGGTGGAGGCGCACGGAACGGGTACGAAGGCCGGGGACACCGCGGAACTCGACGCGCTGACCGAGGTGTTCGGCGCGGCCGGGCGCACGGACGGACCGTGGTGCGCGATCGGGTCGGTCAAGTCGCAGATCGGCCACACCAAGTGCGCGGCGGGAGCGGCGGGGCTGCTCAAGGCGGTCATGGCCCTGCACCACAAGGTGCTGCCGCCGACCATCAAGGTCGATCGGCCGAACCCGGCCGCCGCCGTCCCCGGCGGCCCGTTCTACGTCAACACCGCGGCCAGGCCCTGGGTACGGCCCGCCGGTCACCCGCGCCGGGCGTCGGTGTCGAGCTTCGGCTTCGGAGGCAGCAACTTCCACGTCACACTGGAGGAGTACGTGCCCTCGGGCACCGCGGGCCGGGTACCGCCGCGCCACCGCCGCGCGGCGAGCGAACTCCTCCTGTTCAGCGGCGCGTCGCCGTCCGACCTGGTGGCGCCGGACACCGACGGCGGCCGTCCGCTGGCCGCGCTCGCGCGGGACAGCCACCGCGCGTTCTCGCCCACCGCCGCGGTGCGGCTGGCCGTCGTCGTCGGCGACGTCGAGGAGCTGCGGGAGGAGTTCACGCGGGCGCTCGCGCTGATCCGGCGGCAGCCCGGCACGGCGTTCTCGACACCGAGCGGTGCCCGGTACGCCCCGGGGCCACCCGTGCCCGGCCGTATCGGCTTCCTGTTCCCGGGGCAGGGGTCCCAGTACGTGGGGATGGGCGCCGATCTCGCCATGCTGGCACCGGCCGCGCAGCGTGTGTGGGACCGGCTGGGCGGCGCCGAGTTCGACGGACTGCCACTGCACCGGGTGGTGTTCCCACCGCCCGCCTTCACCGGAGCGGAGCGTGCCGCCCGGCAGGCGTCGCTGGCCGCCACCGAGTGGGCGCAGCCCGCGCTCGCGGTGCACTCGCTCGCGGCGCTGGAGGTGGTGCGGTCCTTGGGGCTGCGGCCCGACTGCGTGGCGGGCCACAGCTTCGGCGAGCTGGTGGCGCTGCACTGCGCGGGCGTCCTGGACGCCGAGTCGCTGGTCACGGTGGCCCGCAGACGCGGCGAGCTGATGCGGGACGCCGGTGCGTCGCCGGGCGCCATGCTCGCCGTGGCGACGGATCGCGCGCGCGTGGCGGCGGTCCTGGCCGGGGACGGACTCGGCGACATCTGGGCGGCGAACCACAACTCGCCGCTTCAGACGGTACTTTCGGGGACGCTGGAGGCGGTCGCGCGGGCCGAGGCGGTGTTCGCCGCCGAGCGGGTCGACACCCGGCGGCTGGCCACCTCGACCGCCTTCCACAGCCCGCTGGTCGCCCCGGCCGGTGAGCCGCTCGCCGCCTTCCTGCGCACGGTCCCGCTCACGGGGCCCCGGATCGACGTCTACGGCAACGCGGACGCGGCCCCGTACCCGGCCTCGCCCGACGAGGTGCGCCGCAAGCTCGCCGGACATCTCGCCTCGCCCGTGCTCTTCCAGGACCAGATCGAGGCGATGTACGCGGCGGGGGTACGGACGTTCGTCGAGGTGGGCGCGGGCGCCGCGCTGACCGGTCTGGTCGGGCAGATTCTCGGCGACCGCGAGCACGCGGCGGTCCCGCTGGACCGGCCCGGCCGGTCCGGGATCGACACGCTGCACAGCGCGCTCGGCGAACTGGCCGTACGCGGTGTGCCCCTCGATCTCGCCCCTCTCTGGGCCCCGTACACCCCGCTCGAAGCGGCGGCGAGGGCGGCCGGGCCCCGGATGGCCGTGAAGATCAGCGGAGCCAACCACGGTCAGCTCTACCCGCCCCGCGCCGGAGCCGCCGACCCACCGCCGCCGCTGCCTCCGCCTCCGCCATCTCCCTCCACGCCCCTGCCTCCGCCCGCACCCGCATCCGCATCCGCACCCATGTCGAAGGCCACGGTGCGACGACAGCCTCAGCCCGATGCCGTCCCGACTCCCGTTGCCGTTGCCGTTCCCGCTTCCGCTTCCGACACCTTGGCGGTTCCCATGCCCGTGTACGACTCCACCGCCCGCCGCGCCTCGGAGCCGCAGGCGTACGATGCGGCGTCCACGGCGTCCGCCGAGGCCGCCGTGCCCCCTTACGACGCCGGGCCCGGGGCCACCGTCGGCCCCGACTGGTACGCCGCGGTCGAGAGCGTCCAGCGGCAGACGGCGGAGGCCCACGCCGCCTGCCAGCGCATGCTGACGGACAGTCATATCGCTTTTCTGCGCATGACCGAGACCACTCTGACCGCGATGCTCGGGGTGCGGGGCGGGCAGGGAGCGCAAGGAACCCCCGGCCTCGGCGATCAGGGCGACGGCCGCGGGCACAGCGGGGACAGCAGGCACAGCGGGGTCAGCGGGGACAAGGACGGCGGGGCTCGGGACTCCGGAGGTCGCGGAGCCCATGGGGTGGTCGAGGCCCCGGCTCCCCTGGCGCCGCTGCCACTCCCCCGGCCCCCGGAGCCGCGTCGGGCACCGGCGTCCACGACACAGCCCGCGGTCGACGTCCCCACGGCCGTCGCCACGGCCGCCACCGCGCCGGTCCCCGCGGCCTCGGCCACGGCAGTGACCGCCGCCGCCACACCGGCGACCGACCGGGTCCAGCCGCCCGAACCGGCATCGGCCGCCCCCTTGTCGGCGCCGGAGCTGGCGGAGCTGCTGCTCTCCGTGGTGGCCCGGCTCACCGGCTATCCCGTGCACATGCTCGGTGTGGACATGGACTTGGAGGCGGATCTGGGGGTCGACTCCATCAAGCGGGTCGAGATCCTGTCCGCCGTGCGCAGGGAAGTGGGCGACATCGCGGCGGGGGACGTCGGTCAGCTCGGCAAGCTCCGCACACTGCGCGAGATCGTCGAGGCGCTCACCACCGCCACCGATCCGGAGGTTCCCGGCGCGGCGGGCGCCCCGGCCCCCGAGGCTCCCGCCCTGCCCACCGGATCAGAGGCCGTGACCGAAGCCGCGACCGGAGCGGCGGCCGAATCGGCGACCGGAGCAGGCCCGATGCCGTCGCTCACCAGGCTGGTGCCGCGCGCGGTGGAGTCACCCGCGGCGGGGCTGGCGATGGCGGGGCTCCTTGACGGACCGCTCGTGGTGACGGGTGAGGGACCCCAAGGCGACGGGCTCACCGGCCTCGTCGCACGGAAGCTGGCGGAGCGCGGCGTGGACGCCACCGCCGTCGCCGAGGTGCCCGAGGACGCGCGCGGTGTCGTCCACCTCGGTGCGGTGACCGCGAGCGAGGCGCCGGACGCGGCGCGGGAGGTCCACCGGTCGGTGTTCCGCGCGGCGCGTACGGTGGCTTCCCGAGTGGCCCGGGAGGCGGGGCCGGGCAGGCTGTTCGTGACCGTACAGGACACCGGGGGCGACTTCGGGCTCGGCGGCCACGCGCCCGGCCGCGCGTGGCTGGGCGGCGTCGCGGGGCTGGTCAGGACGGCGGCGAAGGAGTGGCCTGACGCCTCGGTCAAGGCCGTCGACTGCGAGCGGGGCGGCCGGGACGACGAGGCGGTCGCCGAGGCGATCGTGCGGGAACTGCTCGAGGGCGGCCCCGCCCCGGAGGCCGGTCTGCGCGCGGACGGTACACGCACCGTCCCCCGTGCCGTGCCCGCGCGGGTGACGCCCGCCGCCGCGCGGCGGATCACCTCCGCGTCGGTGATCGTGGCCACGGGCGGGGCCCGCGGGGTGACCGCCGCCGCGCTGCTGGACCTGGCGAGGACACACCGTCCGCGCATCGCCCTGCTCGGCAGGACGGAACCGGCGCCCGAGCCCGGCGGGCTGTCATCGGCCACCGACGAGCCCGCGCTCGTCGGGCTGCTCGCGGAACGCTCCGCCGCGGAGACCGCGGACTCGTCGCCCGCCCAGCTCGCGGCGCGGGCCCGGGAGATCCTGGCCGCGCGCGAGGTGCGGGCGACGCTCGCGGCGCTGGCGGAAGCGGGGTCTCCCGTACGGTACGTCCAGGTCGACGCCCGCGACGGCGACGCCCTCGCCGCCGCGCTGCGCGACGTACGCGAGGCGTGGGGCCCGGTCACCGGCATCGTGCACGGTGCGGGGGTGCTCGCCGACAAGAGGATCGCCGAGAAGAGCGACGCGCAGGTCGAGCAGGTGATGTCCACCAAGGTGGACGGTCTGCGCGCGCTGCTGGCCGCGACGGCGGACGATCCGCTGGACGTGATCTGCCTGTTCTCGTCGGTGGCCGCCGTGTACGGCAACGCCGGGCAGAGCGACTACGCCATGGCCAACGAGGTTCTGGGCCAGGTCGCCTCGGCGGAGCAGGCCCGCCGCCCGGACTGCCTGGTGCGGTGCGTCGCCTGGGGCCCGTGGCAGGGCGGCATGGTCACGCCCGCCCTGGCCACGCACTTCGGCCGGTCCGGGGTTCCGCTGATTCCTCTGGAGCAGGGCGCCGCCGCCTTCACCGCCGAGCTGGACGGCACGGTCGGCGAGGCGCGGGCCGTCCTGGCGGTCGGGGACGATCCCGCGGCCCTGTCCCCGGCCGCCGCTCCTGCCCCGGCGCAGCTCCTGGTCCGGTCGGACACCCTGCCGCAGCTGGCCGACCACGCGATCGGCGGGGTTCCCGTACTGCCCGTGGCGATGGTCCTGAACTGGTTCGCCGGGGCGGCCACCGCCTGGCGGCCGGACGGCGGGCCGCTCGTCCTGCGCGATCTGCGGGTGTACAAGAAGTTCGCCCTGCCGGAACTGTCCGGCGACGGCCACCGGCTCACCGTGCACGGGAGCCGGGGCGCGGCCGGTTCGGTGGCGGGTCTGGAGGCCGAGCTGCGGGGCGCGGACGGCGTGGCGCACTTCAGGGCCGTGCTGGACACCGGGTCCGCCGAGCCGGATCCGGGCGCCTGGGGCCGCCCGGAAGGACTGGAGCGGCTGGACCGCGCCGGGTTCTACGACGGAGAACTCCTCTTCCACGGCCCCCGGTTCCAGGCCGTCAGCGCCCCGCACGGGGTGTCGGAGCACGGCGCCGAGGCGAGCGTCGTGGGCGTGCGCGCCCTGGGCTGGCCGGGGGAACACTGGCCGCTGGACCCGGCCGCCGTGGACGGCGCGCTCCAACTCGCTCTGGTCTGGGGGCAGCACGTCATCGGTGCGGCGACACTGCCGATGGCTGTCGCGGAGTGCCGGGTGCACCTGCGCGGCCCGGTCGAGGGCACCGTTCGGTGTGTGGTGCGCGGGCGCAAGGCACACAGCACGGGAGCGCGCTGCGACGCGGCGCTGATCGACGCGGACGGGGCCGTCCGTCTGGAACTGCTCGGCGTGGAGCTGGTCAGCCGTCCTTCCTAGGGCGTGTCCGCGAAGCCCGGCCTGCCCTCTCTCCGTCCTGCCTGCCCTGCCCGAAGCCCTGCCTGCCCTGCCTGCCCTGCCCGAAGCCTTGCCTGCCCTGCCTGCCCTGCCTGCCCTGCCTGGAGTGAGACGCGCATGGAATGCGAACCGATCGCCGTCGTCGGCCGAGGCTGTGTGCTGCCCGGTGCCCTCGATCCGGACACGTTCTGGGACAACATCGCGGCGGGCCGCGGCAGTCTGTCGGCCGTCCCCGAAGACCGGTGGCGGCTGCCGCGCCGCTGGGCCATGGGCCCGGTGGACGACCATCTCGACCGTACCTACTCCGATGTCGGCGGGTACGTCAGCGGGTTCGAGTCCGTCTTCGACCCGAGCGGACTCCACCTCCCCCCGGAGCGGCTCCACTCGCTGGATCCGCTCTTCCACTGGGTCATGTACGGCGTCCGCCAGGCCCTCGCGGAGGCGGGCCGCGAGGGGCCGCTGCCGCACGCGGGGCTGGTGCTGGGGAATCTGTCGTACCCCACCCCCACGGGGACGGCCTTCGCCGAGCACGTCTGGCTCTCCGCGCAGCACCCCCGGGTCCGCGACGCCCTGCTGACCGGAGAGCGCCGGGTGCGGCCCGACGCCCGCAACCGCTTCTCGTCCGGGCTGCCCGCCCGGCTCGCGGCCCGCGCGCTCGGCCTCGGCGCGGGCGCGTGGTCCCTCGACGCCGCCTGCGCCTCCTCGCTGTACGCGATCAAGCTGGCGTGCGACCGGCTGCACGACGGTACGGCGGACCTGATGGTGGCGGGGGCGGTCAACCGGGCCGACCCCCTCTATCTCCACGTGGGGTTCTGCGGGCTGTCCGCGACGAGCCGCACCGGGCGCAGCCGGCCCTTCCACCGGGACGCGGACGGACTGGTGCACGGCGAGGGCGCCGGGTTCGTCGCGCTGGCGCGGCTGTCCGAGGCGCGCGCCGCCGGGATGCCGGTGCTCGGCGTGATCCGCGGCGTCGGGCTGTCCAACGACGGGCGCGGCGCCGGGCTGATCAGTCCGGCGGAGGAAGGCCAGGTACGGGCCATGCGGCTGGCGTACGACGCGGCGGGGATCGCGCCCGCGACCGTATCGCTGGTCGAGTGCCACGCGACGGGGACTCCGGTCGGGGACGCGGTGGAGGCGCGCGGCATGGCGCGGGTCTTCGGGGCCTGTGACGACGTGCCCCTCGGTTCGGCGAAGTCGAACGTCGGGCACCTGCTGGCCTCGGCGGGGGTGGCGGGGCTGTTGAAGGTGCTCGGTGCGCTGCGTGCGGGAATCCGTCCGCCGTCGCTCGGCGCCGAACGTCCGCTGGACGCGCTGAGCGGCACACCGCTGCGGGTGCTGACCGCGCCGGAGCCGTGGCCGGGGCCGCGCAGGGCGGCGGTGAGCGCGTTCGGATTCGGCGGGACCAACGCCCACTTGATCGTGGACCTCCCGGAGGACGGCGGCGATCTCCCGGAGTACGGCGGCCCGGTGTCCGCCGTACGCTCTCCCGCGCGCCCGGCGTCCGCCACGCGCGCCCCGGCCCCGGCCCCGGTGCGGGGTGCGCCGGGTGGCAGGACCCAGGTGGCGATCGTGGCGCTGGGCGCCCGGGTCGGCGACGGGACCTGCGCCGAGGACTTCCGCCGGGCCGTGCTGGGCGGCGAACGGCGCGGGCCCGCCACGGAGATCGCCGTGGAACTGACGGACCTGTGCTTCCCGCCGCTCGCCCTGGAGCGGACCGTACCCCATCAGCTCCTGGTGCTGGAGGCGGCCCGGGAGGCCGCGGCGACGGTGTCCCTGCCGCGCGAGCGGACCATGGTGGTCATCGGCATGGGGGTCGATCCGGAGGTGGCACGGGCGGGGGCCCGCTGGCGGGTTCCGTACTGGCTGGAGCAGGCGGGGCGGGGCGAACCGGCCGGTGCGGTCCCGGCCACGGCCGTCGCCCGGGACGCCTTCGTGGGGCCCATGAACGCGGAGGCCGTGGTGGGCAGCATGCCGAACCTCGTGGCGAACCGCATCAGCACCCAGCTCGACCTGGCCGGGGCCGGTTTCGCGGTGTCGGCGGAGGAGGCGTCAGGTCCGGTGGCGCTGGAGATCGCGGCCCGCGCCATCCGGGCGGGAGAGGCCGACGCCGCGCTCGTCGGCGGCACGGACCTGTCCCACGAGGCGGTCCACCGGGCCGCTCTTCGGGAACTGGGGCGCGAGAGCGAACCGGGGGACGCCGCCGTCGTCCTGATCCTCAAGTCCCTGGAGACCGCCCGCAGGGACGGTGACACCGTCATCGCCCTGCTCGACGAGGAACACACCGCCCTCGTCGGCCCGGCTTCGCCCACTTCCCTCCCTTCCTCCACCCGCCCGGCCGGATCCACCCACTCGGCCGACTCCGGCGGATCCGGCGACCCCGGCGACCCCGGCGGCTCCGGCGGCTCCGGCGGCTCCGGCGGCTCCGGCGACCCCGGCGACCCCGGCGACCCCGGCGGCTCCGGCGGCTCCGGCGGCTCCGGCGGCTCCGGCGACGTGCCCGACATGGTCATCGGGGACGGCCCCGACGCGGTGTTCGACCCGGCGTCGGCCTTCGGCCGCGCGCACGCCGCCCATGGGCTGGTCTGCGTCGCGGTCGCCGCGCTCGCGCTCCAGCACCGCGCGGTGCCGCGTTCCGGCTTGCCCGCCGACACCACCGCCGTCGCGCTCACCGCAGAGGCGGTGGTGACACCGTTGGAGGGGCCCGCCGTGCGTGTCCGGCTGCGGGCGGGGGACGCCCGGCCGTGGCTGCGGGGCCCGGCTCCGCGCCTGTACGTGTTCTCCGGGGCCGACCGCCAGGAGGTCCTGGCGGCGCTGGAGTCGGACACCCGGTCCGCCTCGGGTCCGGCCAGGCTGGCGCTCGTGGTCGACGGCGACGCCGCGTTGCCGGGCCGCAGGGAGGCCGCCCGCCGCTGGCTGGCCGAGGGCGGAATCCGTCCGGCGGACGTGCTGTACCGGGACGGGCCGGTCGCGGGGCGCACGGCGTTCGTCTACACCAACGGCTCCGCCGCGTACCCGGGCATGGGCCACGAGCTGACGCTCGCGCTGCCGTCGCTCGGGGAGGCCGTCCGGACCGCGCACGGGGCGATCGGCGCCCGGCTGCGGTCCCGGCGCGAGCGGGGCGTGTTCGAGCAGATCTGGGACGCCGCCGAACTCGCCGTCTTCCACACCGTGCTCAGCCGGGAGGTGCTCGGCCTGCGGCCGGACGCCGCGGTGGGTTACTCCTCGGGTGAGTCGGCCGCGCTGGTCGCGCTGGGCGCCTGGCCCGACGCCGCGGGGCTGTACGACGCCACCCTGGACAGCGGCCTTTTCACGACGGAACTCACCGGCGAGCTGCGGGCGGTGCGACGCCACTGGGAGCGGCTGGGCATCCAGGGTTCCCGCTGGACCACCTACCTGGTCAACGCGCCCGTGGACGCGGTCCGCACGGAGCTGGCCGGTGAGGTCGCGGTCCATCTGATGGCGGTGAACGCGCCCGGGGTCTGTGTCATCGGCGGCGAGTCCCGTGCGTGCGCGGCTGTCGTGGCCAGGACCGGCGCCGACCTGGCGATCGAGCTGGACTACGAACTGGCCGCGCACGCACCTGAGTTGATCGAGGTACGTGAAGCGTGGTACCAGGCACACCGCCGTCCCACCGTCGATGTCCCCGGGGTGCGTTTCTACAGTGGGGCGACCGGACAGTCGTACCGCGCGACGGCCGAGCGGGCCGCCGAGGCGCTCACCGCGCAGGGGTTGGACACGATCGACTTCGCGGCCACGGTGGAGCGGGCCTGGGCCGACGGCGTCCGGATCTTCGTGGAGCACGGGCCGCGCAAACTCTGCACCGGCTGGGTCAAGCGGGTGCTCGGTGACCGGGACCATGTGGCCGTCGCCCTGGACGCCCCGGGTGGCGCCGGGGTGCGGCAGCTGTGCCTCGCGGTCGCCGAACTCGTCGTCGCCGGAGTGCCGGTACGCGCCGACGACCTGTTCGCGCGGCTCGCGGACGCCGCCACCGAGGTCCCCCGCCCGGGATCCACCGTTCCCGTACCCGTACCCGCGACTCCACGTCTGCCCACGCCGCCCCCGCCGCCGTCCCCGGCACCACCGGCCGCGGTGACCCTGCCCAGGGCCCCCGAACTGGCGCCGGTACCAGAGCCGTTGCCGGTACCGGACCCGTTGCGGGAGCCGGAGCGGCCGGCCGGCCCGCCCGACGCCCCGGCCACCGTCCCCGCGCTCGTCGCCGGGCTCGTCCCCACGCCCGGGACCGCGCCCGCCCCCGTACCCGATGTGGTGGAGCGGCAGCCGTGGGCGGCGGGGGCCCGTGCCGCCGTCGCCCGGCAGAGTCTGCGGGTCGCCTCGCTGCACCGGGAGGTCATGGCCGTACACACCGAGGCCCACCAGCGGTTCCTGCGGATCTCGGCCCTCGCGGTCAGCGCGCTGACGGTCGGCGGGGCGCAGACTCCCGTACGTGCCGAGCGGCTGCCGGACACCGCGCCCGCCACGCCGACACCGACCTCTGCGGTCGCCCAACCCGTGCGGCCAGGGCCGAAGTTCGACCGCGCCCAGCTGGAGTACCTCGCCTCCCGGGAGATCTCCGCGCTGTTCGGCCCCCGGTTCGCCGAGCAGGACGCGTACGCGGTGCAGACTCGGATGCCCGAGCCGCCCATGCTGTTCGCGGACCGGGTCACCGGCATCGACGCGGTACCGGCGGCGCTCGCCGAGCCGGGCCCCGTACGCACCGACGGGACCATCTGGACCGAGACCGACGTCCTGCCCGACAGCTGGTACCTGGACGCCACCGGTCGCGTACCGGCCGGGGTGCTGATCGAGGCGGGCCAGGCGGACCTGCTGCTGCTCAGCTGGCTCGGCGCCGATCTGCTCAACCGGGGCGAGCGCGCCTACCGGCTGCTCGGCTGCGAGGTGACCTACCACGGCGGCCCGCCTCGGGCGGGGGACGTCCTGCGCTACGAGATCCACGTCGACGGCCACGCGGAGCACGACGGCGTCCGGCTGGCCTTCTTCCACTACGACTGCTTCGTGGACGGCGCACTGCGCCTCAGCGTCCGCGAGGGCCAGGCCGGGTTCTTCACGCCGGAGGAGCTGGCCGGCGGAGGCGGTGTGCGGTGGGACCCCGCCGAGCGTCCGCCCGGTGACGAGCTGCCGCACGACCCGCCCTCCGTACGCGGCGAGTCGACCCGCTTCGCCGCGGAGCGGGTGTCGGCCCTGGTCCAGGGCAGGCCGGCGGAGTGTTTCGGGCCCGGCTGGGAGGCGACGGCGGCGCACGTCCGCTCACCGGGGCTCGACGGCGGCCGGCTGCGGCTGATCCACGAGGTGACCGTGTTCGATCCGGCGGGAGGGCCGTGGGGCCGCGGCTATCTGCGGGCCGAGACGCCTCTGTCGCCTGACGACTGGTTCTTCGCCGGGCACTTCAAGAACGATCCCTGCATGCCGGGCACCCTGATGCTCCAGGGCGGTCTCCAGGCGATGGCGTTCTACCTGGCGGCCATGGGCTTCACGGTGGACCGGGACGGCTGGCGCTTCGAGCCGGTCGACGGGCACCCGTGCCGGACGATGTGCCGGGGCCAGGCGACCCCGTCCGGCCAACGGGTCGTCTACGAGGTGTTCGTACGCGGTGTCTCGGCCGGTCCCGTGCCCACGCTCCACGCCGATGTGCTGGGGTCCGTGGACGGGGCGAAGGCGTTCCTCGGGCGTGACGTGGCGCTGCGGCTGGTCCCCGACTGGCCGCTGTCGCACTGGCGGGGCTCGGGGCCGCCCACCGTGCAGACCGAGGGCGTGCCGGTGGCGCTGCCGCTGCTCGGCGGGCTGGCCGGACACCGGGAGGAGCGGCCCGTGGCGAGGGCCGCCGACGGACTCCCCTTCGGCTACGCCTCGTTGCTGGCGTGTGCCTGGGGCCGGCCCAGTGAGGCGTTCGGCGCCGCGTACGCGCCGTTCGACGGGGCCCGCAGGGTCGCGCGGCTGCCCGGCCCGCCGTACCACTTCATGAGCCGGATCGTCTCGGTGGACGGGCCGCAGGGCGGGATGCGGGAGGGCGGCGGAGTCGTCGCGGAGTACGACGTACCCGCGCGGGCCTGGTACTTCGAGCAGAACGGTGGCCGCACGATGCCGTTCGCCGTCCTGATGGAGATCGCGCTGCAGCCCTGCGGGTGGCTGGCCTCGTACGTGGGCAGCGCGCTGACCACCGGCACGGATCTGCTGTTCCGCAACCTCGACGGGACGGGCACGGTCAGCGGTGAGGTCACCCCGGCGACGCGCACCGTCCGCACCCATGCCGTGCTGAACCGCGTCTCCCGGATCGGGGACATGATCGTCGAGTCGTTCGAGGTGAGGTGCACGGCCGACGGCGTGCCGCTGTTCGCGCTCTCCACGGTCTTCGGCTACTTCCCGGCGTCGTCCTTCCTCCACCAGCCGGGCCTGACGGTGCCCGCCGAGGAGCGGGCCCGGCTCGACGAGCCCTGTGGGCGCGCGGTCGATCTCACCGGGCGCCCCGCGCGGTACTGCGCCGGGCGGCTTCGGCTGCCGGGTCCGATGCTGCTGATGCTCGACCGGATCACCGGCTCCTGGCCGGACGGGGGCCGCGCGGGGCTCGGCCGGCTGCGGTCGGAGAAGGACGTGGTCCCCGGCGAGTGGTTCTTCCGGGCGCATTTCTTCCAGGACCCCGTACAGCCGGGCTCGTTGGGCCTGGAGGCCATGTGCCAGCTGCTCCAGTACCACCTGCTCGAACGGGGCGCCGCCGACGCTCTCCCGCACCCCCGGTTCGAGCCGGTGCTGCCCGGCCGCGAGACGGCGTGGACGTACCGCGGCCAGATCACCCCGGCCAACCGGCTGATCCGGGTGGACATGGACATCGTCGAGTCCGGTACGGACGCGCGTGGCCCGTACGCGATCGCGGACGCGACGCTGTGGGGTGACGACACGTGCATCTACCGGGTGAGCGGACTGGGCATGCGCGTGGTCTCCGACACCGCTCCCGGACGGCCTCCTGGCCAGGCGTAGGCCGCCCGTACACAGGGGCGACGGGCACGCGGAACCGACGTGCTCCTCCACAGAACGTCGGATGCGCAACCGCTCCGGTTCCCGTGCGGTGCCGGGAGAATCGTCACGTGTGGGAAGAGCGCGCAGGAGGGTATCTGAGCATCCCCGCCGTGTCAGCATGGTGCTCGCGGGCCTCTCCGGACACTTCCGTCGGCTCTTCGTATGTCCCCCACACTCGCCCCGTGTGACCGCGGGCCTCCGTCCCTGGAGCGGCGATGGCAGATCAGCAGCGACAGCGACCGTCCGATTCTGCGGTGTCCTGGCGGTGGGTCCCGCCGTCGGCGCTCAGCGGGTTCGTGGTGCTGCTCATCGCGCTGTTCGGCGTCTCGTACGGCGTCGGATCGGCCGTCGGACCGGTCGCCCCGAACATGCGCTCCGTCACCGGGACCGGCGGTGGGACCGGTAACGGCACTGGCACAAGTACCGGTACGGGTACGGGTACGGGTACGGGTCAGGAGGAGCGCGGCGGAATGGACGACATGCACTCGGGCGGTGGGCGATGACGGTGGATCCGGTGGGCACTGTCACGTCCACGGATCTGATCGTCGGCGGTATGACCTGCGCGGCGTGTGTCAGCCGCGTCGAGAAGCGGCTGGCCAGGCTCGACGGGGTCAGCGCCACCGTCAATCTCGCCACGGGACGGGCCAGGGTGACCCATCCTTCCGATGTCGCGCGGGAGGAGCTGATCGCAGCGGTCGAGCGCGCCGGGTACACGGCCGAACCGCCCCCGGCGCCCCGCCCGTTTGAGGCGGCGTCTCCGACGGAGCCTCGCGCGGCGGACAGCCGGGCGAGGCGGGAGGAGCGGGACCGGTTGCTGATCACCGCGCTCCTCTCGGTGCCGGTGCTCGTTCTGTCGATGGTCCCCGCCGTGCAGTTCCGGAACTGGCAATGGCTCTGCTTCGTGCTCGCCGCGCCGGTGGCCGTCTGGGGTGCCTGGCCGTTCCACCGACGCGCGCTGCTCGGGCTGCGGCACTCGGCGGCGACCATGGACACCCTGGTCTCGCTCGGTGTCGCCGCCTCCTTCGTCTGGTCCGCGTACGCGCTTTTCCTCGGCGGCGCGGGGGACCCCGGCATGCGGATGCCCTTCACACTGCTCCCGTCGGCGGGCGGGGACGTCGCGCGCGTCTATCTGGAAGCGGCGGTCGCCGTACCGCTGTTCGTCCTGACGGGCCGCTTCCTGGAGGCACGGGCCAGGCGAGGCACCGGTGAGGCGCTGCGTTCGCTGGCGGGGCTGGCCGCCGAGGAGGTGACGGTCCGCGAGGACGCGGAGGAACGGCTCATCCCCCTCGCGCGGTTGCGGGTGGGGCAGGAGTTCATCGTGCGCCCGGGGGAACGGGTCGCCACCGACGGGGTGGTGACGAGCGGCAGTTCGGCGCTGGATCTGTCCCTCGTCACCGGGGAGAGCGAGCCCGTCGAGGTGGCTCCCGGGGAGCGGGTGATCGGTGCCGCGGTGAACGCGGGCGGTCTCCTGCGGGTACGGGCCACCGCTGTCGGCGCGGACACCCGGCTCGCCCGCATCACCCGGCTCGTCACCGATGCCCAGGCGGGCAAGGCCAGGGCGCAGCGGCTGGCCGACACCGTGGCGGGCTTCTTCGTACCGGTGGTCCTGACGCTCGCCGTCACCGTTCTCGGCTTCTGGCTCGGCGCGGGCGCGGATCCGCAGGCGGCCGTCACCGCCTGCGTCGCGATCCTGGTCGTCGCCTGCCCCTGCGCGCTGGGCCTGGCCACGCCCACCGCCCTGCTCGCGGCGACCGGCCGCGGCGCCCAGCTCGGCGTGCTCGTCAACGGCCCCAGGGCCCTGGAGACACTGCGCCATGTCGACACGATCGTCCTGGACAAGACCGGGACGCTGACCACCGGCCAGATGACCGTCGCCAAGGTCACGTCGGTGCCGGAGGGCCTCGGCCATGACGCCGCGCTGCGGCTGGCCGGTGCGGTCGAGGCGGGCTCCGAGCACCCGTTGGGACGGGCGATCGCCGCGTACGCGCGGCGGACGCTCCCCGAACAGCCCCTGCCCGAGGTGACCGGGTTCCGGTCCACCGCGGGCTTCGGGGTGGCGGGCCGCGTCGACGGTCACCGGGTCGAGGTGTGTGCTCCCGGGAGCGCTCTGCCCGACACACTGGCGCGGGCCCTCACCGATGCCGAGGCCGCTGCCCTGACCCCCGTTTCGGTGCGGGTGGACGGAGCCGACGTGGCCCTCGTCGCCGTGGGGGACCGCCTGCGGCCCGGGGGCTACCGGGCGGTGCGACGGCTGCGGCGCCTCGGGGTGGAGCCGGTCCTGGCGACCGGCGACCGCGAGGCCCCCGCACGGGCCGTCGCCGCCGAACTCGGCGTCACCGACGTACACGCCCGGTGCACGCCCGAGGACAAGGCCCGGCTGGTACGGCGGTTGAGGGAGCGCGGCCACCGGGTCGCGGTCATGGGCGACGGGGTCAACGACGCGGCGGCGCTGGCCCGCGCAGATCTGGGGATCGCCATGGGCGGTGGTACGGACGTGGCGATCGGGGCCGCCGATGTGACCTTGGTACGCGGTGACATCGAGGCCGTCGCCGACGCGGTCCTGCTCGCCCGGCGCACGCTGGGGACGATCCGTGCCAACCTGTTGTGGGCCTTCGGCTACAACGTCGTCACGGTGCCGCTGGCCGCCGTGGGATGGCTCGATCCGATGGTGGCCGCCGCAGCGATGTCGGCGAGTTCCCTGCTGGTGGTCGGCAACAGCCTGCGGCTGCGGGCCTGGCAGCCTGCCCCGTCGCGTCTCTCGCGTACAGTCCGGTCTCGCGCACGAGGAGGGAGTCGGCGATGACGAACCCCGCCGCACCGCCCGCCGCGACGCGGTGGCGGTCCTCGCGCGCCCGCCTCCGCGACACCCTCCTCGCCGCGGCGGCTCCGGTGGTCGCCTGCGCGGTGGCCCTGGGCGGCCTGACGACCTGGGCCCGCTCGGGGGCCGCAGGCAGCCCGCCGCGGATCGGGATCAGCGACTCGCGTGTCTTCCTGCCGTACGGCGACGGCCGGTACACCTCGGCCTACTTCCGGATAGCGAACAGCGGCGACGCCGGGGACGAACTGATCTCCGTGACCTCGCCGGAGATGGACGAGGCCATGCTCAGCAGGGACCGGAGCAACGGCGAAGGGGGCGCCTCCATGACGATGGTGCGGTCGGCCGCCGTACCGGGAGGCGGGACACTGACGATGTCGCCGTACGGCCTGAACGTGATGGTGAGGACGAGGGCGAGGACACAGTGGCAGCCGGGCGACACCGTGCCGTTCGTTCTGCACTTCCGCCACAGCGGGCCTCGGAAGACGCTGGCCGTCGTGGTCCGTCCCGGCAGCGACTGACCCCGCCGGAACGGAACCGCCGGTGCCACGCCGCCCGCACGGCCACGAGACCGGCCCGCTCACGCCCCTGACGTCCGGCCAGGACCTCGGTGGAAAGATGAGGCCGTGATGACGGCGGGGCCGGTGACCCGGATGCTGCGGGCTGTGCTGTTCGCGGCCGTCTGCGTGGTGCTCGCCGCCGTCGGCCATGTGTGGATGTCGGGCTCGGCGCTCCCCTGGTGGGCCCTGTCCCTCGCGTTCGTGGCGACGGTTTCGGCCGCTTGGGCCGCCGCCTGCCGGGAGCGCGCGTGCTCCACGGTGACCGGGGCGGTGGTCGTGGCACAGGCCGCGCTCCACACCGGTTTCTCCCTCGCGCAGGCGCTGACCCCTTCCCACGGCTCGGGAGGCGTCTCCTTCGCGCGGCGGTGGCTGGGCCATCTGACGTGCGGGGTGAGCGCACCGTACGGCATGTCCGGCGGCGACGCCGAATACCTTGTCCACGCGGCCGGTTCGGGAAGCGCGGCACCCGCCGCACCGCCCGGGATGCCGCACGGTGCGATGGAGGGCCTGGGGCACGCGGGCCATCTGATGTCCGCGGGCGCCGACTCCTCGGCCGCCATGGCGCACGGCCCGGCCGGAGTGTCACCGGCCGGGATGCTCCTCGCGCACCTGGTCGCGGCCGTGCTGTGCGGGGTGTGGCTGGCTCATGGGGAGCGCGCCGCGTTCCGGCTGCTGCGTACGTTCGGTGGCTGGGTGCTCGCCCCCCTGCGGGTCCCGCTGACTCCTCCGGTGCCGTGCGGGCCGCCCCGGGTCTGTCTGCGCGGCACCGGTACGCCGCGTCGCCCGCGCCGTTTCCTGCTGACCCACTCGCTCGTCTCACGAGGTCCGCCCGTCGTCGCCGCTGTCAGCTGACAGCCGGCTCCCCGGGCCGCGGGCCGTGTCGGTCCGCGCCCCGGTCCATCGATCCCGCCACGAGGCGGAGTCGAACGACGTACCGGTGTGTCGCGGCGCACCGGTTATTCCGGATCATCCGAGAGGGACGACCGTCGATGTCTCCTGCCCTGTACACACCTGCCGGGCACATCCGTGCCCGGTCCGGACCCACCACCGACCGGACACACGGCGAAACGGCCACCGGTGACGAAGCGGCCACCGGCTGGGCGCTCGCCGCGCGAGGCGGCGACCTCCAGGCCGCCGACCGGTTCATCCGCGCGCTCCACCTGGACGTGTGGCGCTTCGTGGCCCATCTGAGCGCCGACCCGCAGTCCGCCGACGACCTGACCCAGGACACCTTCCTGCGCGCGCTGGGCAGTCTGCACGGTTTCGAGGGGAGGTCCTCCGCGCGGACCTGGTTGCTGACCATCGCCCGCAGGACGGTGATCGACAGCTTCCGCAGCGCGGGCGCCCGCCCCCGGCATGTGGACGGCGAGGACTGGCACCTGGCGTTGGAACGCTCCCAGCGGCGTGATCTGCCGGGGTTCGAGGAGGGCGTGGCGCTGGCCGAGCTGCTGTCGCTGCTCCCGCGCGAGCGCCGCGAGGCGTTCGTGCTCACGCAGATGCTCGGCATGCCGTATGCCGAGGCGGCGTCGGTGTGCCGCTGCCCCGTGGGTACGGTGCGTTCGCGCGTGGCGCGGGCCCGTACGGCTCTGTGGGAGCTGCTCGACTCCGCCGAACACGCGACGGGTGAACCCCGGGACGCCTGACCACGGGCCGCGACCGGCCACGGACCTCGGACCACGGACCACTGGCCCCTGGCCACGGCACCGCGCCGCGACTACTGGATCGAAACCCCTCGCCCCGCACCAAGGAGTCCGTATGCCGAAGAAACGGTCCATCGCCGTGGTCCTGGCCACAGCGTTGTGTCTGGTCACGGCCGGATGCGCCGAGTCCTCGACCCGGACGGCGAGCGGCGGGGCATCCGCCCGCGCCGCCGGGTCCGGCTACCCGGTGACCATCGAGAACTGCGGACGGACCGAGACCTTCACCAAGGCCCCCAGCAGAGTGGTCGTCATGAACGGTGGCTCCGTCGGGGAGGTCTCCACGCTCCTCGCGCTCGGCCTCGGCGACCGGATCGTCTCCAACCAGCAGTCCTACGGCATGTCCGAGGTCGCGGGCCGCGCCGAGGCCATCAAGGCGTTGCCCACCGGGGACATCGAACTCAACGACGCCTACGACATCCCCGGCGAGGCGATGCTCGGCCTGCGGCCGGACCTCGTCCTGTCCGTCACGACCTACGGCTTCGACGCGAAGAACGGCTTCGCCACCCGGGATCAGCTCAGGACGGTGGGCGCGAACAGTTATGTCTCCCCGCAGGGCTGCGACGACGATCCGTCCAAGATGACCGTCGCCGACAGCTACAAGCTGCTGCGCGACCTGGGCAAGGTCTTCGACGTGGGCGACCGCGCCGAGAAGCTGATCGCGGACTCCGAGGAGCGCGTCGCCGCCGTGGCCGCGAAGGTGCGGGGCAAGAAGAAACCGAAGGTGATGGTGCTCTTCGCCAACATGTCGATGGGCGGCAACGACTTCAGCTCGGTCGTCGCCCAGGGCATCTTCAACGACATCCTGGCCGAGGCGGGCGGCGCCAACGCCTTCGCGTCGGCCGCCACGACCACCTTCGCCGACCTGAGCAAGGAGAAGGTCGCCGCCACCGATGTCGACGCCCTCGTCGTCATCAGCTACAACGATCCCGACCCGACGGGTTACGCCCGGAAACTGCTCAAGGAGTTCCCCCAGTGGCCGGCCGCCAAGACTCACACGTACACCGTGCTGTCCGACTCGATGTACCTGGGCCCCAGCAACGATCTGGCCGTCGGCCGGATAGCCAGGATGCTGCACCCCGACGCGTTCTGAACCGGCTGGGACTCCCGTTCGCCCTGCTCGCGCTGTTCGCCGTGCTGATCGTCACCATGACGGTGGCGGTCAGCGTCGGCGCCGTCGGCGTCCCGCTCGGCGACGTGTGGCGGATCGTCCTGCACCACGTGAGCGGTGGCGGCGCGAGCGCCGACCCGGCGCTGGACCAGATCGTATGGAACTTCCGGACCCCCCGCGTCCTGCTGGCCGCTCTGGTCGGCGCGGGGCTGGCGGTCTCCGGCGCGGTGCTGCAGGCCGTGGTCTCCAATCCGCTGGCCGATCCCACCGTCCTCGGCTTCTCCTACGGCGCCTCGCTGGGCGCCGTCGTCGTCATCGTCCTGGCCTCGGGCGCCACGGTCGGCGGGCTCGGCGTGTCGGCGGCCGCGTTCGTCGGCGCGCTGGCGGCCGGAGCGCTGGTCTTCGCCCTCGGTCAGCGACGCGGCCGGATGGCACCGACCCGGCTGGTGCTGGCCGGGGTCGCGGTCGGCTATGTCTTCCTGTCCGCCACGAGCTTCCTGCAACTGCGGGCCACGCCCACCGAACTGCGCACGGTGATGTTCTGGATGCTCGGCAGTGTCGCCGGGGCCCAGTGGAGCCAACTGCCCACCGTCAGCGCGGTCGTCCTCACCACGGCCGTCCTGCTCAGCCTGTTCGGCCGACGGCTCAACGTCCTGCTGGCCGGGGACGAGTCGGCCACCGCGCTCGGCGTGGACGTCAACCGGCTGCGCGCCGTACTGCTGGTGCTCTCCTCGCTCCTCACCGGAACGACGATCGCCGTCGCCGGCGGCATCGGATTCGTCGGCCTGATGATCCCCCACCTCGTCCGCCTCACCATCGGCGCCGACCACCGCAGGCTCCTCCCGCTGACCGCCCTGCTCGGGGCGGTCTACCTCGTCGTCGTCGACCTGCTCTCCCGCACCCTCGTCCGCCCCAACGAACTGCCCCTGGGCATCCTCACCGCCCTCCTCGGCGCACCGTTCTTCATCTGGCTGCTGCGCCGCGACAAGGTCCTGGACACCGCATGAGACTGACCGTGGACCGGCTCCACATCACCCTGGACCGCAGGCCGATCCTGCACGACGTGAGCCTGGAGGTACGCGAAGGCGACATCGTGGGACTCGTCGGCCCCAACGGCAGTGGCAAATCCACCCTGCTGCGCGCCGTCTACCGCTCACTGCGCCCGGCAGGCGGGGTGGTACGCGTCGGCGACGACGACGTGTGGACGCTGTCCGCCCGCGCCGCCGCCCGCCGGACCGCCGCCGTCCTCCAGGACTCCACCGGACACACCGCCGGCCTGTCGGTCGCCGAGACCGTCGCCCTGGGACGCACACCGCACCACGGCCTCCTCGGTCGGGACGGCACCGACGACCGCGAGGCCGTCGACGACGCGATCGACCGCTGCGGAGTGCGCGCCCTGGCCGAACGGGAGTACGCCTCCCTGTCCGGCGGCGAACGCCAACGCGTCCTGCTGGCCCGCGCCCTCGCGCAGCGCCCCCGGCTCCTGGTCCTGGACGAACTCACCAACCACCTCGACATCCGGGCCCGCTTCGAACTCCTGGACCTGATCCGCGCCACCGGCACCACCACGCTCGCCGTCCTGCACGACCTCGATCTGGCCGCCAGGCTCTGCGACCACCTGGTGGTCCTGGCCGAGGGCACGGTCGTGGCGGCGGGGCCGGTCCTGGACGTTCTCACCCCCGACACCCTGCGTGAGGTCTTCGGCGTACGGGCCCGTACAGAGCGTCACGCCGACGGCGTCACCCGCATCAGCTACGCGGCCCGGCCCCTCGACTGAGCGTCGAGGCGTCTCGCCGGGGGCCCACTCGATGGGTACGGGCGTTCGCGACAGCCGCATCATCAGGGCAGGAGAGAGCATGACGACGTCCCTCACCGTGCGTTACGCGGCACGGCATATGCCTCGCGCGCCGCTCCTCCCGGTGGTACCCCACGGCCTCGCGGACTCACGGCCTCGCGATCCCGCGAGGCACGGGCGCCTGCGCGACGGCGGCCGCGATGAGCTGGTCCGCCGTGTGCCGCGCCATCTCCGCGGGCGCTTCGACCGTGCCCAGGGACCGGGTGGAGACCGCCCCTTCGAAGATCAGGAGCAGTTGGTCGACCAGGAGGCCGGGGTCCCGCGCGCCGGCGGCCTCCGCGAGGGTGAGCATCCGGGCGCGCAGCGCCTGCTTGTGCTCGGTGACGACCGCGCGGATCACGCTGCCGGGCTCGGCCAGTGCTACCCGCGCGTTGACGAACGCGTTGCTGCGGAAGCCGTCGCACGGTGCGTGGGCCCACTCGGCGAGCGCGTCGAAGACCGCGAGCAGCTGGGTACGAGGGTCCTTCCCCGCCGTTTGCGCGCAGTGGTCGAGAACCAGCTCCCAGCGCAGTCGGCGGCCGTCGACGTAGGCGAGGAACGCGGCAGTGTTCATGGAGTTCTCCTTGAGGGCGGGCGGGGCGAACGCACCGCCCGCGATCCGGCTTCCCGAGGCGGGAAGCGTTTCTCGTCCGGTCCCGTCCTTACGGAGGCAGGCGGGCACGCGGCCGACCCGACACACCCGTAAGGGCTATAATTTAAGTTCTCGCATTACCCTAGCACGGAGTAAGATGTGAAGGTGCTTTTTTCCAATTACAGCTTCGGAGCGGGGCTCGCCACCGACCTCGTCAACACGTCGGCCATCGTCTGGACCAGCGCAGGTGAAGTCCTCACCGATCCGGCCGCGTTGGCGCGCTTCCTGGACGAACACGAGGCACGGCTCGACGCCCTGCCCGGGGGCGCCCTGCCGACCGGGACGGATCTCGCCCAGGTACACGCGCTGCGTCAGGAGACGCGCGCCCTGCTGGCGGCCGAGCACGAGGACGAGGTCGCCAGGGGCGCGAACGAGCTGGCCGCACGGGCGTCCGCGGCCCCGGCCCTGCTGCGGAACCCGGCCGGGGAGTGGGAATGGCAGGTGACCACCGACCCGAGCGCCTCCGTGGCCGACGAGCTGGGCGCCCTCGTGGGGATCGGGCTGCTCGGCGTACTGCACACGCTCAGTCACGCCCGCTTCCGGCACTGCGCCTCCCCCGTCTGCGCGGGCATGTTCGTCGACACCAGCAAGGCCGGCCGGCGGCGCTACTGCATGCCGGGCCTGTGCGGGAACCGGCTGAACGTCGCCAACTACCGGGCCCGCCACCAGGGGGGCGCGGCACGCCCGGGAGACGGGAGCGGCACGGGCGCGCGGTGAACCGACGATGGGCGCCGTAGGGATGGTGAAGGATCACCATCCGCACAGCGCCCATCGTCGGCCCCGTAGGGACGTGCGAGGCCCGGCGGGGTCGGGCCGGGTCGAACGGGTCGGGGTCAGCGCAGCGGGATGTCCACTCGGACGGGACCGGCCACGGCAGGTGCGCCTACCGTCACCACGAGCGCGCCGTCGACGACCTCGGTGGTGGCGTCGGCCGCGGCGGCGGCGGAGAGGTCCATGGCGGCGCCGTCGGTGTCGAGGGTGACGCGGGTGCCCTCGGGCGCGTCGACGAAGGCGTGGGCGGTCTGTCCGGTACGGGTCCAGCGGACCCAGGGCTCGTCGTGGGGGCGGGCGAGGCCGGTGGCCAGGGGACGCGAGCCGAAGACGGCGTCCGCGTGCGCCCGGTTCCAGGCGCCGAGCGCTTCCAGGGTGCGGCGCTGGAGCGGGGTGACCCCTCCGGAGGCCGTGAGCCCGACGTTCAGCAGCAGGTTGCCGCCGCGCGAGACGACGTCCAGGAAGTGCCGGATCGCGCCCTCCCCGCTCAACGAGTTGGACTCGTCCTCCAGCTGGTTGTGCCCGAAGGAGAAGCCGACGCCTCGGCAGTTCTCCCAGGCGTCGTCGCCCTCGCTGTCACGGCCCTGCTCGTACTCGCTGGTACGGAAGTCCCAGTGCGTCTCGCCCCAGCGGTCGTTGGCGACGCCCTCGGGCCGTGCGGCGTAGAAGCGCTCGAAGAGTTCGACCAGGCTCTTCTCCCCCTCTGGCTTGCCCGCGTCCGGGTACTCGATGTCTCCCCACAGAAGCTCCGGCCGGTACTTCTCGATGAGGTCGGCCACGTGATCGAACGCGTAGTCGGCGTATGCCTTGTCCCGGGGGCGCAGTGTGTCGTCGATGTGCTCGACGATGGGCGGGGTCTGGGTGAAGTGCCAGTCGAGGCCGCCGGAGTAGTACACGCCGAAGCGGACGCCCTTGCGTTCGGCGGCGTCCCGGAACTCGCCGATCAGATCGCGTCCGGGGCCGCGGCGCACGGTGTTGCGGTCGCCGGTGCCGGGTGCGTCCCACAGGGTGACACCGTCGTGGTGCTTGGTCGTGGGCACGAAGTAGCGCGCGCCGGTGGAGGCGACGAGGTCCATCACGGCGTCGGCGTCGAACGCCTCCGCCTTCCAGAGGTCGAGGAAGGTGTCGTAGTCGGCTCCGCCGTAGACCTCCTGGTGGTGGCGGCGCGCCGGGCTGCCTTCGATACGGATGGTGTTGTAGTACCACTCCGCGTACGGGTTGTGCTTGAACCACTCCTCTTCGGCGATGGTGCCGAGCGCGCCGATGGGTTCGCCCCAGGCGGGTACGGAGTACGGGCCCCAGTGCACGAAGATGCCGAGCTTCGCGTCCTGGAACCAGGCGGGCGTCGCGCGCTCGAACCGCCGGTAGTGCTCGGGGCGTTCGGGGGTGTCCTTGAACATGGCCATGGCGGGTCTGTTTCCTTTCCGCGGTGGTGTGTCGCCCGGGTCTCAGCGGCCTCCGAGGCCCGAGGTGACGATGCCGCGCACGAGATAGCGCTGGAGGGCGATGAGCAGGATGGTCGACGGCAGCATGGAGATGACCGAGGCCGCCATGATGAGGTGCCACTGGGTGCCCTGCTGGCCGAAGAACTGCTGGAGGCCGAGCGGGATGGTGCCGAGGCTGCTGACGTCGTTGACGACCACCAGCGGCCACAGGAACGAGTTCCAGTACGTGATGAAGGTGAACACGGCGAGCACGGCCAGTGTGGGCCGCGCCAGCGGAAGCATGATCCGGAAGAAGGTGCCGAACTCGCCCAGGCCGTCGATGCGGGAGGCGTCCTCCAGTTCCCTGGGGACCGTGACGAAGAACTGCCGCAGCAGGAAGGCGCCGAGCGCGGTGAACGCCCAGGGGATGATGAGCGCCTGGTAGGTGTTGATCCAGCCCAGTTCGCGCATGAGGACGAACGCGGGCACGATGATGACCTCCTGCGGCAGCATCATCGTCGCGAGGAAGACCGTGAAGGTCGCGGTACGGCCGCGCCAGCGCAGCCGGGCGAACGCGTACCCGGAGAGCGCCGACACCGCGAGCGTGATGACGGTACCGCTGACGGCGACGACGACGCCGTTGACGAGGTAGCGGGCGAACGGCGCGTAGGAGAACACCTCGGCGTAGTTTCCCCATTCGAGGGTCGCGCCGAACAGGGCCGGTGGCGTCGCGAAGATCTCGGACGGTGCCTTCAGCGAGGTCCCCACCATGAAGATCAGCGGGGACATGAAGAGCAGCGCGACGAGGACGAGCAGGGTGTAGCCGACCGCCGAGCGCAGGTTCCGCGGGCCGCGTCCGCGGGAGATGACGTCACTCATAGTGGACCCACTTCTTCTGGCCGAGGAACTGCACGGCCGTGACTCCGAGGATGATGACGAACAGCACCCAGGCCGCCGCGGAGGCCAGTCCCAGCTTCTGGAACGTGAACCCCTGGTTGTAGATGAACTGCACGAGTGTGACGGTGGAGTCGCCCGGACCGCCGCGCGTCATGATGTAGGGCTGGATGAAGACCTGGAAGGACGTGATGAGGGTCATCGTGGTCGCGAAGAACAGCGACGGCGATATCAGCGGGAGCTTGATGCGCCAGAACGCCGTCCAGGCGTTCGCGCCGTCCAGCGAGGCGGCTTCGAGCTGGCTCTCCGGGACCGAGTCGAGCGCGGACGAGAAGACGATCATGTTGTAGCCGAAGCCCTGCCAGACGCTCATGACGACAATCGCGATCATGGCCCAGTTCGGGTCGGCGAGGAAGTCGGGCATCTTGATGCCGAAGAACGACTGGGCCGTCGCGTCGATGGCGCCGCCCGGCTGGTAGAGCATGCGCCACACGACCGCGTTGGCGACGATCGGGGTGACGGTCGGCAGGAAGAAGATGACACGGAAGATCTGCCGGTGTCTGATCCGCGGGGACAGCCAGGCCGCCATGCCGAGCGACACGACGAGGTTGAGCGGGACGTAGAGGACGACGAACAGGAACGTGTTGCCCAGCGCCGTACGGAACGTCGGGTCGGTGAGCAGTTCCTGGTAGTTGTCGAGGCCGATCCACGACGGACTGCCGATCATGGGCCAGTTGTGCAGGCTCATGAACAGGGCGATGCCGATGGGTACGAGGGTGAACAGCGCGAGCCCGAGGGCGTGGGGCGCGGCGAATCCGACGCCCCACGCCCCGGACCGGCCGCGTCGACGGCCACCGGAGTGGTCCTTCGGCGCCGCCGGAGCGCTCGCCTCGGTCACCTCGCGTGCGGGGACATTTGCCATGCGGGGACCCAGCTACTTTCCGAGTTGGCTGGAGATCTCCGCCAGCACGTCCTTGGCCGGCTTCTCCCCGTTCACCATCTGCGGGCCGTACTGGCTGAGCAGCTGGTTGAGCTTGTCACCGTCGGCGCTGCCGGGCAGCGGTACGGCGATGGCGAGCGCGCTGTTCAGCGTCTCCTCGGCCCCGTCGATGCCGGCGTTCTTGTACCAGGCCGCCTGGGCCGCCGTACGGGCGGGGAAGGCGCGGCCGTCCTGGGCGAGGGAGGTCAGGGTCTTCTCCGATGTCATCGCCGTGATCGCCGCGAAAGCGCCCTCCGGGTCGGAGCAGGTCTTGGAGATACCGAACCCGCTGCCGGCCGCATACGTCTTCTGGGCGCCCTTGGGCGAGGGCAGAGTCGTGACACCCACCTCGAACGTGGCCTTCGCCTTGAAGTCGAGCGAGTTCCACGGACCGCCCACCACCGTCGCGGCCGTCCCGTTGATGAAGGCGTTGTCGTCGGCGCTGGCGTCGGCTCCGTCGGCCCTGGTCGCGGTGGCGTTCTTGACGAGGCCGGCGATCCATTCGACGGCTTCGGCGTTCTTGGCGTTGTCGAGCGTGATCCCGCCGGAGTCGTCGACCATCTGGCCGCCGTCGTGGGCGAAGACCAGCGCTTCGAGGAAGATGTCCTCGACGGTGGTCGCGAGCGCGGTCTTCCCCTTCTTCTTCAGGGCGGTGGCCGCGGCCTCGAAGTCGTCGACGGTCCAGCCAGGGGCCGGGGCGGCGACCCCGGCGTCGCCGAAGGCGTCCTTGTTGTAGAAGAGGAGCAGCGGGCCGGTGTCGTACGGGATGGCGTACTGCTCGCCGTCCACGGCGAGGGCCTTCATGGCCCCTTCGTCGAAGGCGTCGCTGTCGAATCCGGTCGACTTGACGAGGTCGTCCAGCGGCAGGAGACCGTCGGAGAACTGGTTCACGCGCAGGCTCTGCATCGTGACGATGCAGGGCGCGCTGTCCGTCCCCAGCTGCGTCGATATCTTGGTCCAGTAGTCGTTGAACGGTGAACCCTGCAGGGACACCTTCTTGCCGGACGCCTCGGCGCCCGTGCCTCCGACACCGTCCCAGACCTTCTGGTCCTCCGACGAGCCGATCCACATCGACCAGGTGAGGGTGTCACTGCTGCCGACGCTCTGGCCACCGGAACAGCCCGTGAGGAGCAGAGCCCCCACAGCCGCGGCGGCGACGGCCGCGGTCCGTACTCTCATGTCATCACCTTTGATTCCATTCGGCCTGGTGGCTGGGGTACTCCGGGACCAGGCACGAGCGATCTAATCATCCGATGTTTACCGTGTCAACGGCTGCGCAATCCTGCGATATCTCCCCGTAACACTCGTAGACATCGGACAATCGGGTTCAGGTGCGGACCCTGAGACCCGACATCCCGCCGTCGACCTCGACGACCGTCCCGGTCGTGGAGCCCGCGCGGGGGCTGGCGAGATAGGCGACGGCGTCGGCGACCTCCGCGGCCTCGACCAGGCGTCCGTGCGGCTGCCGGGCCTCAAGGGCGGCGCGTTCGGCGACCGGGTCCTCGGCGGAGCCCAGGAGGCGGTTCACCCAGGGGGTCGCCACGGTCCCCGGGCTCACGGCGTTCACCCGGATCCCCTCGCGTACATGGTCGGCCGCCATCTGCAACGTGAGGGAGTGCAGCGCCCCCTTGCTGGCCCCGTACAGGGCACGCCGCGGCAGCCCGGCGCTCGCCGCGATGGAGCACATGTTCACGATCGCGGCGTGGTCGGACGCGCGCAGCCACGGCAGCGCGGCGCGGCTGACGCGCACGGCGCCGAGCACATTGACGTCGAGGACGTGGTGCCACTCCTCGTCGGAGTTGTCGGCCACGGTGCCCTGCGCGCCGATGCCCGCGTTGTTGACGACCACGTCGATCCCGCCGAACTCCTCGGCCACCCGGGCCACCGCCGTACGCACCTCGTCGTCCCGCCCGACGTCCACGCGGTAGGTGTCGGGCTCGCCCTCCGGCGGGTTCAGGTCGAGTACGGCGACCCGCGCGCCCTCCGCGCGGAGCCGGGCGACGATCGCCGCGCCGATGCCCGACGCGCCGCCGGTGACCAGGGCCCTGACCCCTTCGAAGCCGGTCATCGGGTCACCTGCCGCTGCCGTCCGAGCCCGTCGATCTCGACTTCGACGACGTCCCCGGGGCGCAGATAGGGGAAGCGGCCCGACAGGGCGACGCCTTCGGGGGTGCCGGTCATGATCAGGTCACCGGGTTCGAGCACCAGGAACTGGCTCAGCCGCCAGACGATCTGCGCGACGCCGAAGATCATGTCGGAGGTGTGCGAGTCCTGGCGGGGTTCGCCGTTCACGGAGCTGCGCAGCCGCAGCTCCGTGGGGTCGATCTCGTCGGCGGTGGCGAGCCAGGGGCCGACGGGCGAGAACCCGGGGAAGGACTTCCCCTTGCTCCACTGGCCGCCGGAGCGCTCGATCTGCCACTCGCGCTCGGAGAGGTCGTTGACCAGCGTGTATCCGGCGACGTACGAGAGGGCCTCGTCCGGTGAGTCCAGGTAGCTCGCCCTGCGCCCGATCACCACACCCAGCTCCACCTCCCAGTCGGTCTTCACGCTGCCCGGGGGGATGGTGACGTCGTCGTCGGGGCCGGCCACGGTGTTGGGGGTCTTCAGGAACACCACGAGGTCGTCCGGTGGCAGGGCCCCGGACTCGGCGGCGTGGGCGGCGTAGTTCATCCCCACGCAGATGACAGCGGACGGCCGCGCGATCGGAGCGCCGATCCGCTGCCCGGCGCGCTCGACGCGCGGCAGTTCGCCCGCGCGCACGGCGGCGGCCACCCGGTCCTGGGACTGCGACAGGAACGTCCCGTCGATGTCGTCCGTGAGCGCCGACAGGTCGAGGTAGTGGTCTTCGGCGACGACGACGGGCCTTTCCCGGCCGGCCGCCCCGATCCGTGCGAATTTCATGCGATCGCCTCCGGAACATCGGAACTCTGAGCCCATCTTTCGGGCAGGTCGACGGCACCATACCATTTGACCCTTCGATTGATCCGATGTTTAGATGCTCCCCGGGAGGACCCATGACCACGATCACATCCGTCTCCACGGCAGACGTCCGCTTCCAGACCTCCGCGTCGCTGGACGGCTCGGACGCCATGAACGCGGACCCCGACTACTCGGCGGCCTACGTCGTCATCCGCACCGACGCGCCCGACGGCCACGAAGGGCACGCGTTCGCCTTCACCATCGGCCGCGGGAACGACGTGCAGGTCGCCGCCATCCAGATGCTGGAGGGCCATCTGCTCGGGCGCCAGGTCGAGCCCTTGCTCGACGACATGAGCGAGGCGTGGCGGATCCTCGCGCACGACTCCCAACTACGCTGGCTCGGGCCCGAAAAGGGCATCATGCACATGGCCATCGGCGCGGTCCTCAACGCGCTGTGGGATCTGAAGGCGAAGCGGGCCGGTCTGCCCCTGTGGCAGTTGCTGGCCCGGATGACCCCCGAGCAGATCGCCGACCTCGTCGACTACCGCTATCTCACCGATGCGCTGACCCGCGACGAGGCGATCGGCATCCTGCGCCGCGCCGAGGCCGGGCGGGCCGAGCGCGAACGGATCCTGCTGGCGGAGGGGTATCCGGCGTACACGACGAGCCCCGGCTGGCTCGGTTACTCCGACGAGAAACTCGCCCGGCTGTGCCGGGAGGCCCTCGACGCCGGATTCCCGCAGATCAAGCTGAAGGTGGGCGCCGACCTCGACGACGACATCCGACGTCTGCGCATCGCCCGGGAGATCTGCGGCGACGGATTCCCCATCGCGATCGACGCGAACCAGCGCTGGGACGTGGCCGACGCGATCGCGTGGGTACGCGCGCTGGCCCCCTACGGCGTGGCCTGGGTGGAGGAGCCGACCAGCCCCGACGACATCCTGGGGCACGCCGCCATCGCCCGCGGGATCGCCCCCGTGGCGGTGGCCACCGGCGAGCACCTGCACAACCGCGTCATGGTCAAACAGTTTCTTCAGGCAGGGGCGCTGGAGGTGCTCCAGATCGACGCGGTCCGGGTCGGCGGCGTCAACGAGAACATCGCCCATCTGCTGCTCGCCGCGAAGTTCGGCACCCGCGTCTGCCCGCACGCGGGGGGCGTGGGCCTGTGCGAGGCCGTGCAGCACCTGTCGATGTTCGACTTCGTCGCGGTCTCCGGCACGACCGAGGACCGCATGATCGAGTTCGTCGACCACCTGCACGAGCACTTCGTCACCCCGACGGTGGTCAGCGGCGGCCGTTACATCGCCCCGACCGCCCCGGGCGCCGGAACCGAGATGCGGGCCGCCTCGATCGAAGCCCACCGTTGGACCGCGGAGACAGGGATCGCCGTATGACCATGACCGAGCGCCTGGGATTCGGAGCCGCCTCCATCGGCAACCTGTACCGCGAGGTGTCCGACGACGACGCCCGCGCGGTGCTGGAGGAAGCCTGGGCGGGCGGCATCCGCAGCTTCGACACCGCGCCCCACTACGGACTGGGGCTCAGCGAGCGCCGGCTCGGCGCGTTCCTGCGGGAGCGGCCACGCGACGCGTTCCGGCTGTCGACGAAGGTGGGCCGGCTGATCGTGCCCAACACCGGCCACCGCGCGGGCACCGACGAGGCCAACGGCTTCGCCGTCCCCGACGACCACGTGCGGCGCTGGGACCCCGGCCTCGCCGGGGTCCGGCGCAGCCTGGACGCCTCGCTGGAGCGGCTCGGACTCGACCGCGTCGACACACTGTTCCTCCACGACCCCGACGTCTACGACCTCGACGAGGGCCTGCGGCTGGGACTGCCCGCGCTCGCGCGGCTGCGGGAGGCGGGGCTGGTCGACGAGATCGGCGTCGGTGTCAACAGCGTGGCGGCGGCCGTGCGGGCGGTCCGGGAGGGCGACATCGATGTCGTCATGATCGCCGGCCGCTACACCCTGCTCGAACAGCCCGCCGCCGAGGAACTGCTCCCCCTGTGTCAGCGGCGCGGCGTGCGGGTGCTCGCGGTCGCGGTGTTCAACTCGGGGCTGCTCGCCTCGGACACCCCCGCGACGGCGCACTACAACTACGGCGCCGTACCGCCCGAGCTGGTCGAGCGGACGGAGCGGCTGCGGGAGGTCTGCGCACGCTTCGGTGTCGCACTGCCCACCGCCGCCCTCCAGTACCCGCTGCGCCATCCCGCGGTCGACCAGGTGGTCGTGGGCACGGCACGCACCAGTTCGCTGCGTGCCAACATCGCGCACATGAGGGCGATCGTCCCGGACGAGCTGTGGGAGACGCTGCGCGAGGAGGGGCTGATCCCCTGAGCCGAGCGGGCCGGGCCCCGGCAGGGGCGGACGGCCGGCCCGGACACCGCGACACGCGGCGTCCGGGCCGGCCGCCTTCGGCTTGTCCCCTCGGCTCTCCGTCCCTTGCCTTTCCCCGGCTCCGCGCGACGAGTGCCTCAGCCGCGGATTCCGTAGACCGCGCGGGCGGTGCCCGCCGCGACCCGCGGCCAGTCGGACGCGCCGACGACCTCGCGCACCAGGTCGAACCACTCGCGCGCGGTCGTCGTGCCGTCCGCTCCGGTGCTCACCGGCCAGTCTCCGGCGACCATGCACCGCTCCGCGCCGAACACGTCGAGGGCCGCCCGGAGCAGCTCCGGGCCGTTGCGGCGCAGGGTCGTCGCGTCGGGCGCCTCGGCGGGGAGCCCGGAGAGTTTGACCACGAGCCGTTCGTGCCGGGCGAGGCGCCGCAGCGCGGTCAGCCAGATCCGTCCGGCGTCGGAGCGCAGCCCCGCCTCCAGTGGAGGCTTGCCCAGGTGGTCGAGGACCACCGTCCCGTCGAACGTGTCGGTCAGGAGACGGTCAAGCGCGTCGAGCTGGGTCCAGCGCACGCAGGCGTCGAAGACGAGACCGGCGCGGGCGACCTCGCCGAGCCCCTCGGCCAGCGCGGGCGCCGCGAGCCGTTCCGGGGGCAGGCCCTGGAGCAGGTGGCGCACCCCTCGTACCAGCGGCAGTTCGGCCGCGCGGGCGATCCGTTCGGCGGCGTCGGGCGCCTCCAGGTCGGCCGCGACGACCATCGCCGCCAGTCCTGGCCAGTCCAGCTCGGCGACCCATCGCGCCTCGTCGAGGGCCGCGGCGGGAGCGGCGTCGGCCTCCACGAACACCCAGCGCGACACCGTGCCGTCGGCGTCGTCGATGTCGCCCGGCAGCCGCGGCCGGTCCAGGGCCGTTCCCGCGAGCCAGTCGTAGCGCAGTCGCTCCGGGTCCCAGACGTGCGTATGGGCGTCGATCAGCTCCATGGCGGCGCCTGTCCCCGGCGGCCCCGCGGGCAGCGGCCGGGTCACCGTCCGCCGTCCCGCTGGGCCGCGAGGTCCCAGATCAGTTCGAGGGGCGCGGTGCCCTCCGCTCCGTCGGCGTCGCGGAACACTTCCACGAATCGTCCGATGTCACGCTGCCATGCCTGGTCGGCGGGCTCGTGGGGCAGGGCCGCGACGACAGCGTCCCAGTCGTCGCAGTCGACGAGGTGGAAGAGCCGGTGCCCCGAACGCCAGATGGTCCAGGCGTGGATGCCCAGCCGACCGAACGAGGCGACCAGGTCGTCCGGGATCCGGCCGTGCTGCTCCCGGTAGGAGTCGACGGCGTTCTCGCGGATCTCGGAGTGCAGTGCGACGCGCATCAGCGGGCCTTCCTGAGCCAGTGCTCCACTCCGGAGACGTGCGCGATCATCAGCGCCTGGGCGAGTTCCGCGTTGCGCTGACGCACCGCCTCCAGGATGCCGCTGTGTTCGTCGATGGTGCGGGCGACCGAGCCGCCCTCGGTGATGCCGCGCCAGACCCGCGCGCGGACGGTGTGGCTCGACAGGGAGTCGAGCAGGCTCGTGAGGTAGGCGTTGCCGGTCGCCTCGACGAGGAGGTGGTGAAACGCGATGTCGTGAGCCACGAGCGTCTCGACGTCGGCGTCCTCGCCGACGTCCGCCACCTGCTTCTCGATCTCGGCCAGCTGCGCTTCCGTGATCGAGCGGCACGCGAGCGCCGCCGCCTGGGGTTCGAGCATCCGCCGTACGGCGAAGACCTCCAGGACCGAATCGTCCTGGTGGAGATCGACGACGAACGACAGGGCCTCCAGCAGGAGCCTCGGCTCCAGGCTGGTGACATAGGTGCCGTCGCCGCGCCGCACGTCCAGGACGCGGATCACCTCCAGCGCCTTCACTGCCTCGCGCAGGGAGTTGCGCGAGAGACCGAGCGACTCGCTGAGTTCCTTCTCGGGGGGAAGCCGGGTTCCGGGAGACAGCTCCCCCGAAACGATCATTTCCTTGATCTTGAGGATTGCCTCATCGGTGACCGCCATGGCGACCACTGTAGACCAAATGATCGGATGTTTGGGCAGGGGAGCCTCGAACGAGTCCTACGGAAGCAGAGGTGTCGTCCTGGTCAGCTGCGTCACATGGCGCGGAGTGAGTTCTTCCAGGCAGGAGACCTGCAGCAGTTTCATGGTGCGCACGATCTGGTCGGAGAGGATATGCACGGCCCGGTCGACGCCTTCACGCCCGCCGGCCATGAGGCCGTAGAGATACGCGCGCCCGACGAGCGTGAAGCGCGCCCCCAGGGCGACGGCGGCGACGATGTCCGCCCCGTGCATGATGCCGGTGTCGATCGCGATCTCCATGTCGGTGCCGACTTCTTTGACGACCTTCGGCAGCAGATGGAAGGGCACGGGTGCGCGATCGAGCTGTCGGCCGCCGTGGTTGGAGAGCACGATGCCGTCCACCCCCAGGTCGGCGAGGGTCTTGGCGTCCTCCACGTTCTGGACCCCCTTGACGACCAGCCGCCCCGGCCACATCTCCCGGATGACCGCGAGGTCCTCGTAGCCGATGGACGGGTCCATCGCCGAGTCCAGCAGTTCGCCCACGGTCCCGCCCGTCGAGGTCAGGGAGGCGAACTCCAGCTTGGGCGTGGTGAGGAAGTCCCACCACCACCGAGGCCGGGGCAGCGTGTTCAGCACGGTGGTCGGTGTCAGCTGGGGCGGGATCGAGAAGCCGTTGCGCTTGTCGCGCAGCCGCGCGCCCGCCACCGGGGTGTCGACCGTGAAGAAGAGTGTGTCGAAGCCTGCTTCGGCGGCCCGGCGCACGAGGCCGTAGGAGATCTCGCGGTCCCGCATGACGTACAGCTGGAACCAGTTGCGCCCAGCGGGGTTCGCGGCTTTCACCGTCTCGATCGAGGCGGTGCCGAGCGTGGAGAGCGTGAACGGGATCCCGGCCGCCGCCGCCGCGCCCGCTCCCGCGCTCTCGCCCTCGGTGTGCATCAGCCGGGTGAAGCCGGTCGGCGCGATACCGAACGGCAGCGCGGAGAAACCGCCGAAGACCGTGGTACCGGTGTTCACCTCGGGCACGCTGCGGAGGATCGAGGGGTGGAACTCCACGTCCTCGAACGCCTGGCGGGCCCGAGCCAGCGACAGCTCGCCCTCGGCGGCCCCGTCGGTGTAGTCGAAGACGGCGCGCGGGGTGCGCCGCCTGGCGATGTCCCGCAGATCGTGGATCGTCAGCGCCTCAGCCAACCGACGCCTGCGTCCGTTGAGTTGGGGCTTCTTGAACTTGGCCAGCTCAAGGATCTCAGCAGGTCTGGGGATCTGGCGCTGTACCAAGGCGGTCACCATTCCAGTGTGCGACGGCAGCCCCGACGGGCCACGAGAGCACTATACTAAACATCCGATGTTCCTGTCGGAGTGGTGACACCACGGATCTGGATCCCCCCTCCGGGACGAGCTGATCAAGATCCGTGCGCAGGTGAAGGCTCCTCGCCGGTCCGGGAGCGGACCGACCGTAGGCGTCGTGGCGGTACGCGCCGGATCCCGTGACCTGCGTCGGCCGCCCCAGAAACATCCGATGCATTTCTCGGCGCCGACCGACGTGCCGGTGCTGATGCCGGTCTGGTGCCGGTGCCGGTGTTGGTGGCGGTGCCGGTGTTGGTGGCGGTGCCGCGCGGAGGGGATGCGGGAACGGCCCGTACGCCGTACGCCCGTGCGGGCCGTCGCGCCCGGCCCTGGTCAGCCGCCCTCGGTGCCGGGCGGGGGTGTGGGCGTCCACTTCGGTGACCGGCCCGCGAAGCCCAGCAGCCGGTCCAGTGCCGGGGCGTCCGGGCTCACCGGCACCTCGGGGGCGAACGGCAGGCCGACACCGCCCCGGTACTCCGGCTTGATCTGGTCGGCGAGCAGCGCGTACGCCCGCTCCGACGCCTCGGGATCGGGCCGCCAGGTCTGGCCGGTGGCGCGGGCGACGTCCCAGCCGTGCACCACGGCCTCGGCGACCAGCATGCTCAGCACGTAGTCACCGGAGAACGTGCCGCCCAGGGCGGGCGCCCGCACCGGGACCGCTTCCACACCGTCGGCCAGCGCGGCACGTACGGCCTCCGACAGCTCCCCGATGGCCGCGACCAGGACTTCGGCCTGTTCCGGGCCGACGTAGGCGCGCGGGTCCGGCCGCTGGTCGCCGTCGGGGTCGGTCAGGACGAGGGTGAAGTACCCGATTCCGCCGAGCAGATGCCGACGCAGCGCGACCACGTCGAGGCCGGCGCACGGCGTCGGCGCCGTGTCCTGTTCGGGAGTCGTCGCACCGATCACCTGTGCCAGACGGTCCAGGACGGGGAGCACCGGATGAGAGGACATCAGTTCCATTTCGCTGGTCGGGACGGGCCTGAGCCACGGGGCGAGGAGCCGTTCTCCGGAGTCGGGACCGGCCACCCCGAAAGGGCCTCCACGGGACACCCTCCCTCGGCGGAGCGTCCTTCGCCTCGGTGAGAACTACGTAGGTGCGCCCCAGCCCGCCCGGAGCCGTCGGCGGAACACCGGGTCTACGTAATTTGCGCCGACGCGAAGCAGCCCTGCCGCACGCGAGGGTGTCCGCATGAAACGACGCACAGCGCTGAAGGCCCTCGGATACGGCATCGGGGGCGCGGTTGTCCTCACCGGCGGTGGTTACGGTGTCTACTACGCCGCCGCCCAGCAGGACACGGTCGGCGAGATAGCCTTCGACAAGGCCCTGTCGATACCGCCGCTGGCTGAGTCGGAGATCAACGCTTCGGGTGCCCGGGTCTTCGCACTGGGCATCCAGTCGGGCGAGACGCGGTTCAAGGCCGGTTCGGCCACCCGCACCTGGGGCGTGAACGGTACGTACCTCGGGCCGACGATCCGCGCGCGGCGCGGCGAGAAGGTCGAGTTCGCCGTGCGCAACGGCCTGGACCAGGACACCTCGCTCCACTGGCACGGGATGCACCTGCCCGCGGCCATGGACGGCGGACCGCACCAGATCGTTCCGGCCGGAGAGACCTGGCGACCGCGGTGGACGGTCGACCAGCCCGCCGCGACGCTCTGGTACCACCCGCATGTACACGGTTCGACCGCCGACCACATGTACCGGGGTCTCGGCGGGCTGTTCCTCGTCGACGACGAGGACACCGAGGCGTCGAAACTGCCCTCCGAATACGGCGTCGACGACATCCCGATGATCGTTCAGGACCGCGCGTTCGACGGGGACAACCAGTTCGAGAAGCGGGTGCCGCTGGGCGGCTCCCTGGGCGTGATCGGTGACGAGGTGCTCGTCAACGGCACGATCGGTCCGTACGTCGACGTCACGACCAGGCTGGTGCGGCTGCGGCTGCTCAACGGCTCCAACGCGCGCCTGTACAACTTCGGGTTCTCCGACGACCGGACGTTCTCGCTCGTCGCCTCCGACGGCGGGCTGCTCGCCAGGCCGTGGAACACCGAGCGCCTCTACCTCTCGCCGGGGGAACGCGCCGAGATCGTGGTCGCCTTCAAGCCGGGAGAACAGGTCGAACTGCGCTCCTACCCGTCCGAGTACGGCGGCTTCCTGGGACGGATCGAAGGCTTCGACGACCGTCTCGACATATGCCGGTTCCGGGCCGCGTCCACCCTGTCGGACGACTCCGCGATCCCTGCCTCGCTCGGCGTCGCACCGGACCTCGCCGGAGAGAAGGTCGCGCGGGAACGCTCCTTCGTGCTCGCGTCGGACCAGATCAACGGCCGGTCGATGGCGATGGACCGCATCGACTTCGGTGTCCGCGAGGGCACCGTCGAAGTGTGGGACGTGGTCAACGACAACGGTTTCGTGCACAACTTCCACGTCCACGACGTGCAGTTCCAGGTGCTGACGGTCGACGGCGGGAAGCCGCAGCCACACCTGCGCGGCTGGAAGGACACCGTCCTGCTGGCGCAGGGCAAGCACTACCGGCTGGCGATGCGCTTCCGCGGGCACACCGACCCGAACACGCCGTACATGTACCACTGCCACGTGTTGCAGCACGAAGACGACGGAATGATGGGCCAGTTCGTCGTGCTGGGCGAAGGCGAGAAGGTCGGCACCGTGCCGCGGACACACCACCACTCCTGAATCCCCCCACCACGACAGAGAACAAGGAACAAGGATCTCCATGCGCGTATACGATTCCCCGCGTCGTCCCACCGCGAAGGCAGCCGCCACGATCGCCGCGGCCGTGACCCTGGCCATCACCCTCGGTGGCTGCGGCTCCGGGGACGACTCCGAGGCCAAGGCCCAGGACAGCAAGCCCTCCACCGCGTCCGTCACCGACTCGCCCGGTCAGGCCCAGGACAACCAGTGCGGCGGGAAGAGCACGGACCCCGACGCGGCGCTCACCCGGTCCTCCGACATCGACATCGACGCGCCCGTCGAACGGGTCTGGGATGTGCACAC
This sequence comes from Streptomyces corynorhini, assembly GCF_003346515.1. Taxonomy (GTDB): domain Bacteria; phylum Actinomycetota; class Actinomycetes; order Streptomycetales; family Streptomycetaceae; genus Streptomyces; species Streptomyces corynorhini. The sequence continues at coordinate 44,215 of NZ_QQNA01000085.1, forward strand.
CGACGTCGTGAAGTGGAAGGAGTGGCAGGACGCAGTCCTGACCATCGAGCGTCTCGACTCCGGCGCCTTCTCCGGCACCTCCAGGTTCCGGTGGACCACTCCCGTACCGAAGTCGCAGTTCGCTCCGGCGGACACCCTGACGATCACGTCGAGCGTCCAGCACGTGGAGTCCGGCTCGTGCGTGATCTGGGAGGGCCCCGCTAAGGGCAAGGCGATCACCATCGACAAGGGAACACACCTCTGGGTCTTCACCGAGACCGACAAGGGCACCCACGTACACACCCAGGAGTCCTGGGACGCCCCGCTGCTGGATTCGCTGCGAGGGGCCGACCGTGACGCCGTCGCCGACATGCTCGGCGGAGGGCTGGACGTCTGGCTCAAGGAACTGAAGGCGAAAGCCGAGGGCCCGGCGAGCTGACGGCCCGGCCGTCCGACGGCCCTGCGGCCGTCAACCCTGCGGGCCGCCCGCCGTACTCGTACCGCCTCGTACGGCGGGGGGCGCGGCGGGAGGCCCGGCGGGTCAGACGAATTTCTGTACCCAGAGGACCAGGAGGCCGGCGATACCCGTTCCGATGCCGTAGCAGGCACCGCGGAGCATGTGTCCCGCGGCGGCGTGGCGGCGGGACTTGAGCCATCGCAGCAGGCGCACCGGGAAGGACCGGTGGGTGGCGGGCGGGTGAGGTAGGGCGTTCACGAGGCGCTCCTTGGGGCATGGCGAAGTCGGCCCTGCCGGGCCGGTGGGTGGGTGGGTTGGTTGGACGGTGGGGCGGGCGCGTGCGCGTCGCCGGTCTCGAATCGACGGCGCCGCGCACGCGCACGCTTACTCGTAGACGTACTCGTACACGTAGACGTACTCGTACACGCTCGCGCTCGCGCTCGCGGGAGAGTCAGCGACGGACCAGTTCCGCGGGCAGCTGATCGAACGTCATGAACTGGCGCAGCCGGGCGTCCCAGGGCGCTTGACGGGCGAAGCCCTGGGCGAGGCGCGTACTGGTCCGGGAGGGGCGGGGAAGGTCGAGGTCGGTGTAGCCGAGCATGCGGGCGAAGGCCCGCCACACCCGGGCGTCCGGTACCGACCCGACCGCGGCGTGGTGGGCGGCGAGGAGATGGGCGGCGAGCGGGTCCCCGGCCCCGGCGGCGAAGCGCCACCAGTACAGGGCGCTCTCGCGGCGGTCGATCGTGTACAGCAGGCACGCGAAGGTACGGGCACCGGCCCGGTCGTAGTCCGTGTCGAAGGCCAGCAGCGCGTGCACGTCGTCGGAGCGCAGCACGGTGTCGCACAGCCGACGGATGTGAGCGAGGACCGCGGCGGGATGAGCGACCGGGTCGCTGGTGACGATCGGGGTGGGACGTCGGCGGATCGGCCGCTTCCGGTACCGCGGGCCGGTGGAGCGTTGGGGCCGCGCGGTGAACGACGGCGGCGGCGCCGCCGGTCCGGGCGCGTCGTCCGCCGCCGCCGCCGTCTCGGCGGTGGCCGCGGGTCCGGTATCGCTGCGCACCCGGGGAGGACGGGCCGCGTCCTGGGCGATACGGGTGGCGAGGCGTCGCATGAAGTCACCTGTGTCGTGGGTGCCGAGCATGTCGTGCAAGACCCGCGCTTCCGCGCGCAGGGTTTCTTCGAGCATCAGGAGTCCCCTTTCCCCAAGTCAGTGACGTCCATGAAAGCTTGCAGTTTCTTGAGTCCGAGGTGAATGTTGGTTTTGGCCGCGCCTTTCGTGATGTTGAGGTACTTGCCGATTTCGTCGAAATCCATGTCGGCGAGGTAGCGCAGCCGGACGCATTCGGCCTGGGTGGGGGCGCGCTCGCCGAGGCTGGCGAGAGCGCGGTCGAGACCGTCGTAGCCGCGCAGGGCGAGGATGTCGTCGACGGTGGGGGCGTCGGCGTAGGCGGTGTAGGCCGGGCCGGGGACGGGGACCTCGCGGCCGGTGCGGCGGGCGCGGCGCCGGTAGAAGTCGGTGACGGCCGAGTTGAGGATCTTGAAGGCCAGCGCCATCGGGTTGGCGTGGGCCTTGATGCGGGGCCACTTGCGGTGCATTTGTATGGCAGCGTCCATCAGGGCCTCGTCGGCATCGTGCATGTTGCGGAGCCGGACGGCGGCGATACGCATGAAACCGCTTTTGTGCTGCGTGAAGAAGTCGGCGAATTCCCGGTCCAGCACTGCCGATTGAGTCAGGTCCTGCTCGGAGGAATCGGTCACTACTGCGCTCCCTCGATCGGGGGGCGAGCGGGCACGGCCGCCCGGTCCCGCCCGCACGGAAGTACTGGTGTGTGAGTTCGCGGTTCGTGGACGGCACGGCGAACGGTGGGACCGAAGCCCGTCCCGGTCGTCCGGCGGGTGCCCGCCCGTGCCGGTGTGCGCCAGGCCCTGTGAAGCCCCACGGGCCCTCCTTCGTTCCAAGTGGGTTGCCGACAGGCGTCGTTGCCTGCCGGGATGTGCGCGTCGTTCTCACCCCTACACCGATGACGGACCCCGTCGGAGTTAACTCTGAGACATACGTTCTTCGCGGAACGTGATCACCCGGATGGCCGCACGGTGTGTGACCCGCACGGTCGGATCCGCTACGTGACGCTCATCACATGTTTGAACGGGTGGTGGCGCGAAAATCGGCCATCACTCCCGTCCCACCCGTCACAGCGGCTGTCCGCTGCGGCGGGGCGAGATCGCCACCGGCAGCGCGGGGTACTCCCACGGCGACCCGAGGCTGATCATGGCCGCCCGCTGTCCGGCAGCGGTGCGACCGTCGCTCCGGCCGCCGGTCGTCGCTCCGTCGGCGCGTGGCAGCGTCTTCGCGGCTCCGGAGGGTCGCGTACCTCGGAGTCGTGGTACGGCAGGAGTGCGCGCAGGGGTACGTGGTCGAGGTCGGCGGCGCGCTGAGCGCTTCGCAACGCCCGCTCCCCCGATGAGCGCGGCCTCGCCGGGAGGACCGACCGAGGGCAACGAGTTCCGCCCGGACTCGGACAGCTCAGCTGTGGGCTCTGCCCCTCGGTCCCGGATCCGTGTCCTCGGTGCGGGTTACTGGTCCCGGGCGGCGACGTCTGGGCGGCGGGCGGCGGTGACCGGGGGGATCCGCCCGCGCTTCGGCATCGTCACTCCGGGCCGGACGGCTGCGGGCCGCTCAGCGCGGCGGCGGCCCGCAGCCGACCGGGCAGGTGTGCCTCGGCTACGGCGCGCACGGCGGCGAAGCGGTCCGGCGGGCCGCCCAGTCGCGGGATCCGGCGCAGCACGAGGTGGTCCCCTGGGGCGACGAGTCCGTCCATCACGGCTTCGACGAGGACGTGGTTGAGGTGGACGAGGGCGTCGGAGAGGGTGCAGCCCGCGGTGGCGAGGTAGAGGTCGCGCCGTACGGGCGGGCGGTGTCCGGGAACGGCGGGGGCGCCGGGCGGCCGGGGCCCCTCCGGCGCGCCGGGGACCTCGAAGGGGGTGTCCGGCCCCGTGGGCACCGGGGCGTCGGCCTGGAGGAGCTTCAGCAGCCTTCGCAGTGCGGCGGTGGCCGCGGGCGGTCCTGGCGCGGTCCAGGCGGCCGAGAGGTCGGGGGCGGTCCTGGCCGGCGGGAACCGGGTCATGAGGTGTTCGGGGTTGCCCGCCAGGAACACCGTGCGGGTGAAGGACCGCCGCCAGGCGGCGGCCGCTGCGGTGTCGAGGTCCAGCGCGAACGCGCAGGTCTGCCGGGCCCAGACGGCGAGGTCGAGATCCCGCACCACCACGGCGACCAGGGCGCCGTCGCCGTCCTCGCCGGTCGTGGGCGCGATGGCTTCGGCGCCCGCCGCGGCGAGGCCGTCCGCCGAGGCGAGGTCGTGCCGCTCGGCCAGCTCGGGGCGGGCCCGGCGCAGCCGGTCGGCGAGGGAGGCCCGCAGCGCCCGCTGCACGGCATCGGACGCACCGGACGCACCGGAGGCACCGGACGTACCGGACGGCGCGGCGGGGCCGGACTCCGCGGTCGGCGCGGTCGGCGCGGTCGGCACGGTCTGCGGGGTCGGCGCGGTTGTGCCGGGAAGGCTTTCGGCGGTGGTCACACGAACACCCCCGTCATGAGGTCGGTCGCGGGGGCGCGGCGGTGTCGGCCGAGGAGGGAGGAGGTCAGCCGGTAGGGGTCCACATGGAGCTGGGACCTGCGGTGGCGGGCCAGGCGGTCGCCGAGCGGCGGGAGGGCTTCGGTGCGCGCCGCCGCGAGGAGGCGTTCGGCGCGGCCGAGACACTGGTGCAGCAGGTCGGGGCGGTAGGACTCGGCCTGGCCTGGGCCGAGTACGGCGATGAAGTACAGCCGCAGTCCCAGCCGTACGGCCGCCGGGCCGTGCCCGGAGCGGCAGGCGGCGAGCAGGGCTCCGGCGTGCTGGTCCCGCCAGCCGCCCTCGCGCGCGGAGCGGATCGCGCCGTCGATCGGAACCCGCCCGATGGGGACCCGGGACACGGTCGGCCCAAGCGCGGTGAGCACGCGGGCGAGCCGCTGGTAGTCGGGGTCGAGCTGGCTGTCGTAGAGGAGGACGACCTCGTCGTGCTCGGCTGCGAGGGCGAGGAGTTCGCGCAGGGCGCAGGCCAGGTAGTTGGGCCGGCCGTCGGCGCTGATCAGTGTGCGCAGGGGCATGCCGTGCCGGGTGAGGTCGAGGTGGACGGGGCCGCCGAGGGCCCGCTGATCCAGGCACATGCCGAGGGCGTCGAGCCGGGCGATCATCTCGGCCGTGCTGAGGGCGGGTGGCTGATGGCTGAGCAGACCCGGGTCGTGCAGGCCGAGTTCGGCGTACTGCGCTGTCCATATTTCGAGAATCCGGGTGGCCGCGGGGTGTGTCCAGCCGTGTTCGACGGCGTCCGCGTAGGGGCGCAGGGCTGCCGCTGGCACCCGTTCTGCGGCCGCGCGGAAGGCGACGTACAGCGCGCCGAGGTCGAGTTCGTCGAGTGCCGTGGGGTCGAGATCGCCGTGGTTGCGGTCGAGGAACTCCCAGAAGCCCAGGGTCTGTTCGGTGGGGTGGTAGGTGGTGTGGCTGTAGCGGAGGGTGACGTCGGCGAGGTGGGCGGTGGCCCGGTACATCACATCCGTCCACAGCAGCCCCTTGAGGTGGCTCGGGGTGAGCGGCTTGGACGGGGTGACCGTCACGGGGGCGAGGAGCACCCGGGGGCGGCCGGTGCCGGTGCCGTGCTGCCCGGCGGCGGTGGGCGCCGGGGCGAGGGGCGTACCGGCGTCGGGGCCGGTGCCGGGGCGGATGCCGTCGCCGGTGCGGGGGCCGGGCACCGACACCCTCGGGGCGCCGGTGGCGCTCCCCCTCACGGGGCGGTCCGCAGTCGGCCGTGCACGAAGAACACCCGGCGCACTCCGGTCTCCTCGCGGGGCGGCACCGGGTCGGGCCAGCGGTCGAAGTGGGCTCCCTCCTCGCCCGGTTGGATCGCCCGGACGGCGTAGCCGCACGCGTCGAGGAGTTCCTCGGGTTCGTCGACGCCGAACACCCAGGGGGCGCCCCAGTCGGCGAACACGTCGAGCAGCGGCTTCATATGAGGGAGCGTCAGGGCGACCGAGTTGACCAGGTCGGCGGCGACGGCGCTGCCGGGGGCGGAGAACGCCGCTATCCGGGTGAGCAGGCGGCGCACCTCGGCCTCCGGCAGGTAGTACAGGAGCCCTTCGAGCACCCACACCGACGGGAGGCCGGGGTCGTAGCCCGCCGCCCGCAGGTGGTCCTCCCAGCCGGGCGCGAGCAGGTCGGCCGGGACGGCGTGGTGGTCGGCGCGGGGCACGGCACCGGCCAGGCGCTCGCGTTTGTGGGCGAGGACGGCGGGCCGGTCGATCTCGAACCACCGGGTGCCGTCGGGCCAGTCGAGGCGCCAGGCGCGGGTGTCGAGCCCGGCGGGCGCCAGCACGACCTGCCGGATGCCGTCGTCGGCGGTGAGGTCGCGGAGGTGCTCGTCGAGGAAGCGGGTGCGGATGGCGTTGAAGTCGGGGGTGCTGGGCACCTCGCGGCCGTCGGTCGGGCGGGCACCGGCCGCCGCGACCTCGCCGAGGAGGGCGGGGCCGGTCGTCCCGGCGAGGTCGGCGGCGTACGGGTCGGCGTAGAGCCGGTCAGGGCGGCTGGTCTCGGCGGCCCGCAGGGCGGCGGTGAGCAGCGCGGTGCGTTCGAGCGGGCCCAGCCCGGCCACGCGGGCCGCGGTGTCGTCCTGGTGCGTGGTCATGCGGGATCCTCCATGGGGCGCGGGTCCGGTACTGTCGCGGCGGCGCCGACCAGGCGATCCCACTGGGCGGGGTCCTGCCGGAAGAGCCGGTCCTTGACCTGGGTGGGCCGTACGCCGCCCGCGACGGTGTTCTCCCAGTCGCGCAGGAAGGCGTCGGAGGGCAGCCGGAGCGTGGTGGGCGCGGCGAGCCGGTCGGTGTCGCGGGCGGTGCGGTAGCCCGCGGACTCGTGGGCCAGCGCGCCGTCGAGGCGCGTGCTGAAGGCGGTGGCCTCCTCGTCGTGCCACGGGGTGGTGGGGGCGACGGCGAAGACGTACCGTCCGGCGCCGTCCGTGCCCGGCTCGGGCTCCACGCGGCAGGCGGCGTTGCGGAGTTCGAGGCCCGTGGCGCCGAGCGCGGTGGACAGGGCGCGGGTGACCTCGGCCTCCCGCAGCCGCTCCCCGGCGTGGTCGCTGCGGTTGGCACGGCCCGCGTAGGCGAGGCGCGGCACGCCGTGGGTGCGGTCGACGACCCGTACCACGTCCCCGACGGCGTAGCGGTAGAGACCGCCGACGTGGCTGAAGACCACGTGGTAGTCGCGGCCCGGTTCGAGGTCCTGGGGCAGCAGGGTCTGCGCGTCGGGCGTCAGGTCCTCGTCGGCGTCGACGAACTCGTAGACGGACGCGGTGACGACCAGGCTGCCCGCGCTGCCGTGCCGGTCGAGGGCGACGCCCACCGGTCCCTCGGAGGCGGCCACGGGGGCGGGCAGGACGGTGACGTCGGCCCCGAACTCCTCGCGCAGCCGGGGCAGATAGAGCGAGGCGAGACCTGTGGTCCAGCAGAAGATGGCGCTCAGCCGCGGCCACACGTGGGCGGGGCGCACGGTGCCGAACCGGTCGGCGAGGCGCTCCAGTTCGGCGGCGCGAGCCGGGTCGGGGCTGCCGTACGGCAGGCCGCCGAGGGTGCCGTCGCGGATCTCCTTGACGATCCGCGGCCACCACTGGCGCAGCTGGTGCGGGAGGGCGGCGACCATGGCGGGGTTGATGCCGATGACGCAGCGGACGTCGCCGGTGACCGCGAGGCGCAGCCGCAGGTACGCCTTCTCCAGGTGGTCCTGCGCGGCGACGGGCACGGGCAGCGCGCCCCAGGGGGCGTCGGTGCCGGGTTCCGCGGACAGGGGTTCACCGAAGGTCTCGCCGAAGTCGACCTGGCTGGCGCCGACATGGGGCTTTCCGGAGCTGGTGGTGGGCGGTGCGGTGAGCGGGTCGTGCTTGAGGTTGAGCACCGCGTCGGGGCGGGCGAGGACCTCGGGGAAGTGGGCGATGAGCGGCGCCCAGGCCGCGTAGTAGAAGGGGAAGAACGTGGTGCGCATGAAGCGCGGGGTGACCGGGATCTTCTTGTGCGCCCCGGTGCTGCCGCTGCTGGTGAAGAAGACGGCGGGCCGGTCGGCCGTCAGCACGTTGGCCTCGCCTGCGGCGCTGCGCTCGATCCAGGGTTCGAGGTCGGCGTACGTCTGGATCGGCACCGCCCGCCTGAACTCGTCGAGGGTGCGGATGCGGCCGAAGCCGTGGGCGGTGCCGTAGTCGGTTCCGGCGTTGAAGTCCAGCAGGTCGGCGAGGACGCGGCGTTGCTGTTCCGCCGGGTCGGCGAGGGCGGTCAGCAGGCGGGTGCGTTCCGCGAGGACGCGTGCGGTGTAGCGCGCCGCGCGGTCCTGTTCTCCTTGCGGGTCAACCGAGTTCATGGGCGATCAGCTCCCGTACGGTGGCCGCGGTTCGCGCGGCGTCGGCCTGTTCTGCGAGGACGGTCACGGGCAGGTCCCGGATCTCCTCGCGGACGAGCCGGTCGAGGTCGGTCTGGTAGCGCCGGAACCCGTACGGCTCGGGGTCCTGGCCGTAGTGCTCCAAGCAGTTGAGATCGGCGCCCTCGCCCGAGCGGCGCCAGGCGCTCTCGGGGGCGACGTCGAGATAGATGACCCGCTCCGGCTGGGGGAAGGAACGCCACCATGTCAGGAGCGGCTCGTCGGGCACCCCGGCCAGCCGGCACTTCGCGAGGAACTTGTAGTAGTACGAGTCGACGACGACCGGTGTCCAGGGATCTCCGTCGACGATCCGGTCGCGGAGGTGGACGACGGCGGTGTGGACCATGGCGGCGAGGAAGTCCGGGGACCACCGCGCCGTGTGCGGTGCCACGTCCTTCACCACGTCCCGGCGCAGCCGCCCGATGAGAGCGTGCTCGGGGGCCAGGAAGGTGTCGTCCACGGAGACCAGCCGCCAGGGGGCCGCCGTGCGCCGCAACTCGGCCAGCACCGAGGACTTTCCGGCGTAGTCGGGTCCGAGGAGGACGCAGAACGGCGGTGCGGTACGTGGCGGGGATTCCGCCTTTTCCGTCCGCCCTTCCCTATCGCGGGAAAGGGGCCGGTACGGCGACAAGTCGCTACGACCGGAGAGCATGGCGCGTTTCCTCCTCCTACCGGAGTTCCTGGCGATGTGCTGGTGCCGACTCCGTACGAAGGGGGAACTGCGCACCGATGCGGAGATCAGCTTCGTCAGGGACATCAGTTCGGTCAACAGTTTTTCGCCAAGTGAGAGCGGAGCTTTCGCTTGGGGGCGGAATACTAGGAGAAGCGTTAGATTCTCTTTCCCGGATTCCCCGTCCGTCGGCGCGGGGCCAGGCCCGCGCGCCACGCGCGGACCGGCCGACTCGTCCGGCTTCAGCCGTTGTACGGCGATCGGCGGCGGGGGCGATCGGCGTACAACGGCTGAAGCCGGACGAGGC
>NZ_QQNA01000086.1 GCF_003346515.1 Streptomyces corynorhini
CAGACCGCCGGACCGCACCCGCCCGCCCTCAGACCGCCCCCGGTGCCGGGATGTGCGCCGCCCCCGCCTCGTACAGCGCGTGTGCGGCCCGCATCACCAGCGCGTCCCCGTGCCGGGCGGCCACCAGCTGGACCCCGATGGGCAGCCCGTCCCCGTCCACCCCGCACGGCACGCTCACGGCGGGCTGCTGGGTCAGATTGAACGGATAGGTGAACGGGGTCCACGACGTCCAGCGCCGCTGCCCCGCCCCCCGACCGCCCGCGCCCCCGGGCGTCTCCACCCCCGCCGCGAACGCCGTCAGCGGCAGGGTCGGCGTCACCAGCAGGTCGTACGACGCGTGGAACCTGCCCAGGCGCCGCCCCAGCTCCATCCGCGCGTCCACCGCGGCCAGATACTCCAGCGCGCTGTACCGCTCACCCGCCGCGACGATCTCCCGCAGCCCCGGATCCAGCAGCTCCCGCTGCTCCTTGCCGAACGACTGCGTCAGCCGCGCCGCGCCGCCGAACCACAGGGTGTGGAACGCCTCCACCGGATCGCTGATGTCCGGATCGGCCTCCTCGATGTACGCGCCCAGCTCCGCGAGCCTGCCCACCGCCCGCCGCACCGCCGAGGCCACCGCGGGCTGGACCGCGACCTGGCCGCCGAAGGACGCCGAGTAGGCGATCCGCAGCCCCTTCACGCCCTTCGCGCCCTCCGCGAGCGCGTCGCCGAGCGCGGGCGCCGGGGCGAGCTGCGACCAGTCCCGCCAGTCGGCGCCGCTGATCACATCCGTCAGCAGGGCCGTGTCCGCCGCGTCCCGCGCCATCGCGCCCGCGTGCGCCAGCGTGCCGAACGGGCTCGACGGATAGAGCGGCACGCGCCCGTACGTGGGTTTGAACCCGAAGACTCCGCAGAAGGACGCCGGGATCCGCACCGAGCCGCCGCCGTCCGTGCCGATCGACAGCGGCGCCGCCCCCAGCGCCACCGCCACCGCGCTGCCGCCGCTCGACCCGCCCGAGGTGCGGGTGAGGTCGTACGGGTTGCGCGTCACCCCGGTCAGCGGTGAGTCCGTGACCCCCTTCCAGCCGAACTCGGGCGTCGTCGTCTTCCCGACGAGCACCGCGCCGTGCTCGCGCAGCCGCGCCACCGCCGGCGCGTCCTCCTCCCAGGAGCCGGCCGCCCGTACGGTCCCGGAGCCGCGCAGGGTCGGGCCGCCGCGCTGGAGGAAGAGGTCCTTCACGGAGACCGGCACGCCGTCCAGCAGCCCCTGCGGCGCGCCCGCCCGCCACCGCCCGGCCGCCGCCTCCGCCTGAGCGAGCGCCGCTTCGGAATCCACCCGTACGAACGCGTTGACCAGCGGCTGGACGGCCGCGATCCGGTCCAGTACGGCCCGGGTCGCGTCGACGGGGGAGAAGTCGCCCCGCGCGTACCCCGCGAGGAGCTGCCGCGCGGTCAGCCGGGTGAGGCCGGTGGGATCGCCGGGGTCGGTGGGGGCGGTGGGAGTGGTCACGTCGGTCGGGTCGCTCGGGAACGCGTGATCAGTCATGCATGGGGACGTACCCACGTTTCTTGTCCACCACGTTCGAAAGGGGCTTTCCGGCCGCCCAAAGTTCATAAAGCTCGACGAACTGTTCCCCCAACCGGTCGCGCCAGCCCACCGTGTCCCCGCTCATGTGCGGCGAGACGATCAGCCCGGGTACGTCCCACAGCGGGCTGTCCGCGTCGAGCGGCTCCCGCTCGAAGACATCGAGCGCGGCGCCCGCGATCCACCGCTTCGAGACGGCGGCGATCAGGTCCCTCTCCACGACGAGTCGGCCGCGCCCCACGTTGACGAACCGCGCCGACGGCTGCATCAGCCCGAACAGCCGCGCGTCGAACATCCCGCGCGTCGCGTCCGTCAGCGGCGCCGCGCCGATCACCCAGTCGGCCCGGGTGACCAGCCGGTCCAGCTGGTCGGCGCCGTGGATGCCGGGCCGTGCCGTACGGCCGGTGACCGCGACCGTCACGCCGAGCGCCCGCAGCGTGTGCGCCACGGCCCGGCCGATCGGGCCCGCGCCGACCACGACGGCGCGGCTCCCCGCGACCCGCAGCCCCTCACGATGACGCCAGCGTCGCTGCCGCTGCAGCTCCAGCGTGCCCGGGAGGTCCTTCGCCATGGCGAGCACCAGCCCGGCCACGTACTCGGCGATGGGCTCCTCGAAGATCCCCCTGGCGTTGGTGACGACCGTGTCGGAGGCGACCAGCTCGGGGCAGAGCAGCCGGTCCACCCCGGCGCTCGCGGTGTGCACCCAGCGCGGCCGCGGGCCGCCGCCCGGCCAGGCGTGCCGTACCGCGTCGGAGGTGAAGTCCCAGACCAACAGGGCGTCGGCGAGCGGCAGCGCCGCGGCGAGACCGGCCTCGTCGGTGGTGGTCACCCGCGCTCTGCCGGTGAGCCGTCCGAGCCGCGGCGAGGAGGGGGAGGGGCCGGCCTGTTCGAGGACGAGGAGAGTGGGGGACGCCATGGGGGAGGTGCCCTTCTGCCGAGGCCGTGACGGCCGGATGTCCCGCCGGGTCGCGCGCGGGATCCCCTGCTGGATTCCTGCCGGATTTCCTGCTGGAAAAATCCGTGCAACGTCTGAGATGTGGCGATTGACCACGTTGGCACCTGGCTCCTAACGTCGTCAACAAGAAGCGTATAAGGGGGCCAGCCATGGAAGTCTCCTTTCTGGGTGGACCACAGCCGCAACGTGGTGTCGGCGTGGTCGCTCCGTTCGATTTCGCACTCGATCGCGAACTCTGGCGATGGGTGCCCGACGAGATCTCGCTGCGCGTGACCAGAACGCCCTATGTGCCGGTCGAGGTCTCCCTCGATCTCGCCCGGCTGGTCAGCGAGCACGAGACGCTCCGCGAAGCGGTAAGGGCGCTGGGCGCGTCCGAACCCGAGGTCATCGCCTACGCCTGCACCTCCGGCAGTTTCGTCGGCGGCCCGCTCGCCGAACGGGCCATGTGCGAGGAGATGAGCCGCTCCGGCGAGGTCGACTCACTGACCACCACCGGCGCGCTGGTCGAAGCGCTGAGAGAGCTGGGAGCCACCCGGATCGCGCTGGTCACGCCCTATACGGAGTCCGTCACCCAGTCGCTGGAGGACTATCTGGCCGAGGTCGGGGTAACGGTCACGGGACGCGCTTTTCTGGGGCTGACCAGGGATATCTGGAAGGTGCCGTACCGCTCGGTCATGGATATGGCGCGGCAGGCCGTCGTCGGGGCGGCCGACGCGCTCTTCATCAGCTGTACGAATCTGCCGACGTACGACGCGATTCCTCAGTTGGAGGCCGAGCTGCGGATGCCGGTCCTGTCGGCCAACCAGGTGACGATGTGGGCGGCGTTGCGCAGACTCGGCGCGCAGGCCGTCGGCCCGTACCAGGAACTGCTGATGGACCGGCGCCGCTCCGAACCGCTGCTGCGGCCCGTGCGGGAAGCGCCGCAGGCCCCGCCCGCGGAGTCCCTCCCTCCGATCGCACCGGTGGGACCGGCGCAGGCGGGCCTGGAGGCGGACGCGCTGCCCCTGCCGGACGATTCGGAAGGATGGACATGACGACCGTCGGATTCCTCTACCCCGGCCACTCGGCCGAGGACGACTATCCGCGCATCGAGGTGCTGCTCGACAGCGACATCAGGCTGCCCCTCGTCCACACCGACATCGGCGAGGACGCCCACCGGGTCGACGCGCTGATCCGGATGGGCGAGGACGAGCGGCTCGCCACGGGAGTGGAGGAGCTGCGGCTGGCCGGCGCGGAGTCGGTGGTCTGGGCGTGCACCAGCGGCAGCTTCGTGTACGGCTGGGACGGCGCGCGGGAACAGACCCGCGCCCTCGCGGGGGCGGCAGGACTGCCCGCGTCGAGCACGTCCTTCGCCTTCGCCCACGCCGTAGGGGAGCTGGGCGCCGAGCGGGTCGCCATCGCCGCGACGTATCCGGAGGATGTCACCGGGCACTTCACGGCGTTCCTCAAGGCGGCCGGGATCGAGGTCGTCGCGGACCGCGCCAGCGGCATCATCACGGCCGCCGAGGTCGGGACCTGGGGCCGGGACCAGGTGCTGGAGCTGGCGCGCGCGGGCGACCACCCGGACGCGGAGGTCGTGCTGCTGCCCGATACGGCGCTGCACACGGCGGCGTACCTGCCGGAGCTGGAGCAACTGCTCGGCAAGCCCGTCCTCACGGCGAATCAGGTGACGGTCTGGGAAGGGCTGCGGCTGGCGGAGCGCAAGGCGTGGGCGCCGAGGCTGGGGACGCTGTTCGCGAGCCGGGAACGGTGAGCCGCTGACGGCGGCCGGGGTTCCCGGACGAGAGCTTGGCGGATCCACCGTCGGAATGCGCGCCGGGAACCACCCGCGGAAATCCGCCCTTGGAATCCGCCCCCTGAATCCGCCCCCCTGAATCCGCCGTCGGGAATAACCGGAGCGACCCTCCTGTTGGAGACGAACTGTCAGTGAGTTGTCTTCACACAGTTGTCTTCACACAGTTGTCTTCATGCGCGGGAGGGTCTGACCGGTGGACGAGGCGAGCCGAGGCACGACGGCCGACACGAGCGGCGGTACCACGGGCGAAACGGCGGCGGACGCGCCCCGGGAGTCCGCGGACGCGATCCGCGGCACGGCGCGTGGCAGCGCCCCCGTACCCCTGTCCGTACTGGACCTGGTCACGGTGGGCAGCGGCTCCACCGCCACCCGCTCGCTGCGCACCAGTGTCGAGCTGGCCCGACTCGCCGAGCGCAGGGGCTACCACCGCCACTGGGTCGCCGAGCACCACTCGATGCCGGGCGTCGCCTCGTCGTCCCCGGCGGTGATCCTGGCCCACCTCGCCGCCCACACCGAGCGCATCAGGCTCGGATCCGGCGGCGTGATGCTGCCCAACCACGCGCCCCTGGTGATCGCGGAACAGTTCGGCACCCTGGAGGCCCTCGCCCCCGGCCGCGTCGACCTGGGCCTCGGCCGCGCCCCGGGCACCGACGGGGCCACGGCCGCCGCGCTGCGCCGTACGGACCGGCTGAACGAGGGCGCGGACGACTTCCCGCAGCAGCTCGCCGAGCTGACCCGCTTCCTGGACGACGACTTCCCCGACGGCCACCCGTACGCCCGTATCCACGCGGTGCCCGGACCGGTCCAGGGACCGCCGGGACGGCCGCCGGTCTGGCTGCTCGGCTCCTCCGGCTTCAGCGCCCGGCTGGCCGGGATGCTGGGGCTGCCGTTCGCCTTCGCGCACCACTTCTCCGCCCAGAACACCGTCCCCGCGCTGGACCTCTACCGCGAGTCGTTCCGCCCCTCCGGGGTGCTGGACGCCCCGTACGCGGTGATCGGCGTCGCGGCCCTGGCGAACGACTCCGAGCGCGAGGCCCGCAGGCAGGTCCTCTCCGGGGCGCTGGCCATGGTCCGGCTGCGCACCGGCCGCCCCGGGCTCGTACCGACACCGGAGGAGGCGGAGGCGCACCGGTTCAGCGCCATGGAGCAGGAGTTCGTGGACGGCTGGCTCGTCAATATCGTCCACGGCACCCCGGACCAGGTGCGCGACGGTCTGAACGACCTTCAGAAGCGCACGGGCGCCGACGAGCTGATGCTCACCGCCCAGTCCCACGGCGGTGCGACGCGGCTGCGCAGCTACGAGCTGATCGCGGACGCGTACGGCCTGCCGACGACGGGCTGATCTCCTCCCCCCGCTCCTCCCCCCTCTCCTCCCTCACGGCCCGGGGCGCACCAGCGCCCCGGGCCGATTGTCAGTGCCTCCTCGTAGCGTTCTCGTAGTGGGTGCGGCGGACAGGTCGCCGGGCCCAACGTGGGGGAGAGGTCTGCCATGTCGCGTGCCACGACGTATCTGGAGCTGTCGCAGGAAGGCGCGGGAGCGCACAAGTTCTACGAGGTGACCGTGGAGGGCACGGTGGTCTCCGTGCGCTACGGACGGATCGGTGCCGACGGCCAGTCGCAGGTCTCGTCCTTCCCGACCGAGGAGAAGGCGCGGGCCGCCGCCGCGAAGAAGGTCGGCGAGAAGGTCCGCAAGGGATACGCGCCCGCGGTCCAGGGGCAGCGCGCGGCGCGCCCGGTGACGCGCCGCCAGGTCACCTCCGCGCCCTCGACGTCCCGCTCGGTCGCCCCGGTGCTGTGGCGGTTCCGTACCGGCTCCTCGGCCTTCGGCATCCACATCGACGAGGACCGCTGCTGGGTGGGCAATCAGGCGGGGGACGTCTACACGCTGAGCCACGGCGGCGAGGTGCTGGCACGCTACGCGCTGCCCGACGGCGTCAAGTGCCTGGTGGCGGACGACTTCTGGATATACGCGGGGTGCGACGACGGCAAGGTGTACGACCTGTCGTCGAAGCTGCCCTTCGCCGCGTACGACATCGCGGCCGACGTCGACATCTTCTGGCTCGACATCCGCGAGGGCGTGCTCAACGTCTCCGACCGCGACGGCGGGCTGACGGTCATCGACCACGAGGACGAGCACCAGTGGTCCCGCAGGTCCGCGGGCGGCAGCGCCTGGATGGTGCGCGCCGACGAGCGGGCCGTCTACCACGGGCACGGGAAGGGCGTCACCGCGTACGAGCCGGGAGGCTCCGGCGAGCTGTGGCACACGCCGACGACGGGCGGGGTGCTGTTCGGCTGGCAGGAGGACGCGTCGGTGTACGCGGGCACCTCGCGCCATGTCGTGCAGCGCCTCGCGAAGGCCACCGGCGCGGTCGAGGCGACGTACCGGTGCGACACCGCCGTCTACTCGTGCGCCACCGCGCCGGGCGGGCGCTACGTCTTCGCCGGTGACAGCTCCTCCTCGGTCTACTGCTTCGACGCCGACGGGACCAGGCTGTGGAAGCTGGGCACGGGCGGCGGCTCGGCGCTCTCCATGCAGTATCTGGACGAGAAGCTGTACATGGTCACCACCGACGGCTCCCTGGTCTGCGTCGACGCGAGCACGAGCGCCGTCACCGCCGCCCAGCAGGGCACGGTCCCGGTCGCGATGGACGTCAAGTCGGCCGCCGCGCTGCCCACGTACACCCCGGCGACCTCGGTACGGACGGTGGCGACCGTCTCCTCGGCGGCGGCACCCGCGGGCGGGGTGGTGGTGCAGTGCGTCGACGACGGTGGCGGCCGGCTCCGCGTCCACGTCGTCTCGGACGGCTTCGAGCCCACCTGGAACGTCCAGTTCCCGCGCGGCATCCGCGAGGTCGGCACCCGGTACGTGGTGGAGTCGCTGCACCCGGCGCAGGGAGGCTTCTACCGGGTACGGGGCGAGATACGGCGGCTGGTGTGAGCGGGGCCGGGGCCGAGGCCGTGGGGGCGGCGGGTCGCGCGGGGACGGCGGGCCCTGCGGGGACCGCGGGGCCCAGGCGGGCCGCCGGTCAGGCGTGGTTCGCCGCGACCGCCACGATCATCTCCGCGATACGTTCGGGCGCCACCGGCCGTGAGAACAGCCAGCCCTGCCCCGTGTCGCAGCCGATCCGCTGGAGCCGCGCCGCCTGACCGGAGGTCTCCACGCACTCGGCGGTGACCGTCAGCCCCAGCCGGTGCGCGAGCTGCACCAGCGCCTCGACGATCGTCTCGTCCGCCGGACTCGGATGCGCGCCCTCGTCGTAGCGGAACCCCCGTACGAAGGAACCGTCCAGCTTGAGGACCGAGACGGGCAGTCTGCTCAGATAGGCCAGATTGGAGTAGCCGGTGCCGAAGTCGTCGATGGCGATCCGCACCCCCATGTCGCTCAGCGCCTGGAGCGCCTGGAGCGGGCGGCCCGCCGAGCCCATCACCGCGGACTCGGTCAGCTCCAGCTGCAGCAGCTTGGGCGCGAGCCCGGTCTCGCCCAGGATCTCGGCGACATCGGTCACGAGGTCCGAGTCCCAGACCTGGCGCACGGCCACGTTGACGCTGACGAACAGCGGCGCGGTGTCCGGATGGTCCAGCTGCCAGCGGCGCGCCTGGCGGCAGGCCGTGCGCAGCACCCACCGGCCGAGCTGCACGATCGAGCCGTCCTCCTCGGCGATACCGATGAACCGATTCGGCGCCAGGGTGCCGAACTGCGGATGGTTCCAGCGCACCAGCGCCTCCACCCCGCGCACGACACCGTCCGCCATCCCCACCAACGGCTGGTACTGGAGGACGAACTCCTCGCGCTCGACAGCAGGTCGCAGCGTGGAGGTGAGCGCCTGGCGGGTCATCCGGTGGGCGTTGCGCTCCGGGTCGAAGAGCGTCCAGCGGGCCTTGCCGTCGGCCTTCGCCCAGTACAGCGTGGTGTCCGCGGCCTGCATCAGACCGGTCGGGGTGGTGCCTTCCGCCACCCGCTCCACGACGCCGATCGACGCCGAGACCGAGAGCCGCTGGCCTGCCAGGTCGAAGGGGCGCTGGAGCGCGACGAGCACGGAGCGGGCGAGGTCGGCGAGTTGCTCCGTACCGGTGGAGTCCTCGACGAGGATGGCGAACTCGTCGCCGCCGAGCCGGGCCACCAGATGGCCGCCGTTGCGGGTGTAGCCGTCGTGGTCGGCGCACTCGGTGAGCCGGCTCGCCACGGCGGCGAGCAGCCGGTCGCCGACGCGGTGGCCGAGGGTGTCGTTGACGGCCTTGAAGCCGTCGAGGTCGAGGTAGCACAGACCGATCCGCCCTGTTCTGCCATCGCCTCCGCCATCCCCGTACGACCGGCGGCCCGGCCCGTACACCGCGGCGCCGGTGCCGATCCCGATCCCGGCGCCCGTGTCGCAGGTCGACGCCTCCAGCGCCGAGGCGAGCCGCTCGAAGAACAGGGTCCGGTTGGGCAGCCGGGTCACCGAGTCGTGCATCTGGAGGTGCCGCAGCCGCGCCTGGAGTTCGCGCCGGTCGCTGATGTCGGCGATCGACAGCAGCACATTGCCGCTCTCGGGCACGGGCGCGACGGTGACCTCGACCCACAGCGTCCGCCCGTCGGCGTGCTTGAGGCGGCGGGTGCAGCGGAAGCGGGAGCGCCGGTTGTCCAGCACCTGCCGGTAGGAGTGCCAGGTGCGGCTGTCCGAGGCGAGGTCGACGAGGTCGGCGGCCGACTCGTGGCACAGCGCGGCGGGCTCCGTGCCCAGCAGCACGGCCAGCGCGTCGTTGGCACTGATGATCGCGCCCTCGTGGTCGATGACGGCCATGGCGAGCGGGGCCACCTGGAACGCGGCGTGGTAGTCGCGCAGCGCGCGGACCTCGGACTCGCGGCAGGGTCCGGAGCGCGAGCCGGAGCCGGGGTCGGCGGCCGACGGCTCTCGCGGCTCGCCGGGGTCGCGCTGCTCCTGCTGCTCGGCGGTGGTTCTACCGAGGGTGTGACGTTCTGTGATCGGGTGGCGTACGGTGCCGGCCGCCGCGACTGCCGCCGGCCGCGGCCCTTCGGAGGTTCCGCTCACGGCTCGCTCCCGCGGTGCAGTGGTGTCGTACAGGGGGGTCGGGACGGGTCAGCCAGAGAAAGTGTGCCGATCATAGAGGGATGCCGGGGGGCCATTCCAGCTTCTGGACAGGGAAGCGGGCCACGGAAAGCCGCGGGCAACTGATTGAACGATCGTTTCTGCGCGCCTGGCCTTGGCGGACTCCCCGCCGAATGATCGCGAACGACGGTGACTTTCCGTAAGAGCCGGGGTGTCGTGGGGTTCGCCGTGTGCTGACGCCGTGGTGACGGTGGTGAGCGTGGTGCTCGCGGTGATGAAAGTGATCGAGGTCGCGATGGTGAGGGCGATGCCGTCGGCGGCGACGGGGGCCGCATGGGCCGAGGGGGCGTCGGGGGCGGTAGGGGGGGGCAGTGGGGGCTAAGGGGCCAACGGGGGCGGCGGGACAGGGCGCCGGGGGGCGCCGGTCGTGGTGGCGGGGTGGTGTGCGTGCTCACTCATGTGGGGCAGCGGAACAGGGCATATCACCTCAAAATCACACAGGGTGGGGTGTGGTGTCCCCCATCCCGTAGCCGGAGGTCGACGTGGAGCGTCCGCAGCCACCCGGGGCGGTGG
>NZ_QQNA01000087.1 GCF_003346515.1 Streptomyces corynorhini
CAGCCGCAGCCGCAGCAGCCCCAGATGTACGAGCGGCAGCCCCACTCCCAGTCCTCCGAGAACGGCGCCGCCCAGCCCGGCGCCCCCGCCCCGCTGCCCGTCCGGGGCGCCCACGACCGGCGTCCCGGCCCCCGGCACGCCGACCGGCGCCCCGAGCCCGAGCCCGGCCTCGCCCCCGGCCCCGTCCCCCCGCCCCGGCAGCCCGCCGCCCCCGCGCCCGCGCCCGCCGGGGACGACGGGGCCATGGCGGCGGACGGCACGATCCACACCGCCGGGAGCAAGCCCCAGCTGCCCCGGCGCCGAGGCCAGGAGCACCTCGTACCGCAGCTCAGGGACGCCCCCGCCCCGCCCAGGCCCACCGAACCGGTCCTCCACGACCCCGGCCTGATGGCCGCCTTCCAGCGGGGCATCGGCCTCGCCGAGTCCCAGCCGGCCCCCGATGCCACGTCCGCCTCCCAGGCCGACCCGCTCGACGACCGACCCGCGGACGCTCCGCCGCAACCGCAGCGCCACGACACCACCCCCACTTCGAAGGAGTAGATGAACCATGGCGAGCGACGTGCCCACCGGCCATGTCTCGGACCTCGACTGGCTGTTGAGCGGTCTGGTCCAGCGAGTCCCCTATACCCGCAGTGCCGTGCTGCTCTCCTCCGACGGTCTGGTCAGGTCCATGCACGGCATGGACGCCGACAGCGCCGACCACATGGCGGCCCTGGCCTCCGGCCTGTACTCCCTGGGCCGCAGCGCCGGGGCGCGCTTCGGCGACGGCGGCGAGGTCCGCCAGGTCGTCGTGGAGCTGGACTCGACCCTGCTCTTCGTCTCCACGGCAGGCTCCGGCACCTGTCTCGCCGTGCTCGCGGGCCGCGAGGCGGACGCGGCGGTGCTCGGTTACGAGATGGCGATGCTCGTCAAGAGCGTCCGGCCGTATCTGGTCACACCCCTGCGACAGGGCGCCGGTACCGCACCGGGCGCCGAGGCCCGCTGACCGTGCCGCTCTCGACGGAGGGGCCGTGGCTCGACGACGCGGCCGGGCGGCTCATCCGCCCGTACACCGTCAGCGGCGGCCGGACCCGGCCGACCACGGCGCTCGATCTGCTGACGCTGGTGATGTCCACGGGGTCGGTGCCCGAGGCGCATCTGGGCCCCGAGCACGCCCAGGCCGTCGGACTCTGCCAGGGGCCGACCTCGGTGGCGGAGATCGCGGCGCACCTGCGGCTGCCCGCGACGGTCACCAAGGTCCTGCTCTCCGATCTGGTGGACTGCGGGGCGATCGCCGCCCGGCCACCGGACAGCTTCGACAACCCCACCGACCGTTTCCTGCTGGAGGCAGTGCTCGATGGCCTACGACGACAGCTCTGACCGCCTGTTCCGTCCGGATACCGTCCCGCCCGTACCCGTACCCGTACCCGTACCCGGGCCCGAGCCGTTCCCGACCGCGCTGAAGGTCCTGGTCGCGGGCGGGTTCGGGGTCGGCAAGACGACATTCGTCGGAGCGGTCAGCGAGATCGCCCCGCTGAGCACCGAGGAGCTGCTGACCCAGGTCAGCGCCGCCACCGACGATCTGACGGGGGTCGAGGCCAAGACCTCCACGACGGTCGCGATGGACTTCGGCCGGCTGACGCTGGACGAGCGGCACGTGCTCTATCTCTTCGGCACCCCCGGCCAGGAGCGCTTCTGGTTCATGTGGGACGAGCTGTCGCGGGGCGCGCTCGGCGCGATCGTGCTGGCCGACACCCGGCGGCTCGCATACTCCTTCTCCGCCGTGGACTTCTTCGAGCAGCGCGGTATCGGATTCGTCGTCGCCGTCAACGAGTTCGACGGCTCGTACCGCTACGAACCGGAGGAGGTGCGGGCCGCGATAGACCTCAAGCCGGAGGTGCCGATCGTGCTCTGCGACGCGCGGATCGCCAGCTCGGGCATCCAGACCCTGGTGACGCTCGTCCAACACCTGATCACCTCGTCCCCGCCGCTGCCACCCGTACCGGAGAACGCCGGATGACCCTGATATCCCCGACCGACGGAGCCCGCCCATGACGTACGACCCGATCGGCCGTCTGCTGCTCACCCCGGTCGACCGGGAGGCGCCCGAGCGGACGCTGCGGCTGCGCGGACTCGGCCTCGGGCAGCGGCCGGAACCGGCCCTCGACGCCTTCGCCGATGAGCTGGCCCGGATGACCGGCGCTGCGTACGCGATGGTCAACTTCATCGACGAGCACCGCCAGTTCTTCGCGGGACTGCACGCGCCGCCTGGCGACCCGGGCGAGCGTTTCATGGCCAGGGACCACGGCTACTGCCCCTATGTGGTCGTACGGCGCAAGGCGCTGGTCCTGGAGGACGTGCGGGACTTCCCTAGGTTCGCCGGGAACGCCCTGGTGGACGAGATCGGCGTCCGCTCCTACCTCGGCGCCCCGCTCATCGACCGTACGGGTCTGGCGCTGGGCACCGTCTGCGTCGCGGACACCGAGCCGCGGCGCTGGGGGCGGACCGGGCTGGAGACCATCAAGGCGTTCGCCGCGCGGCTCATGACGGAGATCTCCCGCCGGGAGGCCGGCGCTCACTGAGAGGGCCGGGAGGCCGGCTCCGCCCCTCGGAGCGTCCCTGGGCGGCCGTCCCTCAGGGACGCTCCAGCCAGCCCCTGACGAACGCGGCCTGCCCGGCGTGCTGGAGGTCGTCCGAGACGACGCTGACCAGCCGTACACCGAGAGTCACCGGCGGGGTCCACGCGTCGTCGACGACCCGCTCCAGATCCGCGTCGTCCAGCGTGCCGAGATAGGCGACCGTCCGCTCGTGCACGGCGTCGTGGTACCCGGCCAGCAGCTCGGCCCCGATACCGCTGCCGCCGAGCGCGGCGATGTCCTCGGCCCGGTGACCGTACCCCGTGGCGCCGGAAGGGAACGGCAGCGCGAACCGCTCCGACCACTCCTGCGCGATCCAGACCTCCTCCGTCCCCGCCGCGTCCGCGACGTGGTCGTCCTGGACCCGGGTGAGATGCCAGACGAGCCAGGCGATGGAGTTGGCGCCCTCGTCGACGCGTACGGCCAGCTCGTCGGGGGAGAGGCCGTCCACCGCCTCGTGGACGATCTCGCGGATCCGGCCGAAGGCGTCGGTCAGCAGGTCACCGCTGGCGGTCATGACGGGCTCCTCACGTGGGGCGGGGACGGGACGGATCTCCAGGGTCCCCCGTCCCGGCCGTCCGGGCACGCCCGATAAGCGGTTCGTGATCACCGCCCGGAGTGCGGTATTGTTCTCATGCGCGTTCGGACCGGGGAAACCGCAGGTCAGACGAGCATCGGGACGTGGCGCAGCTTGGTAGCGCACTTGACTGGGGGTCAAGGGGTCGCAGGTTCAAATCCTGTCGTCCCGACTTGTATTTACGCAGGTCGTAGGCGGTATCGGAGAATTCCGGTACCGCTTTTCCGTGTCTCTTGGGGACCGATTGGGGACCAATGGGTCTAGCGGCGGCGTCCAAGAAGTGCCGCAGGACGTGCGGAGTCAGAGTGTCGGCCCAGCCGGGCAGATGGGCTTTCGCCGTGGTGGCCAGACCGTTGCGCAAGGGGTCGTCGCCGACGCGGCGCGAGGAGCTGTCGGTGTTCTTGCGCTCGGAGGGGAACAGAGGGGCGGCGGGGCGGGTGTGGTCGTCGTCGAACTGGCCCCACACGTCTTCGATGAACCACCGCGGCGTGCGGTCGGCGCCGTTGATCAGCGGCACCATCCGCTCGCGCGGGCCCGAGCCGCGGGCGCCTTTGCCGTGGCGGACATGGAGCTTGCCGAAGCGGCCCAGGTCCCACTTGATGTCGGCAAGCACTCAGCGGGGCACAGAGGAACTCACGGGATGTCGCACCTACCTCGCGCAGTGCCAGATCTGCGGCGGCGCGTACAAGCTGCCCTGGCGCCGGGCCGCTCCCACCGGGGAGCCGGACGGTACGGCAGCGGTGGGCTGAAGTCGCTCCGCCGGAGCGGGAGCCGGTGCCAGCGCTGTACGGCCTACCGGGCCGGGTCCGTCACATCCTGTCCCCGGCCCGGGGCGTGGGGCAGCGGTGCCCGCAATGTCAGGTCAGGGACACGCCGCGGCCGCCGAAGAACTCGGCGAACTCGGCCGCGGGCAGGCTCGCGGTACGGGCCTGCCCGGTGTGTCCGGACGGGTTGCGGAAGTGCACCGTGTCGCCTTGGCGGCCGGTGACGAGGACAAGGTGCCCGCCCTTGCCGGGGGCGGGGTTCTGCGGGCGGCGGATCTCCTTGTGTACGGAGGCCATCACCAGCCGGCCGTCGCCAAGGAGGTCGAGGAGGCCGGGCACGGTCAGGGTGGGGTGGACCTCGGCGGCCAGCGGGTGGACGTCCAGCACGTACTCGACGAACGGGGCGTAGATGAGGCCGCGGATCGCTCCGGTGTCGGGGTCCTCGGTGTAGGCCGCGTACTTCCGGGCTCCGTCGAGGAGCTCGAACATGGTGGGTGCCTCACCGGTCCGGGCGAGGAGTGCCATGCGCAGGCAGGCGATGCCGCACATGTGGCCGGACCACCGGCCGTAGGTCGCGATGTCGGGGGCGCCGGATTCCGCCCAGCGGGGATCGTCGTCGTGGGCGCGGCCCTCGTAGGCGAACGCGGCGATGAGGTCCGCGCTGGCGTACTGCGTGATCGTGGGGAACGGGCGGTCGTCAGACACGGGCGGGTTCCTTCCGGTGGGCGGCCTGGCTGATCAGCCGGTGGAAGGTGGGAAGGTCCACGCCGCCGCCGGAGATCACCACCCCGATCATCCCCGACTCGTGGGGGACGAGCCCCGCAAGGACGGCGGCCAGGGCGCAGGCGCCACTCGGTTCGGCCACCCCCTTCGGGTGCCGGAACGCGAACGGGGCGGCCGTCGCCTTCGGCAAGGGCTTCTTCCAGGCCGGCAGGCCGGTGGCGGCGATCTGTCACGCGCCCTGGACGCTGATCGAGGCCGATGTGGTGCGCGGCAGGACGCTGACGTCCTGACCCTCCCTGCGAACGGACCTCCGTAACGCCGGAGCCACCTGGGTCGACGAACAGGTCAAGATCTGTACCGCCGCTCCCAGCACCCTGATCACCAGCCGCAAGCCGGACGACCTCAGCGCCTTCTCCCACGCGTTCCGCAAGGAATTCGGCGCCTGACCGGGCCCTACTGCTCGGGAGAGCCCCGGACGTCGGAGCCCCGCCCCGGAGCGGTTGCGGCAGGTCAGGGCAGCGAGGCCACCACCCATCCGAATCCGAGCCTCTGTGCGCGGCGAGCCGAGGAACACGTGGTGCAGGCCCCTCAGTTCGACGGTCGACACAGTCGGGTACGGAACGCCGCTCTTCGAGCGGGCCGGGGGAGCCGCACCGACTGCGGTCATCTCCTGCATGTGGCATCGCCCGGAGCGGCCCCGACACCATCCCCACCGAGTCGGCGCGGCAGAAGGCGACACGGGAACGGTCTTCCCCGGGCACGGACGCGGATGAACCGCAGCGGGCCGAGTGATCCATCTGCCGCCGAACGCCGCTCTTGCCCCTCGGAGGGTGAGCGCTCGAGGTCGCGGAAAAGGCAGGTCGCGCGCAAGCTGGAGGAGTGTGAATGACGAGGGGAGCGCGTGATGGTCGTCCTTGGCATCATTCTGCTTGTGGTCGGTTTTGTCACCAGCATTTCCGTTCTGTGGACGATCGGCATCGTCCTCGTCGCGATCGGTGCGATCCTGTGGGTGCTGGGCGCCCTGGGGCACGCTGTGGGCGGCAGGCGGCATTACTGGTGAGGCGCTTGGGCCTCACTCGCTGACACCCGGCAGCGTCGGCGGGCTGCCGGGGGCCGGAGAGGCGGGCGCACTACGAGGTCGTGGCGTCCGGCTCCGCGCCGAGCCATACGGTGGTGGCGTTGCAGAATTCCTTGATCCCGTGCCCCGCCAGTTCCCGGCCGTACCCCGAGCGCTTCACACCGCCGAAGGGCAGAGCCGGGTGCGAGGCCGTCATTCCGTTGAAGAACACACCGCCCGCTTCCATGTCCCGGACGAATCGCCGCATCTCCTCCTCGTCGCGCGTCCATACGTTGGAACTCAGCCCGAAGGGCGTGGCGTTCGCAAGGGCGATGGCCTCCTCCACGCCACTGACCCGGTACAACGTGGCCACCGGACCGAATGTCTCCTCGGTGTGGACGCGCATCGCGTCCGTGACACCGGCGAGCACCGTCGGTGTGAAGAACCAGCCCCGCTCGTAGCCCTCGGGCCGGGCTCCTCCGCACAGCGCGGTCGCTCCCCGGCTCATGGCGTCGCCGACCAGTTCCTCCAGGTCGGCGCGGCCCTGTTCGCTGGAGAGCGGTCCGACGTCGGTGGACTCGTCCAGCGGGTCCCCGACGGTCAGCTCGCGTACTCCTGCTGTGAACCGTTCGGCGAACGCGTCGTAGACGTCCTCGTGCACGATGAACCGTTTGGCGGCGATGCACGACTGGCCGTTGTTCTGCACCCGGGCCGTCACCGCTGTCCGTGCCGCCCGCTCCACGTCTGCCGAGGGCATGACCACGTACGGATCGCTGCCGCCCAGCTCCAGGACGGTCTTCTTGATCTCGTCGCCGGCGATCGCGGCGACCGAGCGGCCGGCCGGCTCGCTGCCGGTGAGGGTCGCGGCGGCCACCCGGCTGTCGCGCAGGATGGCCTCGATCGCGTCGGAGCCCACCAGCAGGGTCTGGAAGCAGCCCTCCGGGTACCCCGCCCCGCGGAAGAGTTCCTCCAGGTAGAGCGCGGTCTGCGGAACGTTCGAGGCATGCTTGAGCAGGCCCACGTTGCCCGCCATCAGCGCCGGCGCGGCGAACCGTACGACTTGCCAGAGGGGAAAGTTCCACGGCATCACCGCGAGCACCACACCGAGCGGTCGGTAGCGCACCCGCGCGTGGGCGGCGCCCGAGTCCGCGACATCGGCTTCCGCGGGGTGCTCGTCCGCGAGGAGCGCCTCGGCGCGCTCCGCGTACCAGCGCATCGCCTTGACGCACTTGAGGGCCTCCGCGCGGGCCTGTGCGACGGGTTTGCCCATTTCGGTGGTCATCGTGCGGGCGATGTCCGGTGCGTCCCGCTCCAGCAGATCAGCGGCGCCGCGCAGCAGCCTCGCCCGTTCGCCGAAACCGGTGAGGCGATACTGCCGGAACCTGTCGGCGGCAGCCGCGATGCGGTGCTCGATCGCCTCCGCTCCCAGTGCGTCGAAGGTCTTGAGGGTCTCGCCGCTGGCGGGGTTCACCGTCGCGATGGGCATAGTGATCTCTCCTCCTCGTATGAACGCTTCCGACCCTTCCTCGCACCGCCACCGCCCGCAACACGGCGGGTGGGTGCCTGCCCGGCCGACTGCGGACGAACCACGCACAGCACCACGCGTGCGGGCGACAGCCGGGGGTACGCGCAGTTGCATGACCGTCGCGAAGACCAGTGTTCTCGTCCTTGACTGTGCCGAACCCGTCGAACTGGCGGAGTTCTACGCGTCCCTCCTCGACGCGGAGGTCCGCGTGGGAGCGGATCCGGACTTCTTGGAGATCGTCGGCAATGCCGGGGTCCATCTCGCGGTACGGCGGGACCATGGCTACGCGCCGGCGAGCTGGCCACGGCCCGAGAGTTCGCAGCAGGCGCACCTGCGGATCCTGGTGTCGCGGGGGGAGATCGACGAGGCGGAGCGTGAGCTGATCGCTCTCGGCGCACGGCCCCTGGACACCAAGGACAACGGGGGTCCGCGGGACACCCGGCTCTACTCGGACCCGGCCGGACACTCCTTCACCTTGGCCGTCCTGACGCCGTCCTGACCTGACGGCGTCCAAGCCAGCCCTGGCCACCGCCCGTCCTGATGTGGCGGTGGGCGTACGTCCGGGTTCCCTTGAAGCCCCTGCACCGTGGAGCGGTGGCGCGTTCCGGCCTCTGCGTCAACCGGGCGTCTCTTTTCCCCGACGGTGACCGTTGGGGAAAAGAGACGCCCGGCCCGTCCTACCGCTCTTCGGGCGGCTCGGAGTCCTCTCGGGTAGGACGGTCCGGAGGCCGTTTGGGCTGTTCCTCCGGCAGGGGGCGGCGGGGCTCCCGGGCCAGGATGCGCCGGCCGAACACGAACCCGGCGATGAGGACGCCGACGACGATGAGGCCGAAGACGAGGGGAAGGAGAGCCGCGGCCCCGGGTGACGCGGCGTACATCACTGCCGGCGTGTCACTTGTGTCACTGCTCATGACGGCCGCGTACCCCGCGAAGTCTCATCCACCCTCCCGCGACCGGCTCGCATCCCACGCCGACTCGTACGGCCGCCTCCCTGTGGCGTGTCCCGGTGCCTGCGCGTGAAGTGGGAGCAGGGCGGCCGGGCCCGTACCGGGGCCGTGTTTGGGCGAGCGGCCCGGTGGTACCCGATGGGGCGAAGCGGATGAGGCCGACCAGAGAGGAAACCTCATGTCATCGCAGAGTGATCCGCAGTACACCGTGCCCGGTATGACGGCCTCGGAGGGCGGGGAGACCATCCAGTCGCTCAGGATGCGGCTGCACGCCCTCAACGATCTCGCCCTGACCCTCAAGCATGTGCACTGGAACGTCGTCGGGCCGCACTTCATCGCGGTGCACGAGATGCTGGACCCGCAGGTGGACGCCGTCCGCGGCATGGTGGACGAGATCGCCGAGCGCATCTCCACCCTGGGCGGCTCGCCCGCCGGGACGCCGGGTGCCCTGGTGAGTGAGCGTGGCTGGGACGACTACGCGGTCGGCCGGGCGGAGGCCATCGAGCATCTCGGAGCCCTGGACATCGTCTACTCGGGCATCATCGCCGATCACCGACGCGCGGCCGACGCGGTCGCCAAGCTGGATCCGGTCACCCAGGACATGCTGATCCAGCACCTGCGCGGCCTCGAACTGTTCCAGTGGTTCATCAGGGCGCATCTGGAGAGCGCGGGCGGCACGCTGAGCACCGGTGGCCGGGCCACCGAGGTCGACGCCGCCGCCGCGGCGGGAGCGCAAGCACTCCGCAGGCCCTGAAGCAAACCGCGTAACCGAACCGCGGCCTTCCGGCCTCCGGGCCCCAGCAGGAGGATGAGCATGCGCGAGAGCAGTGTGAGTGGCGAAGAGGCCCCGGCGGGGCCGATCGCGGGAGAACCGGCGGCCGGGGAGCTGGCGGCCGGGGAATTGGCGGCTGGGGAATTGGCGGCCGGGGAATTGGCGGCTCTCGACGCGCACTGGCGCGCGGCGAACTACCTGGCCGTCGGGCAGATCTACCTCATGGCGAACCCGCTGCTCCTGGAGCCGCTGGCGCCGGAACACATCAAACCGCGACTGCTCGGCCACTGGGGCACCTCCCCCGGCCTCAACCTCGTGCACACGCATCTCAACCGGCTCATCACGACACGCGGCATCGATGTGCTGTGCGTCTGGGGCCCCGGCCACGGGGGGCCCGCCGTACTGGCGAACTCGTGGCTGGAGGGTACGTACTCGGAGACGTATCCGGACGTGAGCCAGGACCTGGAAGGTATGGAACGGCTGTTCCGGCAGTTCTCGTTCCCCGGAGGCGTGCCCAGCCACGTCGCGCCCGAGACCCCTGGCTCTATCCACGAAGGCGATGAACTGGGCTACTCGCTCGCCCACGCCTACGGAGCGGCGCTGGACCACCCCGATCTGCTGGTCGCCTGCGTGATCGGCGACGGAGAGGCGGAGACTGGCCCGCTGGCCGGTTCCTGGCACGCGAACAAGTTCCTCGACCCCGCGCACGACGGCGCGGTCCTGCCCATCCTGCACCTCAACGGGTACAAGATCGCCAACCCGACCGTGCTCGCCCGACTGCCGCAGGACGAACTCGACTCCCTGCTGCGCGGCTACGGACACGAACCCCTCTACGTCACGGGGGACCGGCCATCGGCCGTCCACGGCGCCATGGCCTCGGCGATGGACCGCGCCGCCGACCGTATCGCCGAGATCCAGCACGCCGCCCGCGAAGGCAAGGAGACCGGCCGACCCGCCTGGCCCATGATCGTGCTTCGTACACCCAAGGGGTGGACAGGGCCCGCCGAGGTCGACGGACAACCGGTGGAGGGGACCTGGCGCGCGCATCAGGTCCCGTTGAGCGGTGTCCGGGACAACCCCGACCACCTGCGTCAGCTGGAGGCATGGCTGCGCTCGTACCGCCCCGACGAACTGTTCGACGCGACGGGTGCGCCCCGCCCCTCCGTACGCGAATACGTCCCCGAGGGCGCGCGCAGGCTGGGCGCGACTCCCTATGCCAACGGCGGGCTGTTGCTGCGGGAGCTACCGGTCCCGCCCCTGGAGCGGTACGCGGTGCCCGTGGACGCACCCGGCAGGGCTTCACACGAACCGACCCGAGTGCTCGGCCTCCTGCTCAAGGACATCATGGAGGCGACCAAGGGCCGGCGGGACTTCCGGGTCATGGGCGCCGACGAGACCGCCTCGAACCGGCTGGAGGCGCTCTACGACGCCACGTCCAAGGCATGGCAGGCGAACGTACTCGGCACGGACGAGCACCTCGCCCGCGACGGCCGGGTGATGGAAGTGCTGTCCGAGCACCTCTGTCAGGGCTGGCTGGAGGGCTATCTGCTCACCGGCCGGCACGGGCTGTTCTCCAGTTACGAGGCATTCGCCCATATCGTCGACTCGATGGTCAACCAGCACATCAAGTGGCTGCGGACCTCCCGGCGGCTCTCCTGGCGCCGCCCCATCGCGTCCCTCAACTACCTGCTGACCTCTCACGTCTGGCGCCAGGACCACAACGGCTTCTCCCACCAGGACCCCGGCTTCGTCGACCACGTCCTGAACAAGAGCCCCGAGGTCGTCCGTGTCTACCTCCCGCCGGACACCAACACCCTTCTCGCCGTCGCCGATCACGTGCTGCGCAGCCGTGACTACGTCAATGTGATCGTGGCGGGCAAGCAGCCCGGTCTCGACTGGCTCACGCTGGAGGAGGCCCGCGCACACTGCGCGCGGGGCGCGGGGGTCTGGCCCTGGGCCGGTACGGAGGACGGGTCCCGGGAGCCAGATGCCGTGCTGGCCTGCGCCGGGGATGTGCCCACGCTGGAAACCATGGCCGCGGCCGACCTGCTACGGCGCCATCTGCCTGAGCTGTCCGTACGCGTGGTGAACGTCGTCGACATGGCCCGGCTCCTGCCGCACGAGGAGCACCCGCACGGGATGACGGACTCCGAGTACGACGCCGTGTTCACCACCGACAAGCCGGTCATCTTCGCCTACCACGGCTACCCCTGGCTGATCCACCGTCTCGCCTACCGCCGCGAAGGACACGCGAATCTTCATGTGCGCGGCTACAAGGAGGAGGGGACGACCACCACACCGTTCGACATGGTGGTGCGCAACGACCTCGACCGCTATCGGCTGGTCATGGACACGATCGACCGTGTGCCGGGGCTCGGCGTCCGGGCCGTCGCCGTCCGGCAGGCCATGGCGGACGTACGCATCCGCCATCACGCCTGGATCCGCGAGCACGGCACGGACCTGCCCGAGGTGGCCGACTGGACCTGGTCCGGCTGACCGGGCCGCCGGCCATCGTTTCAGAGGGCGCGCAGGGCGGGCAGCAGCGTTTTCCGTGACCAGTCGAGGAACGGCTCCTGATGGCCGCCGCCGATCTGGATCAGGGCGATCTCCGTGAAGCCCGCCTCGATGTACGGCTTCACCGCTTCGACGAACTGTGCTGTGTCGCTGCCGCACGGGACAGCCTCGGCGATGTCCTCCGGGCGCACATGACCGGTGGCTCCGGCGAACGCGGCCGGGTTCGGCAGTTCGGAGTTCACCGGCCACGGCCCAACGGACCAGCGGAACTGCTCGTGCGCGCGGGCGACGGCCGCCGCTCTGTCGGCGTCGTAGCAGACGGGTAGCTGACCGACCTTCGGCTTGCCCACGCCCCCGTGCGCGTCGAAAGCCTTGAGCAGCTCCCTCTTCGGCTCGGTGGCGATCACCAGGTCGCCCAGCCGCCCGGCGAGTGAGCAGGAACGCTCCCCCGAGACCGCGATACCGAGGGGCGGAGGCTCGTCCGGGAGATCCCACAGCTTGGCGTTGTCCACTTCGAAGTGGTCGCCGTGGTGGTTCACGGTGTCCCCGAAGAACAGGGCCCGGATGATCCCCACCGCCTCTTCGAGCATGTCAATCCTGGTCCGTGCGGAGGGCCAGCCACCGCCGACCACATGCTCGTTGAGCTGTTCACCCGAGCCCAGCCCCAGGCGGAACCGGTCTTCGGACAGCAACTGCATCGTCGCGGCCTTCTGCGCGATGACCGCCGGATGATAGCGCTTGGTCGGACAGGTCACGTACGTCATCAGAGGAATACGCGAGGTGGCCTGGGCCGCCGCTCCCAGCACGCTCCAGGCGTACGGGGAATGCCCTTGGGAGGCGAGCCAGGGGAAGTAGTGGTCCGAGGTCACCGAGAAATCGAACCCGGCCCGCTCGGCGCCGACCACATGCTCCACGAGCGCGCGCGGCCCCGCCTGCTCCGTCATCATTGTGTAACCGAATCGCACCATGCGAGGCGTTTAGCCGATCCACTCGGACTGGAAACCTCTCGCCGCGAACGGGTGCGTGCGAATGCCGTCCCGTGGTGCCGGAGCCCGTGGTGCCGGAGCGACCAGCGCGGTGGGCGGGACCGGCTCTGGTTCCCGCCGAGCACGTCCGCCTCGTCCGGCCCAGGGCGCGGCCGTGACCGGCACGGGGACGCGCTCAGCGGGTAAGCGACAAGCATGAGCGAGTACCAGCACCATCACCCCAGGGGACCGGCTGCGCCCGGGGCGGGTCGACTCGCACGGGGACCACCGGATCGCGATGACGGCCGCGGTGGCCGCCGCGTGCGCGGCGGAGGGGACGTGCGCGATCGACGGCTGGGACGCGGTGGCCACCAGCCACCCCCGCTCCGCCGAACCCCTCGTACGGCTGACCGGCGCTTTCGCCGAGCCCGCCGCATAGCCTCACCCGCAGCCGCGGGCGGACCGCATCCGTACGGCGGCCCGCTGGTGTTGCCGGGGACATGCCGGTTTACCAGCGGTAGGGGTGGCGCTCGAACTCGGCGTCGTAGGCGTCTTCCACCGCGCGCCCCGCCGGCCAGGCGTCAGCGGCAACGTACTGGAACAGCAAGGTGAAGTGCGAGCAGACCGACCCCGAGGCGCGGGTGATCCCCACGCGCTACGGCAACGGCGACCTCGGCCGGAACCACTTCTCGGGCAAGCACAACATCAAGAAGTGCCGGGTGGTCGACGCGGCCCTGGCGGGGAAGGTGGACAAGAAGAGCGGAGAGAGGCTGGAGTACTACGGTGTCGCCCGCAACCAGACCAAGCTGGTCAATATCGTCGTCATCGTGCAGTACTCCCGCCGTACGGCCGACGGCGAGTACGAGGCGGGCAAGGGGAAGAAGATCGGCGTCATCACGGCCTACTGCAAAGGTATGAACAAGTGCCCGAACTGGATCAACGAGTGAGCAGCCCCGACGAGGACACGTTCGAGCAGCAGGCGTACCTCACGCGTTTCCTTCTCGACTACACCGCGGTGCCCCTTGTGGGGGCGGTCTTCCTGCGGGGCATCCTCCCGACGCCGCACGCGGTCCGGATCGTCACCGGGGCCGCCGGCGCCACCGCCCCGGGGGAGCTGACCGCCTATGAGATCCCACTGTCCGACGAGGACGACGAGCCGCTCACCGCCCCACTGCTGCTGGGCTGGACCCGCGCGCTCGTATCCGACGCCCGCCCCCGCACCGACTCGTCCGTGATGAACATCCCCCTGACCACGGTGGACACCTCCGCCCTCGCACCGAACCCTCCGACCGATACGGACCGGGTACTGCGCGTACTGCGCACGCTGGCCTTCCCGTTCGTCGAAACCCCACCGGACCCGGCCCTGTGCGGATTCCGCTTCACCGGCCGGGACCGTATGCGGCTCTACCTCGCCACCGATCGGACCGACGGCCTGATCGCGGCCGACGTACAGCTCACCGGCGCACTGACCGCCCTCCTGGCGGCCCTTCCCGCACTCATC
Organism: Streptomyces corynorhini; assembly: GCF_003346515.1. Classification (GTDB taxonomy): domain Bacteria; phylum Actinomycetota; class Actinomycetes; order Streptomycetales; family Streptomycetaceae; genus Streptomyces; species Streptomyces corynorhini. Next base: position 13,961 of record NZ_QQNA01000087.1, read on the forward strand.
GGCGAGGAGGAACGCTGGACGACAGACCTCACAAATCCTGTCGTCCCGACGGTGTTTTCGCAGGTCAGAGCCTGCCTCCGCAAGATGGAGGCAGGCTTTTGCCGTCCGTGTCGCCCGTCGCGCGGGTGGGGCGCTGTGAGAGGCGCCCGCGGATGTCTGTGTCTCCGCGGGTCAGCAACGTGGATCCGGGCGAATCGCGGACAGGTCGGCGGCGGCGATCACGAGGTTCCGGTGGGCCCCGTGTCCGGGGGATAGAACTGACGCGCCCAACGACGGTAGTGGCCGATGGCGTCCTCGTCGGAGGTGAGCCGGGGGTTCGGCTCGTACCGCTTCCGGTTCCAGATCCTGGCGTCCTGGCCCATCTGGTGGGCTATGGTCCGCACGAGCGCTTGCCCCGCCACCGCTGACCAGGACATGGAAGCGGCCTTCCGGAGGCGGGGGGAGTCCGCGCGCGAAGCGGCCTCTGTCGTGGTGACTACACGCAAGCGCGTCTGCCATGGCCCGACCGGGGTCGCCATGAGCACTATCCCCAACGTCATTCCGATCTGGTGCAGCGTCACCTCTCCCGACGCCAGGCCGAGGCCCGACAGGGCCACGCCCTGCTCCACCGTTATGGTCGCCAGGCGGACGGACAGCCTGATGTCGGCGCTGAAGGATATGCGCAGCAACGGCCCTTCCTCCACCGGCGGGGTCACCTCGCGAAGGGAAACGTTGTGCACGACCGACTGATGCCGGTAGTCGACGAAGCTCTCCATGACCTCCTGCGGGTGCGAGGTCAGGAGTGTGCTCCAGGAGGCGGCGGGCGTGAACCTGCCGTCCGGGATCTCCGAAGGCTCCCAGGCGGGCGGCGCGGCATCGTGGCCGTGCCACACGAGGACGACCTTGCCTCGCTCGCGCACGGTGAACCGCGCCAGCGCCGCCTCGGGCGGCGCTCCGCCCGGGACCTTGACACACGATCCCTCGACGTCGAAGGCGAAGCGGTGGAACGGGCACACCAGATGCTCGCCATCGACCACGCCCCCGGCGCCGAGGTGGGCGCCCAGGTGGGGGCAGTGGGCATCCACGACCCGCAGGACACCGCCCCTGGTGCGGTAGAGGACGACATCGCGGCCCATGAAGCGCCGGTTCACCACCGCGCCGGCCGGTACCTCACGGGACAGCGCCAGGCAGAACCATCCCGACGGGTACGGCAGTGGCACCCGCTCTCCCTCTCCCTCTCCCTCTCCCGGGGCAGGGCCGGTCCGCGGCGGAACCGTTCCCGGTCGCGCTCGGTGTCGGAGCCTGGCCGGGGATCGCCTGTTCAAATCGTCCTCCTCGTCCCGCCGGGCGGAGCCGGTCCGCGGATTCCCCGCGCACCGACATGTCTTCGCGTCACTCGACCGGTTTCGAGCACACCCTCTGGCGATGATGACCGTGCGGTGCGGGCGGCCGGGATCAGCCGGCCGGCGGCCGCGGTACCTCGTGCCTCTGCGGGCGCGGCTCGCGCGCGGCGTCGGCGTGGACCCGCCGGGGCGGCAGGGGCAGTGCCAGGGACCGCATCGGGTCACCCGTCAGGATGAGCCGCTGGAGGTGCTGCAGCGGGCCACCGGGATCGATGCCGTAGTCCTCGGCGAGAAGCCGCCGCGCCCGCGTGAACGTGTCCAGCGCCTCCGCCCGCCTGCCGCACCGGTACAGGGCGAGTATGAGCTGCTCCCACCGTCGCTCCCGCAGCGGCTGCGCGGTGGTGAGCGACATCAGGAACGGCAGCAGCTCATGGTGCTGGCCGAGGGTCAGCCGCGCGTCCACCAGCGACTCCTGGACCGCGTGGCGGTGCTCGAGCAGTTCCGAGATGACGGGCTGCATGACCGGCGTGGCCGGGATGTCTGCCAGCGGCGGGTCGCCCCAGGTGTCCAGAGCGCGCTGGGAGAACCGGGCGGCGCCGTCGATGTCGCCCAACAGCTGGGCTGCCCGCGCCTGCTGGGCCAGGCTCTGGAAGCGATGCAGGTCCAGCACGTCGCCCTCGTGCAGCGCGAGGCCACAGCCGTCACGGCCCGTCCGCAGCCGTCCCTCGATCGGAATCGCCTTGCGCAGACCGTAGAGGTTGCTCCGAAGCGCGCCACCCGGATCGCTGGGCAGGTCGGTGCCCCACAACGCGTCGGCAAGGTATTCCTTACTGACGCGGCGACCGCTATTGAGTAAGAGGATGCCTAAGGTGCTGCGCTGGCGGGGTCTCATATTTTCCAGAGGATCGCCGTTCGCAAAGCGCATCGTAACTGGCCCAAGGATTGCGAATTTCACTTTCGCCCCCGTCCGATTGGCAGTTCTCGCCAATATGAGGCCATGAAGCGTAGCAGTCCGTCGGACGCGCGATGCTATTCATTCATTATTTTGGCGGTTTCCGTCAAGACCCTACGGTGGTTTCTGTGTGGAGTGAACAGATCATGTTCAGGGGTGCCGTATGCGGCATTTGTTAATGATTGTCACCAGGAGGGCCGTGCTCCGGCCATGGGTGTCGCGGAGTCCGGTGATCTCGTGACGCCGCCCGTCGGGTGATGCCCGGGAGGTCGCGCGGGCGGGTGGGGCGCTCGCCGGGGGTGTGGTCGGGGCCGATGGTGCGGAAGGCGCTGATCGCCGGGTTCCGAAGGGGCGCCGTGGGTCGGAGCGTTCGCGGACCGCCGGCCGGTGGCCGCGTACGGGCGCGCGGCGGCGACGGTCGCGGAGAGGGCTTTGCGGCAGTCCTGACCAGCGAGGTCACGCTGCGATCACGCCTTGTCGTGGACACGCTGATAATCTGATTGCCGCGAAAGGCGCTCATTTGTGTTGCATCAATAAAACAGGGCCCCTCTTTTCGACGGGCTTGAATGTTACTTGACGCACCTGAGAGGATCGCATGCGCAACGTGCTGGCACGCAAGAAGACCACCGCAGATCCCAGTGAGACCGTTCCTTTGGCACCCGGGAGCCTCCCGCTCGTGGGTCATGCGATGAAGGCAATCCGTGATCCGAGGAAATTCCTGCGTTCGCTGCCCGAGCACGGCGACATGATCCGCGTCAGTGTCGGCCCGCTCAAGGCGGTGATGGTCTGCGACCCGGAGCTGACCTCGCAGATACTTCTCAACGATCGCACCTACGACAAGGGCGGTCCGCTGTTCGACATGGCCAGGGAGGTGTTCGGCGACGGTCTGGTGACCTGCCCGCACGCGATGCACCGACGGGAGCGCCGGTTGGTCCAGCCCGCGTTCCGCCGCAGCCGACTCTCCGGCTACGCCCGGGTGATGACCGAGGGGACAACCCTGCTGACCGACCGGTGGCGTGCTGGTCAGGTCCTGGACATGCCGGCGGAAATGCTCAGCCTGACGATGCACAACATGCTGCAGGCGATGCTCGGCGGGACACTGCCCCCGGAGGACCTGCGGCAGTTGGTCGGCGACGCCATCGTGGTGCAACACGCGACGTACCGGCAGGCATTCGCGCCAGAGGTGCTGAAGCGGATTCCCACCCCGGGCAATCGGCGCTATCAGCGGGCTCTGGCCGGGCTCCATGGCACCGTGACCGACATCATCGCCAAGGCCGAGATGTGCCCGGCGGACCATGGGGATCTGCTCTCGGCGCTCCTGGCGTCCCGCGACCCGGGCAGCCCCGACGACCCGGCAGACGCCGGTCGGAGCGAGCGTCTGAACAGCGTCGAACTCCGCAACGAGGTCCTGACCTTCCTGGTGGCGGGTTCGGAGACGACGGCGATCTCCCTGTCATGGGCGCTGTACCTCATCGCCTGCAATCCGGATGTCCAGGAGCGCCTGTGGGCCGAGACCGATCGCGTCCTCGACGGCGGGCCGGTCTCCCCCGACCACCTGCCCGATCTGAAAATCGCCAACCAGATCATCACCGAGACGCTGCGGCTCTATCCGCCGGCCGGGATGATATGGACCAGGATCGTCACAGAAGACACCCGCCTGGGCGGCCATGACATCCCGGCCGGGACGACCATCGCGTACAGTCCTTACGCTCTGCACCGCCTGGAACGCTATTATCCGGACCCCGAAGTCTTCAATCCGGACCGCTGGGACGCCGAGACGCAGCATTCGACACCGCGCAACAGCGCCTATCTCACCTTCGGCGGTGGTGCACGCAAATGCATAGGCGACCAGTTCGCCGTCGTCGAGGCCGTGCTCGCGCTTGCGGACATCGCCTCCAGTTGGCGCCTGGACCTCGTTCCCGGGCAGAAACATCCGGCTATCACGACCTCGATGGGGCCGCGTGATCTCAAGATGCGCCTGAGCGCCAGGACCGTTCGGGAGCGCGCGTCGTAGCGCGAGCGCACGGATCCTTCTGGGACGGCGGGGCGGGTTCTGCCGCGCGAGGAGACCCGCAGGCCGATCGCGCAGGTCGCCCGTGAACCCTGGAGTGAGGAAACCTCCAGGGTTCACGAGGGTGGACACCGGCCCATGTCCGCCGACGCGGCGGCGTCCTTTTTCGCGTAAGAGGCCGCGCGGATAGGTGGGGTGGAGGAAGGAGCGGGGTGAGGGGCAAGCATGGCAAGGCGGAGGAGGGAGGCGACGCGGAGCGTCGTGGACCGACGACAACGCCGCCAGGCGCCGCCCATCGCCCCGCGACGCCGCCCCACCTATTCGCGCGGCCTCTAAGTGATTTCAGTATCCCCTGTCCGGTGACACGTGCGCTCACGCATGCGGAGAACGCGGGCGATCGCGCGTGCGGAAAAACGTGAAAGGCAGCTGCGGTGACGGTGAGTCAGGAGCGAGGCGGCATGACGGGTGCGAGGACTGCCGAAGGGGCGGGGGAGTCTGTCGCGGTGATCGGGGTGGGGCTCCGCCTCCCGGGAGGGATCACCACGCTGGGCGGATTGTGGGATGCCCTGGCCACCGGTCAGGATCTTGTGACGTCGGTACCCGGCGACCGGTTCCGTACCGATGATTTCGTTGTGGACGACGGCGGGGTGCGAGCCGGGAAGGCGTATACCGGGGCGGCCGGTATTTTCGGGGACGTGTGGGGGTTCGACCCGGAGTATTTCGGCATTTCGCCGAAGGAGGCGGGCCAGATCGATCCGCAGCAACGGTTGCTGATGGAGTGCGCGGTGGAGGCATTCGACGACGGGGGCGTGGATCCGCGGCTGCTGGCGGGTTCTGACGTGGCGGTGGTGATGGGGATGACCGTCCAGGACTACTGGGGTCTGCTGATGCGACGTCCCGGGGTGATGAACTCGTTCGCCCCCACCGGTACGGGGGCGTTCGGTGCGGCGAACCGCCTGTCGTACCTGTTCGATTTCCATGGGCCGTCCCACACGGTGGACACGGCGTGTTCGTCGTCCTTGACGGCACTGCATCTGGCGGCTGAGACGGTCCGTTCCGGCCGGTGTGAGGTCGCGTTGGCAGGCGGGGTGAACCTGGTGCTCGGCCCGGGTGGGCACGTCATCTCCAGCCAGGCGTCGATGCTCTCCCCGACCGGGCGCAGCCACTCGTTCTCGCAGGACGCCGACGGCTTCGTCCGGTCGGAGGGCGCGGGGGTGGTGCTCCTGAAGACATTGAGCCGTGCGCTGGCCGACGGTGACCGGGTGCACGCGGTGATCAGGGCCTCGGTGGTCAATGCCGACGGGCGGACCCTCGGGATGTCCCTGCCCGGTGCGGATACGCAGGCGACGATGTTGGAGCGCGCGTACGCCGAGGCCGGGGTGCGCGCCGACCAGGTGTCGTACGTGGAGGCTCACGGGACGGGGACGGCGGCGGGCGACCCGGTGGAGTGCGAGGCTCTGGGGCGGATTCTGGGGCGGCGGCGCGGGGGGAAGCCGTTGCCCATCGGGTCGGTGAAGTCGAATCTGGGGCACCTGGAAGCCGCGGCCGGTATGGCGGGACTGTTCAAGGCCATGCTGGTCCTGCGCGAGCGGCGGGTGCCCGCCACCTTGCACGCCCAACCGCTGAACCGGGCGATCGATTTCGCCGGGCTGGGGCTGGACCCGGTGACGGCGATGCGGCCACTGGACGGTGGGGCCGGTGCGCGGCGTATCGCCGGGGTCAATTCGTTCGGTATCGGCGGCGCGAACGCGCACGTGGTCCTGGAGTCCCCGGACGCGCCGCCGGTCCCGGGCGTCACCGGGGACGGGGCCGCGCGGACCGAGGACAGGCGGCCGGGTGCGGCCGTGCCGGTGGTGGTCACCGGCCGGACCGAGGCGGCGTTGCGCGAGGCGGCGCTGACGATGGCCTCGTACCTGGAAGGCATGGACGATTCCGCCCTAGTGGATGTCGGGTTCACCACGGTGCGGCGCCGCGAGCGCCGTGAGCTGTCCACGGCCGTGCTGGCCTCCAGCGGCGCGGCGGCCGCGCGGGCACTGCGGGAGACGGCGGAAAGGGGCGCGTCGGACGCGGCGGCGTCGGCCGTCAGTACGGCCCGGGGACGTGTCGGTTTCATTTTCAGCGGGAACGGCACCCAGTGGCCGAGGATGGGCGCGGAGTTGCTGGGGCAGGACGCCGCCTTCACCGCCGAGGTCCGGGCTGTCAGCCGCGAACTGGAACCGCTGCTGGGCTGGTCGGTCGAGGCGGAGATGGCGGCGCCGGACAGCGGGCGGTGGGCGCTGACAGAGGTGGCGCAGCCGATGCTGTTCGCCCTGCAGGCCGGACTGGTCATGTCGCTGCGCGAGCGGGGCGTGCGACCGCACGGGGTCTGCGGTCACAGCGTCGGCGAGGTCGCGGCCGCCTACTGCGCCGGAATTTTTGATCGTCCCCAGGCGTGTCGGGTGATCGCGCACCGCAGCCTCGCGCAGGCGCCCACCTTCGGGACCGGGCGGATGGCGGCGCTGGCGCTGTCACCCGCGCGGGCTCAGCGGTTGCTCGACGAGACGGGGGCGAGCGGCCGTGTGGTGATCGCGGCTGTGAACTCTGGCAACGACGTCACCCTGGCCGGGGACAGCCGGACACTGGAGGCCGTTGAGGATCGCTGTGTTCGCGACAGCGTGTCCTTCCGGTTCCTGCGCCTGGACTACCCCTTCCACAGCCCGGCGATGGACACCGTCCGAGGCCCGCTGCTGGCCGGACTCGGCGAGGTCGCGGCCGGTCGGGGCAGGATCCCGCTGGTCTCCACCGTCACCGGCCGCGCGGTCGCGGAGCACGAGATGGACGCCGACTACTGGTGGCGCAACGTGCGGGAACCGGTCAGGTTCGCCGCGGCGGTCGCCGCGCTCATCGGTGAGGAGCACGGCTGTGACGTTCTCGTCGAGGTCGGTCCGCACCCGGCGCTCAGCGGCTACCTGCGCCGTATCGCCGTCGACGGGGAAGCGTCGGTGGAGGTGGCGTCGACGCTGACCCGGATCAGCGCGGGCCCACCGGCGCTGAGCGGCACCGTCCTGCGCGCGGTCGCGGCCGGGGCGCGGCTGGACTGGGACCGGTTCTTCCCCCAGGGCGGTCGCGTCGTGGACGTCCCGGCCTACCCGTGGCAGCGCCGGCGCTACCGGTTGGGAGACCCCTCGTGGTGGTCCGACCACGAGATCGCGCCGCCGTCGCAGCCGGTCGCGTCCCATCCGCTGCTGGGCCGGCGCCTGCTCGGGGCCGACCCGACGTGGGGCCGGGAGCAGAGCGCGGCCTGGATCGCCGATCACAGGATCGGTGACGCCGTCGTCATGCCCGGCACGGCCTTTCTCGACATGGCGCTGTCGGCGGCCCGCGAGGTGCACGGCGGACCCGTGGAACTGCTCGACATATCCCTGGCCAGGTCGCTGGTCCTGCCCGGCGAGCCCGGATCGGCTCCGGTACGCACCACCACCACCGTCCGCCCCGACGGGACCTTCGTCGTCGCCGGGCACACCGGGGAGGACATCGAGGCCGTCCAGCACGTGAACGGGCGGTGGCGCGGCTCGGCCGACGCCAGGCCCGCTCCGCTGGACGTGGCCGCTCTCGCCCGCCGCGTCGACGAGCCCGTGGACATGTCCGACCACTACCGGGCCTGCGCCGCGGTATCGCTCAACTACGGGCCGGCGTTCCGTTCGCTGACGACGCTGTCCGTCAAGGACGGCGAAGGGCTGGCGAGGCTCCACACGGATCAGTTCGTCGGCACCGAGCATCAGGCCCGTGTCGTGCTCCTCGACGGCTGCCTCCAAGCGATGCTGCCGCTGTCCGCTCGCGTCGTCTCCGGCTCCGCGCACCCTTACGTTCCCCACCTCCCGGTGGCGGTGGGCAGCGTCCGCGTCTGGGGTCCGCTGCCCGCCACCGTCCTGGCGTACCTGCGGCTGACGTCTGTCGTCGAGACCGGGCTCGTGTGCGACATCACCGTCTGTGACACCGACGGAACGGTCCTGCTCGACCTGGGGGACGTGTACGCGCGGCGCATCGAGAACAGCGGTTCTCCCGCACCCCGGGTCTACGACGAAGTGCTCAGGGCACGCCCGCGGATGACCGCGCTGCCCGGCACCCCCTGCCCGCTCCCGCCGCCTTCACGCGTCGTCGAGGACTGCGGCCCGGTCGTCACCCGGCTCGACGACGCGGTCCGCGACCACGGGTACGACGGCCACCTGGAAAGGTCTCGGCAGCTGAGCGCGCACTACATGGTGGCCGCGGTGAACAGCATCCTGGACTCCGCGGTGGCACGAGGGGCGATCGAGGTCGCGGGACCGGTCGGTGGACAGGCTTTCGGCCTCGACGACCTGAGGAGTGCCGGCGTCAGGGAGAGCCTGTGCCCGTTGGTGGAGATGATGCTGGCGATCGCGGTCAGGTACGGGCTGCTGACCGCTCGTGCCGAGGGAGGCTGGTGCCGACGCGGCACACCGGTGCCTGAGGAGCTTCTGCGGGACAGGCTGAACGCGTTCCCTGAGCTGGTCGTGATGTGGCAGGCCGCCGCGTGGGTCGGCCGCAGCCTGCCCGGCGTCCTCACCGGTGAGGTGGAGGGGCTGGAGGTGCTGTTCGGCGAATCCGGTCCGATCGCGGCGCAGGTGTACAACCACGATCCTGGGCTCACCTACCTGTCCGATACCGCCGTGGCATACGTCCGCGCCGCCCTGGCCGACTGGCCGGCCGACCGGCCCCTGCGGATTCTGGAGATCGGCGCGGGCACCGGGGGCTTCACCGCGCGCATCCTGCCCCACCTGCCGCCCGAACGCACGCACTACGTGTACACCGACGTCTCCTCTGCGTTCTTCCCCAAGGCCGAGGCTCGCTTCGCCGCCTTCAACTTCCTCGAATATCACGCCCTCGACCTCAGCACCGATCCCACCGAGCAGGGGTTCGCGGCGGGATCCTTCGATCTCGTCGTCGCGAGCAATGCCCTGCACACCACGGTCGACATCACTCAGGGGCTGCGTCACGCGGCCACGCTCCTGGACCACAACGGTCAGCTCGTCGCCCTGGAAATGCACAGCAACACCTACGTCGCGACATTGTTCGGGATACTGGACTCCTTCTGGGAGTCCTCCGACACCGCCCTGCGGCCGGCCGGCGCGGCGCTGACCCGCGAGCAGTGGCCGTCGGTCCTGGAGCAAGCGGGGTTCTCAGCCGCCGCGTTCCTGAGCGCACAGCCGGACCGGGAGGGCGTTCCCGGATCGGTGATCGCGGCGGTCCGCGCCATGGGCACTCGGCCCGGCAGCACACCGCGCGACCAGGACGCGGGCGGCGCGACCCCCCCGTGCCTGCTGATCACCGAGAGCGCGGACAGCTCCGCCGATCCTCTGGGCGACCTCCTGGCAGCCGCCCTGACCGCCACGGGAACACGCGAGGTGGTGCGCTCGGCTCCGCGCGGGCAGACGGACTGGGCCGCTCTGCTGCCGGCCGCGGGGCCGGTCGACATCGTCCTGATCGCCGACGACACCGAGCGGACGACCGCCGAGCGGGTGACCGCCGAGCGGGTGACCGCGCGTGCCGCCCGTGCCTGCGCGCGGCTGAGTACGCTGGCGGCCGTCTGCGCGCAGACCGGCGGAGCGCTTCGGCCCACCCTGTGGCTGGTCGCGTCCACGACCGCCGACAGTCTGGACGCCCCGATGACACATACGGGCGCGGCCCTGTGGGGCGCCACCCGCACCCTGGCCAACGAACAGCCGCTGCTGACCGTCCGCAGGATCCGTGCCGTCGGCGGGACCACCGGGTCGGCACGGCAGACGGCCGGACACGTCGCGTACGAGATCACCCACCCCGACGCCGAGGACGAATGCGTGATCACTCGTCATGGGCGCTTCGCCGTGCGCGTGCAGTCCCTGCCGGAGACCCGGCGGACACGCGCCCACGGCGCCACCGCGCCCTTCGCGCTGGCCGTCCACGGCGAAGCGGGCACCCCCCACCGGCTCGTCTGGCAGGACAGCGGCGTCCCCGACCCCGGGCCCGGCGAGATCACCGTCCGCGTGCGGGCCGCGGCCCTCAACGGCCGTGACGCTCTCTTCGCCTCCGGGCGCCTGCTCCCGCCCCGTGGCGCACGTCCGGGCGACGTCCATCTCGGCTGCGAAGGCGCCGGGACCGTCACCGCCGTCGGAGACGACGTCACCGGCATCCTCCCAGGAGACCGGGTCGCCGGGATCACCCACGGCGGCTGGCTGGCCTCGCACATCAACCTGCGCGCCGACCGAGTCGTGAAACTCCCCGAGCAGATCACCTTCGCCGGAGCGGCGACCCTGCTCATCGCTCAGCTGACCACGCACCACGTCCTGGGACACCTGGCCGGTCTGGGGCCTGGCGACAGCGTCCTCATCCTGGGTGGATCCGACGGGACAGGGCTCGCGGCCATGGAGTTCGCCCGGCGCGCCGGGAGCCGTGTCGTCGTCGGCGCCCCCACTCCGGCTCAGCGCGCCCTGCTGCGTCTTCCGGGGGTCGACCACGTGGTGGACTCGGGTGCTCCCGGCTTCGCCGAGGAGGTCCGGCACGTTACCCGGGGCGGCGTCGATGTCATCGTCAACCTCAGCTCCATCACGGCGGACCTGCGACGGCGTGCGCTGGACCTGCTGGCGCCAGGGGGGCATTTCTTCGACGTCGGACCGCTCGTCGCGCCATCACCGACGCCGCACACGCCGCCCCTGGACCGCGACGCCACCCTGCACGCCGTCGATGTCGTCGGCTGGTTCGAGCAATCCCCGCTCACGGTGGACCGCTGCCTGGACGACCTGCAGAAGGTAATCGACAGCGGTGAATGCCGCCCCCTGCCGCACACCGTCTACCCCGCCGACCGGGTGCACGAGGCCATGGACGGCCTCCTGGCCGGTCAGGGGGCCGGGAAGACGGTCGTCGTCCTCGACGACGGGGTTCTCCTCGATCGCGCCCCCGAGCCGCCCGTACTGGATCCCACGGCGACCTATCTGGTCGTCGGCGGCCTTGACGGCTTCGGAGCCGAGACCGCCCGGCACCTGGTCCGCCGGGGAGCGCGTCACCTCACCCTCGTCAGCCGACGTGGCACCGCACGCAACCAAGACGCCGTCGCCCTGGTCAGCAGCCTGAACGACCAGGGAGTCCAGGTGGACGCGCGCGCCGTCGACATCTCCGACCCGACAACCGTCGACCGGCTCTTCCACGACCTGGACGCGAGCGGACGCCGGCTCGCCGGAGTGGTCCACGCCGCCATGGTCCTCGACGACGACGAGATCACCGACCTGTCCGTCGAGCGCTACCTCACCGTCCTGCGTCCCAAACTCACCGGAGCGCTTCTCCTCGACTCCCACACCCGTCGGCGCACCCTCGATTTCTTCGCCCTGTACTCGTCCTTCGCCGCGTTGCTCGGCAACCGGAGGCAAGCCTCGTACGGCGCCGCCAGCCTTGCCCTGGAGAACATCGCGCGCCGACGCAGGCACGACGGCCTGCCCGCCTCCGTCCTGCAGTTGGGCGCGATCTCCGACGCCGGATACGTGCTCCGCAGCGGAATCACCTCGGTGATGAGCGACTACGGAATCCTTCCCATGACCTCATCCCAGGCGCTGGACCGCTTCGACACGCTGCTGCACCACCCGGACTCCGCGGTCACCGCGGTCGTCGCCGAATCCCGGGGCCGTGAGCAAGCGCTCATGGCGTTCCTCCCCGCCGTGACCGCACCCCGTACCGCGATGCTGGTCCACACACCGGACGCGGGCGCCGACGACAGCCTCCTGCCGCGCCTGCGGGCCGCCGCCACCGCGGAGGAAGCCCGCCCGATACTGCTCGACGCCCTCACCTCCTGGCTGGCCTCCGGTCTCCACACCACACCCGATCGTGTCGACTCCGGCCGCCGCATCGATCAACTCGGCGCCGACTCCCTCACCGCCACCGAACTCATCGGCCACATTCGCCGCCACACCGGCTGCGCGATCCCCGCCCCCGAAGTCATGACCGCACCTCTCACCAGCATCGCCACCACCGTCCTCCGCCACCTGCGCCCCGAGAGCCCGTCCTGACCAACCCCGCGTCGGCGCGACCGGAAACGGCCGCGCCCCAGCAGGTCGGCACAGCCGGTGGCCGCTCCTGGCGGCCGAGAACGGGCAGATATCCCGGGAGGGAACAGATGCCGCTCACGACAGCCCTCGCCTTTCCGCCATTCAGCAACCCTTACCCGCCGGGGATCCTGTGCACGCTGGCTCACGCGAATGCGAGTGTGGCCGCCGCCCTTGAGGCAACGGACCGGAAGCTCGCGGAAATCGGCCAGCCACCCGTGACCCGCAGGCTGACCGTCAGAGATTCCGGACCGTCCCCCGGCCCGGAAGCGGAATACGTCCACAATCTGGTGGCGGCGACGCTCGTCCCGTACTCCGTATACGCGTCACTCGATCTGAAAGTTCAGCCGTCCATCCTTCTCGGACATGGCGCGGGCTTCAATGTCGGGAGCGTGATCACGGACCTCATGTCCATGGAAGAGACAATCGACGTCCTCATCACAGGATTCCTCGAAGCCAAAAGGATTTCACTGCGGGGCGGAATGCTCGCCCTCGCCGTCGACCAGCGGACCGCTCGGTCGATGTGTCGGCAGATCTCGGAGGACGGCCTCCACGTCGGCATGATCAATACGCCGCATCAGACGGTTGTCTGCGGCCGATTCGGCGACCTGGACCTGCTGGAGACGCACGCGGAACGCACAGGCGTCCCCTGCAGGCGTCTCGCCGCCATCCTCCCCATCCACACCCCGCTGTTCAAGCCCGCGGCCCTCCGGGCGATCCTTCGGCAGAAAGAAAGGACCGTGCGGCCCGTGCTGCCCCCGCTGTACTTCACCACCGAGTGCCGTCCCATCGTCGAAACCGACACGGTCAGAAAGGCGTCACTCGCCATCTGGACCAAACCCGCGAACCTGATCGAATCCATCGAGGACCTTCAGGAGAACTTCGGTATCAACCACTTCATCGAGATCAACACCACCCCGACACTCGCACCAATGATCATCCAGAACGCGCATCCGGGCACCCGGGTCGATGGCCCGCCATCCGGCATAACGGATGCCGCGGACGTACTCCCCTTCCTCAGCGGTGCTTGACCTCGCGCGGCGAGGTGGGTTCGCGGGCGATCGCGCGGCGGACTTCCGGTACGCCCGGACGGAGGTCACCGATGTGACACCGAGGGTGCGGTGCCTGCCCACGGGACGGCCGCGAGGCGACGAGCCGCCGCCTCCGCGGTCGATAGCCTACGGCTATCAAGATCAGTCGATTACCGGATTGGACGGCGGTTCACTCCGGGCCATACGGTCCGGTGGATGACCTCCCAACCCGCGTTAACGGCTCTGCCGCGTCAGGCTCCCCGCGTCCGTCCTGGCCTGTTCGACCACCTCATGACCGGGGCCGGCCGATGAGTACGACCCGGGAGCACTCCGAGGCGCGGCTGCTGGTCCCCTCCCTGATGTTCATCGCGCTGGTCGTGGCGGCGGTCGCCAGTCTCGGGGCGCCGCTCATCACCAGCGTGGCGACCACGTTCCACGTCTCACTCAGCAGCGCGCAGTGGACGCTGACCATCGCGCTGCTCAGCGGCGCGGTCGCCACACCCGTACTCGGCCGGCTCGGAGCCGGTCCGCACCGGCGAGCCACCATTCTCGTCACGCTGGCGGTCGTCGTCGTCGGCAGCGCGCTCACCGTGCTGCCGCTGCCGTTCGCGTGGCTGCTCGTCGGCAGGGCCGCGCAAGGCATCGGGCTCGGTCTGACGGCGCTGATGATGGGCGTGGCCCGCGACCATCTCCCCGAGGAGCGCAGCGCGCCCACCATCGCCCTGATCTCGGTGGTCTCCATCATCGGTGTCGGTGTCGGCTACCCCCTCGCCGGTCTGCTCACCGAGTTCGGCGGGGTGCGCGCCGCCTATGGTCTCGGTCTGTCCGTCACCACCCTTGCCTTCCTGGCCGCCTGGCGCTCCGTACCCGCCGCCCCCGAGGGCCGCTCCGCCCACGTGGACATAGCGGGCGCGCTCCTCCTGGCGGGTGGACTGTGCCTCGTCCTGTTCCTTGCCGGCGAGCGGAGCCTGTGGAGCGAGCACCTCGCCGTGGCGGTGGTCCTCGCCGTCGTCGCCGCGCTCCTGCTCTCCGTCTGGGCCGTCTCCGGACTGCGCGGCAAGGCGCCCCTGGTCGATCTCCGGGCGCTACGGCACCCCGCGGTCGCCGGAGCGAATGTCACCATGTTCGTCGGCGCCATCGGCATGTACATCCTGCTCACCCTCATCACCCGGTACGCGCAGACGCCGCACAGCGCCGGTTACGGGTACGGGCTCACCACCTTCGTCGCCGGGCTGGTCCTCATCCCGTTCTCCGTGCTGGGGTTCGTCGCGGGCAAGCTCACGCCCCGGCTGCGCGAACGGATCGACGCCCCCTACCTCTTGGCCGGCAGCGCGGTGGTCATCGGCGGCGGGTTCGTCCTCTTCGCCGCGGCCCGGTCGAACCTGACGGAGCTGTTCCTGGCGATGAGTGTGCTGGGCTTCGGCGTCGGCAGCTTCTCGGCCGCCATGCCCGGCGTCATCCTGGCCGCCACCCCCAAGAGCGAGACGTCCAGCGCGATGAGCTTCAACTACGTGGTGCGCAGCGTCGGGTACGCACTCGGCAGCGCCATCGGTGGCCTGGTCCTCGCCGCGGGCACCGACACCGGCCATGTCTTCCCGAACGACGGCGCCTACACCGCGGCGGCGTTGGTCGGTGTCGTCGCGATGGCGATCACGATGATGACCAGCCTCGCCCTGGCCCGCAAGCGCTCGCCCGAGGCCGAAGCCGAGGCCGAGGCCGGACCGACCGTCCCGTCGGCCGACGCGCCGAGCCGGAGCGGGTCGAACCAATGACCCGCTCGCGGCGAGGCGTCGGCGCGCGCGGACGGCTGTCGTCGTTCCGGCCATGAGCGGTGGTGGTCGGGCCCGCCCCGCCCCGCGCCGCCACGCCCGGCGCGTGCGGACCTGACCGCTCGGGCGGGGGAAACGACCACGTCAGCCGTCGGACCGTCAGCCGTCGGACCGTCGGACCGTCGGACCGTCGGACCGACGGACCGACGGGCCGTCAGGAGAATCGGCCGCGGCTGTGCCGGCCTCAGCGTTCCGTGCCGGATTCCGCCGCCCCCGGCCGGGGCCGCGCCGACCGCTCGGCCGCTTCCGAGAGGCGGTCGAGCAGGTCGGGGACGGCGAGCAGGACGCGTCTCTCGTCCGGGGTCAGCTGCCGCGCCAGGGTGTCCGCCAGCCAGCGGCGCCGGGTGCGCCGGTCGCCTTCGAGGGCTTCGGTGCCCGCCGGAGTGATCGCGATGAGGAAGGAGCGCCCGTCGCGCTCGTTGCGGGAGCGGCTGACCAGGCCGAGCCCTTCCAGGTCGCCGACCGTACGGCTCATGCTCTGGTGTTTCACACGATGCGCGGCGGCCAGCTCCGCGATGGTCCGCGGGCCCTCGCGGTCGAGCGTGCCCAGCGCCGTGGCCTGCGCCGGTGGAACCGTGTCCGCGCGGGCGCGGACGGCCCGTACGAACCGGCCGACCGAGCGCCGCAGCTTCTCGGCGATGTCGTCGTCATCAAGTGCCATCAGGAAAATATACAAGGTGGCTGTACAGTTTTTGGTGAGGAGAGAGGAAGACCATGCGCCTTACCAAGCACGCCCATGCCTGCGTCACCTTCACCGACGGTGACCGTACGCTGCTGATCGACCCAGGTACGTTCACACCGAACGCGGCCGACCTGATCGCCCGCGCCGACGCGATCCTCGTCACTCACGAGCACTTTGACCACCTCGACGAGACCGCGCTCAGAGCGGAGCTGGCCAAACGCCCCGGCCTCACGGTGCACACGACAGCGGAGGCGGCCGCGACCCTCGGTGACCAGGCTTTCGCGGTCGCGGCCGGTGACCGGATCGAGGTCGCGGGCTTCCACGTGACCGTGCACGGCGAGGACCACGCGCTTATCCACGCCGATATCCCGCGGGTGCGCAACGTCGGGTTCCTCGTGGAGGGCCGCGTCTTCCATCCCGGCGACTCGTACGTCGTGCCCGAGGCCGCCGTCGAGACCCTGCTGGTGCCGACCAGCGGCCCGTGGACCAAGTTCGGCGAGGCCGCCGACTTCGTGCGGGCTGTGCGTCCCGGCCGTACCGTCCAGATCCACGAGTTGATGCTCAGCGAGCTGGGCCGGAACTCGGCCGCCAGATTCCTCGGTGCGGACGGACTGACCGGCGTCCCGCTGGAGAACCTCGCCCCGGGCGCGTCCACCGAGGTGTGATCCACAGGGGAGGGGTTCGTAGGGGTGCGGGCGGCCCGAGCGTCGTCACCTCACCTCACCTCACCGCACCTCGGGCCGGGCGTATTCGCCCATCGCGTCGATGAGCCAGCGCGCGAGGTAGTCGGCGAAGGACGCGCGGGGCAGCAGCCGCCAGATGTCCTCGGCGGTGTGCCAGAGGACGACCTGGACGGGGCCGAGCCGGGTGGCGAAGGCCCGGCCGCTGCCGAAGGCGCGCGGGTGCAGGTCGAGGGCGCAGCCCTTCTCCAGTACGTCGCGGGCGGACGGGCCGCTCAGCTCCACGACGGTGCGGTGGGCCGAGACGTCCACGACGGAGCCGGGGGCGCCGTCGAGCGCCCGGTGGAGTTCGGCGGTACGGGGCCGCTCCCCTGGGGGTGTGACCAGGAGCCATTCGTCCGGGCCGAGCCAGAGCACCGTACCGGCGCCCGCGGATGCGGTCCGCCCGCAGTGGCCGGGCAGCGCCGCGCCGAGGCGCTCCTCGATCCGGCGGGCAGCCGCCGACCCGGGCGCGACGCGCAGGCTGAGCATCACGGCGTACGGCCACTCCGCCGCGCGGACGGCGCGCGGCGGAGTGGCCGTACG
>NZ_QQNA01000088.1 GCF_003346515.1 Streptomyces corynorhini
CGGTGGTCACCGGCGGCCGGGGTCGGCGTTCTGCGCGGAGCGGACGGTGCCCCACACGGCGGCGGTGACCGGATCGGGGGCCGTCCCGCCCCGGCCGCCGGTGACCACCGGGCCGCCGGTGAGCGGGCTTGGGGCGGCCGGGCCGTGCGCGACGGAGCCGTGGGTGACGAACACCAGCCGGGCGGCGGCGAACCGTTCGTCGGACAGCCACCGGGCCGCCAGGGCCGTGGCGTGGCCGACGGCCTCCACGGCCGCCGCGGCGGCGCGGGTGACGTCGTCCGGTCCTGCGGGCACGACGGACAGCACGGTCGCGGGCGGCTCCGTTCCGGCGTCCAGGGCCTTGGCGAGGGCTTCCAGGGTGTCGTACGCCTCGGTGTAGATGCCGGCCTTCATGAGGGCGGCGCGGACGCCGCGCGGGTCGGGTCCGACGAGGGCCCAGCGGGGCTTGCCGCCGGGGGCCTCGCAGCTGACGCGGGCCCATTCCAGGTGGAGCAGGGGGCCGTGCAGGGCGGTGCGGGCGGCGATCAGCCGGGCGGGGTCGGCGGGTCGCAGCCGGACCTCGGCGGCGGCCGCGACGGCGAGCCCGGTGTCGTCGCCCACCGCCAGGGCCACGGTGTCGGCACCGGTACGGGTCAGCCGGATCCGCAGCGCGGTGGCGCCCTCGGCGTACAGGGCGACCTCGTGCCAGGAGGCCGGTTCACGCGGGGTGTCGGGGTCGCCGAGGACGCGCAGGGCGGTGTCGAGGAGGGCGGGGTGCAGGACGTGCCGCGGGTCGGCGGTCCGCTGTCCGGACTCCAGCGCGACCTCGGCGTAGAGGTCGTCGCCGCGCCGCCACAGGGCGCGCGGTCCGCCGGAGCCGGGCGCGGGCAGGGCGGTGGGGTCGACGCGCTCGGCGTCGGCCGGGGGCCATACGTCCAGGTCGAAGGCGGGCGGTCCGGCGACGGGCCGCAGCAGGGCGTGGGCGTGCCGGGTCCAGGGCGTGCCCGGCAGGCCCCGGGCGGGCCGGGAGCTGACGCGCAGGACGCGCTCGCCCGATTCGTCGGGTTCGCCGACGGTGACGCGGAGCAGGACCTCCTCGTTCTCGGGCACGACGAGGGTGGTCTGCGCGGTCAGTTCGGCGACCAGATCGCAGCCGACGTGGTCGCCCGCGTGCAGGGCGAGTTCGAGGAGGGCCGAGCCGGGCACGGCCCCGGAGCCGTCCGCGCCCCAGGCGGCCGCCGTCCGCGGGGTGAGTGTGCCGGTCAGCAGCAGGCCGCCGGAGTCGGGGAGTTCGACGACGGAGTCCAGCAGCGGCCACCCGTCGGCCGGCCGGTCCGCGTCGGTCGCGGGCAGGGTCCGGGGCTCTGCGGTCATCCAGTAGTGGCGGCGGCGGAAGCCGTACGTCGGAAGCGGCACGGTGCGGGCTCCCGCGGGCGCCAGCACGGCCGCCCAGTCGACCGGGACGCCTCGCACATGGAGGTGGGCGAGGAGGCCGGTGAGATCGGCGCCGTCCGGGCCGGTCAGTGCCAGCGGCTCGGGGCCGTCGGCCGCCCCGGGGCGCTCGACGACGGGGTCGGCCGGGTCGAGCGCCGCGCGCTCGCCCGCCGGGGAGGCGCCGACGCGCACGACGGTCGTACGGCCGCCGTCCGGCAACGTCAGCGGGTCGGATCCGGCCCCGGGAGCGACGTCAGATCCGGCGGCAGATCCGGCGGCAGATCCGGCGACGAGGGCGTCGGCCCACCGGGGGCCGTCCTTCTCGTCCTCCGTGTCGAGCCAACTGCCCGTCGAGGCGGACCAGAACGGCACCTCGGCGGGGCCGAACACCACCGGCGGGAAGCCGTCGGCGGGCGTGCGGCCGAGGTGTACGGCGAGCCGGGCGGCGGTGGCCGGGTCGAGCAGCCCGGCCACCCGGGCCGCGGCGATCTCGCCGGTCCCCCGGCCGGTGACGGCGGCGGGCTCGACGCCCCAGGAACGCAGCAGCGCGGCGGCGGCGACGGCGACCGCCCAGCCGAGGGGGACGGCGATCTCGGGCCGTTGCCGCCAGTCGGGGGCGGTGCGCCCGGCGAGGACGTCGGCGGGGGTCCAGTCGACCAGTCCGGTCAGGGCGTGCCCGCAGGCCGTGAGGGCGTCGGCGAACACCGGCGCGCAACCGGCGAGCGGCGCCAGGGCGGCCGTCCAGTCGGGGTCGGCGGCCGGGAAGGCGAGCAGGACGGGCGGCGCGGTGGAGTCCGCGACGCCCCGCGCCTCGGTCCCGGTGCCGTCCGCGAGGGCGGTGAGGGCGGCCAGGGCGGCGGCGCGGTCGGGTACGGCCAGGACCGCGCGGTGCTCCAGCGCAGAGCGGGTGGTGGCCAGGGACAGTGCTACGTCGTGGAGTCGAACCGTCGGCCGCTCGGTGAGGAAGTCGCGCAGCCGGGCCGCCTGCCCGCGCAGGGCGTCGGCGCCGCGCGCGGACAGCGGCAGCGGGACGCCGCCGGGGAGGGCCGGGGCTCCTTCGGCTCCTTCGGCGAGGTCCGGCGCCGGTTCGCGCGGCGTCTCCTCGACGATCACGTGCGCGTTGGTGCCG
>NZ_QQNA01000089.1 GCF_003346515.1 Streptomyces corynorhini
CCTCCCCCGCCGTCACCGGCCCTGCCCCGAGGGGCGGGGCCGGTGACGGCGGGGGAGGAGAACCGGGCACGTGGTCCCGCCCGCCCCACCGGCGGAGCGTCGGGCAGGTTCCGGCGGGGCGGACGGTGCGGGGTGCGGGCCGTCGCACTGTACGAGGGGGGAGTCGACGGCCCGTCCGCCTCTTTGGGGAGGCGATTCAGTCAATCGTCCTCAGGAGGCCCGCGGCAGGGTGCACACGCCGCGGAAGCGGGCATTACGTTCACACCCCGTGCGTTTTCCGTTCCACTACTCTGGTTCGGCCGAGCCACCGGAGGGGCACATGCAGCCCAATTCTCTGCTCGATTCCCTGCTCGACGAGGCGGGCATCTCCCATGCCGGTCTCGCCGCCCGGGTCAACCAGGCGGGACGTGCCAAGGGACTCGCCCTGCGGTACGAACACACCGCCGTCTCCCGGTGGCTGAAGGGCCAGCGGCCACGCGGCCAGGTGCCCGACCTGATCTGCGCGGTGCTCAGCGACCGGCTGCGCCGCCCGGTCACCCTCGACGACATCGGGCTCGGCGTGGCGGGGGACGCGCCCGTTCCGCACGGCACACCGCTCTCCGGCTTCGTGGAGCGGGCCACCGCCCTGTGGCGCAGCGACGAACAGCAACGGCCGCACATAGTGGGCGCCCCCACGGTCACCGGGACGCCCGCCGTCATGCCCGTCTGGGAGTGGGAGAACCCGCCAGAGGACTCCGACGTCTCGCGCAGCGGAGCCAACCGGGTCGGCCCGACCGACATCGAACTGCTGCGATCGGCCAGGGCGCACTACGAGTTGATGTACCGCAGGGCGGGCGGGGTGGCGACCCGGGCCAGGATCGTCCGCTTCCTCAACGCGGAGGCGGCGCCGCTGCTGCGCGGCGGCTACACCGACGAACTGGGCCGTCAACTGCACCGCGCCACCGGGGGACTGGTGGCGGTGGCCGGAATCTGCGCCTACGACTCGGACGCGCACGGACTCGCGCAGCGCTACTTCCACCAGGCGCTGCGGCTGGCCAAGGCCAGTGGTGACCGGGGGCTGGGTGCCTACGTCATCGCGCTGCTGGTCAACCAGTCGCTGTATCTGGGCGAGTACCGTCAGGCCGTCGCCTTCGCCGAGGCGGCGCTGCGCACGGCGGGCCGGCAGATCACCCCGGCGCTCGCCGCCGATCTGTACGCGATGCAGGCCAAGTCGTACGCCCATCTCGGCGACGGCGGCGGCGCGCTGGGCTGCATCCGGCGGGCCGAGTCGGAGGCGGAGCGCATCCGGCCGGCCGGCGAGCCGGACGAGACCGGCTACGTACAGCCGGGGTTGGTCAACGTACAGGTGGCGGAGGCACTCCTCAGTCTCGGTGATCTGGCGGCGGCGCGGGTGCACGCCACGGCGGCCGTGGACACCCCGGCGCACGACCGGGGCAGAGTGCACCGGTTGGCGATGCTCAGCCATATCGAGCTGCGGCAGGGCGAGCCGGACCGGGCGGCCAGAACGGCCGCGGAGATGGCGGAGCGGGCCATGGGGATGGAGTCCCAGCGGCTGCGCGACCGGCTGCGCGCCGTACGGGAGCAGCTGGTGGCCAGCGGTTCCGCCGTCGCCGAGGAGACGGCGGAGCTGATCGAGGGGGCGCTGCGGGTTCCGCTGTAAGTCTCCGTGAGCCCCTCGGTGAGCCCCCGCGCGTTCCCGCACGCTCGTACTGCTGCTGCGATATTGCCATCAACTTGTCGGAAGGTGGCAGAAACGTGCAGTGGACGAAACTAAGTGAACAAACAGTCTATGAAAACCGCTGGTTCCAGGTGAACTTGGCGGACGTCGAACTCCCCGACGGCCGGCATCTGGACCACTTCCTCATCCGGCTCCGCCCGGTCGCCGTGGCGACCGTGGTCAACTCGGCCAACGAGGTGCTGATGCTCTGGCGGCACCGCTTCATCACCGACAGCTGGGGGTGGGAGCTGGCCGCGGGGGTCGTCGAGGACGGCGAGGACATCGAGACCGCGGCGGCGCGGGAGATGGAGGAGGAGACCGGGTGGCGTCCGGGCCCGCTCCGGCATCTGCTCACCGTCGAGCCGTCCAACGGCCTGAGCGACGCCCGGCACCATCTCTACTGGGCCGACGAGGCCACGTACATGGGCCATCCCGAGGACGACTTCGAGTCCTCGCGCCGGGAGTGGGTGCCGCTCAAACTCATCCCGGACATGATCGCCCGGGGCGAGATCCCGGCCGCCAACATGACGGCCGGGCTGCTGATGCTCCATCACCTGCGGCTCGGGTAACCGGCCGAGGTGGTAGCGGCGGGACCGTCTCAGTGACCGACGGCCTGCCAGACCGTCGTCGCCAGCGCGCCGATCGTGCACAGTGACGCCACGGCGGGCAGCGGCCACCTGGCGTGTTCCAGCGCCGCCACGCGCACGGCCAGATCGGTCACGTCCTTGTCGGTCTGGTCGATGCGCTGCGCCAGCAACGCCATTCTGCCGTCGGTCCTCGCCTGACCGACGTCGAGACTTCTGCGTAACTCTGCGTCGGCGACCGCGGGATGGGCGGGGTCGGTGTTCACGGATCCGCTCCTGTTCGGGGAAGTGTCCCAGGATGCCGGTGGTTCACCGGCCGTGCGGCCGAGTCAACTACCGCTGGGTACAGGGCAGGAGGGTGTGTGGATGGCATATGCGAGCACCCTTCGCACACGCCGTGCGAATCGCGGTTACCAGGAGTAATATCGGGGTGGGTACGGGCCCTTCCGTACCGATATCCTCACCCCATGTCGCTGACCAGACGCAGGGTGAACGAGAGCCTCGCGAAGACGGACCGCTTCCTCGGCGGGCATACACCTCCGACCCGGTTCCAGCTCTTCGTCGCACGTCACCCGTCGGCGGTGGGACTCGTCGCCGCCGCCCCGCTCACCCTCGCCTCGCTCGTGACGGTCCTGCCGTCCGACGGCCCCGCCGAGGCCCTCGTCGGCGTGGCGATCGGCGCGGTCATCGGGGCGACCTTCGGCGTCTCGGCCTTCCTGGAACGCGTGCGGCAGCAACGCCTGATCGCCCAGGGCCTGTACACCCCGCCCGAGCGCCCCCGGCGCCCGCGCGGGCGGCGCTGAGGGGCACTCACCGTACGGACGGATCAGGCCGCGGGATACGCGTAGAAGCCCGCGCCCGTCTTGCGGCCGAGGCGG
This sequence comes from Streptomyces corynorhini, assembly GCF_003346515.1. GTDB lineage: Bacteria > Actinomycetota > Actinomycetes > Streptomycetales > Streptomycetaceae > Streptomyces > Streptomyces corynorhini. The sequence continues at coordinate 3,180 of NZ_QQNA01000089.1, forward strand.
CCCGCGTCGACCATCCGCTGGAGCAGCGGGGAAGCGGCGTACAGCGGCTCCTTGTACTCCGCGTACATCGAGTCGGCGACCGAGGCCACGGTGTCCAGTCCGATCAGGTCCGCGAGCTTGAGCGGGCCCATCGGGTGGGCGCAGCCCAGCTCCATCCCGTTGTCGATGTCCTCACGGCTCGCGATGCCCGACTCGTACATCCGGACCGCGGCCAGCAGATACGGGATGAGCAGCGCGTTGACCACGAAGCCCGAACGGTCCTGGGCACGGATGGCGTGCTTGCCGAGCACGCCCTGGACCACGGCCTCGGCGCGCAGCACCGTGTCCTCGGAGGTCGTCAGCGCGGGGATCAGCTCGACGAGCTTCTGGACGGGGGCCGGATTGAAGAAGTGGATGCCGATCACCTGGTCGGGGCGGGAGGTCGCCACGGCGAGCTTGACCAGCGGGATCGAGGAGGTGTTGGAGGCGAGGATCGCGTCCTGCCGGGTCACCACCTGGTCGAGGACCTGGAAGATCTCCGTCTTGACCTGCTCGTTCTCCACGACGGCCTCGATGACGAGGTCACGGTCGGCGAACTCCCCGAGGTCGGTGGTGAAGCTGAGCCGGTCGAGTGTCGCGTCGCGCTCCTCCTCGGTGATCTTGCCGCGCTCGGCGGCCTTGGAGAGCGAGTTGTGCAGCCGGGTCCGGCCGATCTCCAGTGCCTCGCCGGTGGTCTCGGCGACCATGACCTCCAGGCCGCTGCGGGCGGCGACCTCCGCGATGCCTGCGCCCATCTGGCCGCAGCCCACCACTCCGACGCGGACGATATCGGTCAGGGTGTCGGTCACATCGTGCCTTTCGCTGGTCCGTGTCCCGGCAGGTCCCCCGGGTGATTCCGGCGCCCGCCCGGGACAGGACGTTACTCCGCCGGGGGGTGTGGACGGTGGGCCGGGGCGGGCATGACCAGACGACAGGGCGGAGCGCCGCAGCCAGGGGCGGTCCGCACGGAACGGGCGAGGGACGGCGCATGGAGCGAGGCGGGAACCAGCGGGTGGGACCGATCGGCAGGAGGGGGTTCGTGGCCGCGGGGGTGGGCATGGCCGCCACCCTGCTGACGGCGGGAGACGCGGCGGTCGCGGCGGTCGCGGTCGGGCAGGCACGGTCAGGGGCCGGGCGCCCCGCCGCGCCGCGCCCCGCACTGCGCGGCATGTGGATCGCCACCGTCGCCAACCGGGACTGGCCGTCCAGGGCCGGGCTGACGGCCTCCGCGCAGCGCACCGAGCTGATCAGGCACCTGGACACCGCCGTCGCACGCGGCCTGAACGCCGTGGTCCTCCAGGTCAGGCCGACCGCCGACGCCCTGTGGCCCTCACCGTACGAGCCCTGGGCGCAGTGCCTCACCGGCACCCAGGGCAAGGACCCCGGCTGGGACCCGCTGGGCACGGCGGTACGCGAGGCGCACGCGCGCGGCCTGGAGTTGCACGCCTGGTTCAACCCGTACCGCGTCGCCAACCACACCGACCCCACGCGGCTGATCGCGACCCACCCGGCCAGGGTCCACCCGGGGTGGGTCGTCCCGTACGGCGGGAAGCTCTACTACAACCCGGGACTGCCCGAGGTCAGGGCGTTCGTCCAGGACGCGATGCTCGACGCGGTCGGGCGCTACGACATCGACGCCGTCCACTGGGACGACTACTTCTACCCGTACCCGGTCGCGGGCGAGAGCTTCGACGACGACGCGGCCTACCGGAGCCACGGCGCGGGCTTCCCCGGCCGGGCGGCCTGGCGGCGGGACAACACGGACCGGCTGGTCGAGGAGACGGCGGAGCGGATCAAGAAGATCAAGCCGGCCGTCCGGTTCGGCATCAGCCCCTTCGGCGTATGGCGCAACGCCACCACCGACCCGGCCGGTTCGGACACCAGGGGCGGCGTCCAGACCTACGACGACCTGTACGCCGACACCCGCGGCTGGGTCAGGAAGGGCTGGATCGACTACCTCGTGCCGCAGCTGTACTGGAACATCGGCTACGCGGCCTGCGACTACGCCAAGCTGCTGCGCTGGTGGGACGGGGTGGTGCGGGGCACGGGCGTCGACCTGTACATCGGCGAGGCCCTCTACAAGGCCGGCGACCCGGCCCAGCCCGCCGCCTGGCAGGACCCGGCGGAGCTGTCGCGCCATCTCACCCTCGCCAAGGAGTACGCGGGGGTGCGCGGGCACTGCTACTTCTCCGCGAAGGAGGTCGGGGCCGACCCGATCGGGGCGATGGGGCGGGTGGTGGCGGACCACTACCGGAAGCGCGCCCGGCCGCTGCGCAGGGCCTTGTGAGGCGGGCCCCCGCGCGTGGGTGGGGTTCCTACGCGCGGGAGCGCTGGGTGGCCACGATGCAGACCAGCACCGCCACGGCGGCCAGCGGCGCGGCGGGCGTCAGGTGTTCGCCCAGCAGCAGCACCGACCAGACCAGCGTCAGCACCGGCTGGGCGAGCTGGAGCTGACTGGCCCTGGCGATACCGATCGACGCCATGCCCCGGTACCAGACGTACAGCCCGAAGAACGTCGAACCTGCCGCCACCCAGACCAGCCCGATCACCCCGTGGGCCGACAGGCGCACCGGTTCGAAGGACAGCGCCACCGCCGCGCCCGCCACCGACAGCGGCAGGCAGCCGACCAGCGCCCAGCCGACCACCTGCCAGCCGGGCATCTCCCGGGCCAGCCTGCCGCCCTCCGTGTAGCCCGCGGCGCAGACGAGCAGCGCGCCGAAGAGGTACAGATCCCCGGCGGACAGCGCGCCGCCGCTCTGCCGCACCGCGAAGGCGATCACCACGGCCGCGCCGGCGAGCGCCGCGAGCCAGAAGCTCCGGGAGGGCCGCCGCCCCGTGCGCACCGCGCCGAACGCGGCGGTGGTGAGCGGCAGCAGCCCGACCACGACGGCCGCGTGCGCGGTGGTGGAGGTCTCCAGCGCCAGCGTCGTCAGCAGCGGGAAGCCCACCACGACGCCCCCGGCGACCACGGCGAGCCCGCCCCGGTGGCGGCGCTCGGGCGGCGGTACACGCCGCGCCAGCAGGAAGCCGCCCGCCAGCAGTGCGGCGAGCCCGCCCCGCAGGGCGACGAGGGACCAGGGGCCGAAGCTCTCCAGCCCCCACGCCGTGGACGGGAAGGTGAGCGAGAAGGAGAGGACGCCGAGCACGGCGAGCAGGGTGCCGCGGCTGTCCGGCCGGACGCCGTCGGCGGGGGAGCCGGTGCCGGAGGGGCCATGCCCTGAACCCTTCACCGCTACCGGTCCGGAGTGAGTAGCGCTATTCTCTGCTGTCATGCAAGAGCGTAGCAGCGTGTCCGAACTGGCGAGTTCCCTGCGGTCCGAGTTGGACCGCTACTCACCAGGTGGAAAGCTGCCGTCGAGCCGGGCATTGGTCGAGCGCTACCGGGTCTCTCCGGTGACCGTCTCGCGCGCCCTCGCCCGGCTCGCCGCCGAGGGACTGGTGACCACCCGACCCGGCGCCGGAGCCTTCCGCGCCCCCGCCAGGCCAGGGACGCCCCCGCCCGGCGACACCTCCTGGCAGGAGGTCACCCTGAGCGCCGACGCCTCGGCCGAGCCCGTGCCGCGCGCCGTCGACGCCTCCGGGGTGCTGATCACCCTGGCCGAGCCCGCACCGGGCGTCGTCGAGTTCAACGGCGGCTATCTGCACCCCTCGCTCCAGCCCGAGCAGGCGATGGGCGCCGCCCTGGCGCGGGCCGGCCGGCGGCCGGGCACCTGGGGACGGCCGCCCGTCGACGGACTGCCCGAGCTGCGCGACTGGTTCGCCCGGGGGATCGGCGGGAGCCGCACCGCCGCGGAGGTGCTGATCACGGCGGGCGGCCAGAGCGCGCTGACCACCGCGCTGCGGGCGCTCGCGCCGCCCGGCGCGCCCCTCCTCGTCGAATCGCCCACCTACCCGGGGCTGCTGGCGATCGCCCGCGCCGCCGGGCTGCGCCCCGTACCGGTACCGGTGGACGCCGAGGGGGTACGGCCCGAGCTGCTCGCCGCCGCGTTCCGCGCCTCCGGCGCCAAGGTCTTCGTCTGCCAGCCGCTCTTCCAGAACCCCACCGGCGCCGTGCTCTCGGCGGCCCGCCGGCCCGAGGTGCTCAGGATCGCCCGGGAGGCCGGGGCGTTCGTCGTGGAGGACGACTTCGTACGGCGGCTGGTCCACGAGGACGCGGGCCCGCTGCCCGGCCCGCTGGCCGACGACGATCCGCACGGCGTCGTCGTCCATGTCTGCTCGCTCACCAAGGCGACCTCTCCGAGCCTGCGCGTCGCCGCGCTGGTCGCGCGCGGCCCGGTGCTGGAGCGGCTGCGCGCCATCCATGTCGTCGACACCTTCTTCGTACCGCGCCCGCTCCAGGAAGCCGCGCTCGAACTCGTGGGATCCACCGCGTGGAGCCGCCATCTGCGCGCTCTGTCGGCCGAGCTGACGCTGCGCAGGAACACCATGACGGCCGCGCTGCGCGGCGCGCTGCCCGAACTCGCGCTCCCGCACATCCCGGCCGGTGGCTACCACCTGTGGCTGCGCCTGCCGGACGGCGCCGACGAACAGGCCGTCGTCTCCGCCGCCCTGCGCGCGGGCGTCGCCGTCGCGCCGGGCCGCCCGTACTTCGGGGCGGAGCCGTCCGCGGCCCATCTGCGGCTGAGCTTCGCGGCGGTGGCGGGCACCGGGCAGATCACCGAAGGCGTACGGCGGCTGCGCGCGGCCTGCGGGGCGGCGCTCGGCCGCTGAGGCCCCCGGCCGCCGGGGGCCTCAGCGGTTCGCGGCTCCGCGGTCAGCTCACCGTGACCGTCTGGAGCAGGTTGTTGTAGCCCGTGGACGCCTCCCAGGTGCCGGTGTTGGCGAGCCTGATCGAGTACAGCGGGTTCCCCGGCAGCGCGGGGTCGGGCAGATTGAGCAGCAGACCGTAGGTCCCGGCCGGCAGGGTGCTCGGCAGGGTCACGCTCTGGTTGATCGTCGTGGTGGTGCCCGCGAGCCAGGTGCGCGGGTCGCCGCTCAGCGCGAGCCGGTACACCTGCGAGGTCGCGGTGTCGCGCAGCACCAGTTCCAGGCCGCGCGGGTTGAACGGCGCGGCGAATCCGTCGTTCTTGACGGTGATGTTCACCGGCAGGGTGCCTCCCCGGCTCGCGGCGGTCGGGTACGTACCGCTCTGGAGGGCGAAGCGGTAGCCGAGACCGCGGGTGATCTCGGGCAGACAGCCGCCGCTGCGCCAGCCGTTGATGACGTTGGGCTCGTAGTCGGTGTTGAGGTACGACCAGTGGAACATCTTCAGCTCGGACAGCGCGGTGGGGCAGCTGGTCCGTGGCGTGTTGACGCCGCAGGTCTCGCCGCCCATCGGCAGGTGGTTCGTCTCGGCGGCCAGATAGGGGTATTCGACGGCGGTGTTCTCGTACGTCCCGTAGTCGTCGGGGCTGGCGAGGAAGCAGTCGTTGTGGTGGCCGAGCCGGGCGGCGGCCGAACCGTTGTACGCCTGCGAGGCGGGCAGCGCGGTCGTCCCGTACATGGTGCGCTTGTACTTGGGCGTGCGCAGCTGCACCATCCGCGTCGAGGGCAGCACCCCGAGGGTCTTGTCGACGACGGCCTTGCGGTTGGCCCAGTCGGCGGTGGTCACACTGCCCGCGTCGCCGAAGTTCTTGGTGTAGTACCCCTCGCCCCACGCGCCGACGAACCCGGCCTGGACGAGGTGGATGACATCGCTGTTGGCGCTCAGATAGGGCGCGAGCTGGTCGAGGTGGGCCAGGACCCGGTCCTTGGTGGCGTCGGCGCCGTCGGTGGAATCGGTGTAGGCGAACCGGACGATGGTCTTGAGCCCGGCGGCGCGCACGGTGTCGAACTGGCGCTGGAGCCGGTCCAGCGCCGTCCGGCTGATCGCGCTGTTCTTGAAGTCGGCGAGGTAGAAGACGCACATCACCAGCGTGACCGAGTCGTTGACGCGGTAGCCCTGGAGGGTGGCGGCGCTGAAGTCGCTCTTGTCGCAGTCGCCCTGGTGGCGGTAGAGGCCGCGCTCGGGGTTGGCGAAGTTCTCGGTGGTCTGCGGGTACGTCACCGAGGCGGCGCTCGTCGCGCTCTCGTCCCGCGCGTCCGCGAGCCGGGCCGAGGCGGGGGAGGCGCCGACGAGCAGCGTGCCCACCAGGGCCAGCAGGGTGAGGGCCTTGACGAGCGGTCGGCCGGGGGTCGGTCTCTTCATCGAGTGGATTCCTTCGCTGTCGGGACCGGGGTACTCGCGATCCGGTCCGGTGGGGGGCCCGGCCGCGGCGGCGGCCGGGAAAACGCGTCGGGGAGGGGACCCGCCCGGGTCAGCCCTTGACGCCGGTGTGCGCGATGCCCTGGATGAACTGGCGCTGGAGGAGCGCGAAGACGGCGATCACCGGCAGCGAGGCCAGCAGGGAGCCCGCCATCAGCACCGGATAGTCGGTCTGGAACTGCCCCTGGAGCGTGGCCAGCCCAGCGGAGAGTGTCATCTTCTCCGGATCGGTGTTGACCACCAGTGGCCAGAAAAGATCGTTCCAGGACCAGAGCAGTGCGAGAACGGAGAGCGCGATCACCCCGGGACGGGCCAGGGGCAGCATGATCGACCAGTAGATCCGCCACGGTCCCGCACCGTCGAGGCGGGCCGCCTCCTCCAGCTCGGGCGGCAGCCCGAGGAAGAACTGGCGCAGCAGGAAGACCCCGAAGGCGCTGAACATCCCCGGCACGATCAGCGCCTGGAGGGAGTTGAGCCAGCCGAGCGACGACATGATCTCGTACTGCGGGATGATGAACAGCTGCGGCGGCACCATCAGGACGCACAGGAAGAGCCCGAACAGCGGCTGACGCCCGGGGAAGCGCAGCCGGGCGAAGGCGTACGCGGCCAGCGGGCAGAGCAGGATCTGCCCGGCCGTGCGGCCCGCCGCCATCAGCGCGGTGTTGAGGAACTGCTCCCCGAACGGCAGCAGTCCGAAGACCTTGCCGTAGTTGTCCCAGTGGCCCGCCGGAAGCAGCGACGGCGGTACCCGGGTGGCGGTGGAGAGCGTCTGGAGCGAGGTGATGAGCTGCCAGACGAACGGCGCGATCATCACCAGCGAGGCGGGGATCAGAACGGCGTGCACGCCGATGTGGGATCGGGTCCGCGCCCGCGGCCGGGACTCAGCCATAGTGCACCCACCTCTTCTGGAGCCGGAACTGGAGGGCGGTCAGCGCGATGATCACGACCAGCAGCAGCATCACGATCGCCGCCGCGTAGCCGCGGTCGTTGGTCACGAAGGCCCGGTCGTAGAAGAGCTGGACGACGGTCTGGAGCCGGGGGAAGGCCGGATTCGTGCGCGCCGTCTGCCCCGAGCCGACCAGCACGTAGACCAGGTCGAAGAGTTGCAGCGAGCCGATCACCGAGATGACCGACACGAAGAACGCGGTAGGGGAGAGCAGCGGGAGGGTGATCCGGAAGAACTGCCGCACCGGACCCGCCCCGTCGATGGCGGCGGCGTCGTAGTACTCCCGGGGAATCGCCTGCATCCCCGCCAGGAAGATGATCAGGTTGTAGCCGACGCTGCTCCAGATCCCCACCAGGACGAGTGCGTACAGGGCCGTGTCCGGGTCCGCGATCCAGTTGGGGCCGTCGATCCCGACCAGCGACAGTACGTGGTTGATCAGCCCGTAGTCGCCGTTGTACAGCCACCGCCAGACCATGGCGACGGCCACCGGCATGGTGACGACGGGCAGGAAGAACAGCGTCCGGTAGACGCCCACGCCGCGCAGCCCCTCCCGGTTCAGCAGCGCGGCGAAGACGATCGCGAGCGGGATGGCCAGCAGCCCCAGCAGCGTGTACGACACCGTGTTGACCAGGGAGGTGCCGACCTGCGGATCGCTCAGGAGCCGACGGTAGTTGTCGAGTCCCGTCCAGGTGTGACCGCCGAACGCGCCCCACTCGGTGAACGAGAAGTAGCCGGTCTGCAGGACGGGCCAGAGGTAGAAGACGGCCAGGCCGAGGCCGACGGGCGCGATGAACGCGTACCCCCACAGGGCCTCCGCCACGCGGTCCCGGCGCGGCAGGGGCCGGCCGAGGAGGGTTCTGCCGGGCGCCGGCGCCGGGGCCGGGGCCGGGGCCGGTGTGGCGGCCGGTGCGGTGGTCGGTGTGGTGGCAGGTGCGGTGGTCGGGCCGGGGCCGGGGGCACCGCGGCCGTCGGGGGTGCTGTGGG
>NZ_QQNA01000009.1 GCF_003346515.1 Streptomyces corynorhini
CGGTGCCGTACGGCACCGGAGCCCACGACCTGGTCAACGTGCAGGGAGGGCAGGGGAGCAGTCCCGACAACTGGACGGTTACCTGGGAGTCGGCGAAAAGCGCCTTCCTCGCCGTGCCGCCCTCCAGCTCCGGCGGCACAGTGGGTCCCGCCGGCGTCCAGCTCACGCTGAAGGGCCTGCACATCAACACGCGCCCCGGCACCGCCACGATCGACATCGCGGAAATGACCGCAACCACACCCGGCTCGTACAGCATGCGCCGCGACGAATGCTCCGTGACGAAATTCCCGCGCCCGGCTGTACCGGCACAGAACGTCAGCGACTTCGCCGCGACCACACCTGAGGTGAACGCGGGAAACACGGTGACGCTGCACTGGACCGGCCCCCAGACCCTCACGTACAGCATCGCCCACGGCACGGGCGCGACACCCGCCACGGGACAGACCGAAACCAACATCACCAACTTCACCTGGAAGGGGACCGTCACGCGCGACACCACCTTCCACCTCCACTACCGCCTCGGGGAGACAACCCACACGCTCACCGCCACGGTCGCCGTCAACAACCCCCGCCTCACCGGACTAACGGTCAACGGAAAGCTCTATGCCAACGATGACGTGCATGCGACCGGGGGAGGCAAGATCGTCCGCATCCGCGAACTGCTCGGCCCCCATGGCGGTCCTCTCACCATCAACAGCAACGGGATCCACTACATCGAGAAAGCGTATGGTGTCGACCTGGCCGGTGCGGTGACCGCCCGGAAGACCATGACGGTCGATGGCTCACTCACAGTCAATGGAGCCGTGGAGGCAAACGGTGACGTGTACGCTACCGGAAAGGACAGAATCGTCCGCATCCGCGAGCTGCGGGGTCCAGTTGGTGAACATCTGAGCATCAACAGTTCGACAGATTTCCTACGCGAATGCGATGTCTGCGTCTCCGACTCCTTCCGGGTGGGCGGATCGCTCGTTTCCAACGGGCTGGCAGAATTCAAAGGAAAAGCGAGAATCATCGGATCGGATCATCAGCTCTGCTCGTTCTCGAACGGATCGGGCGGCCTCGTCCGGAGCTTTACTGCCCCAACCGATGGTCTCGTCATCGGCTACTTGCGGTCCGGAAGCATCTACGAGTATGGATCTATCGAAATCGTTGGTGCCAGAGTTCGTGAAGTCACCGGATTCACCGACAGGATTGCCACAACCTATTGGCATGAACTCGTTGGCCCCATCCGCATGGGGGAACAATTCACGGTTCGCTTCAAGGCGCTGAGCGACAAACACAGCTACATGTCGGGAGGATTTCTGTGGAGGCCCGTTGGTCTCACCAGTGAGAAGCCCACGGAAGTCAGCCCCGATGACCTGTTGAGGGTTGACGTGTCGAGGGAAGACCCTCCCGCTTGCGACACCGCCAAGCAGGACGGAACCGCTTAGTGCGGTCGTCCAGTTGGTCCGTTTTCTCTCCCGAGTGCGACACGGTCCTTTCGCTCACCGGTGACTGGAGTCTTCTCGGTGCAGGCGAGATGTGAGAGGCGAATGACGGTGGACCCCAGCGGTACGGTGGACCGCGGCGGTACGGAGAACTCCCGTCACCCGTGTCAGTTCGCCTTGCACGCGATGTCTTCCCCAGGGCGTTCGCCGGTGACGAGGAACGTGGTGACGATGTCGTTGGCGCACTTGTTGTCGAGGAACAGATACGCGAGATGTCCGCCCTGATCGGCCGTTACCATCCGTGCCCGGTCACCGAGCGCCTCGCGCATTTCGCGGGCGCTGCTCAGCGGAGTCGCGTTGTCGCGGAGGTTTTGGAGCATGAGGATGTTCGAGGGGCCCCGGTCGGTGATCTTCACGGGCTTCTCAGCCGGTTCGGACGGCCAGAACGCACAGGGCGTGATGTTGGCTCCGGCCGCGCCGAACATGGGGTAACGCTTCCGGTCTTCCTCGACGTTCCGCGCGTACTGGGAAACGTCCTCGGGCCACTTGGAGTCGTTGCAGATCACGTGCATCTGGCTGGCCAAGTAGTTGTCCGCCGGGATGTCGGACGGCGCGGCCGCCCCCTCGCCCTCCGCGCCGGTATCGGGCTTGGGCACCGGCTTTCCGGTGTCGAGCGCCTTCCAGATCTCGGCGAGTTCCGGCAGCTTCTTGTCGTAGTAGAAGTGGTCGAACGTCACCTGTCGGAAGATCTGGCCGTTGTAGCCCTCCGGGCTCGGTTTCGTGTCCAGCTTCTCGGCGATGTCGAAGTACGTCGCCTCCACTTCTTCAGGCGTCTTTCCCAGGCCGTAATTCTTGTCCTGCGCGGCGGCGAACTCGGCGAAGTCGGGGAACCGGTTTTGGAAACCCTCCCCGAATTTCCGTACGAACGAGGCATCCCAGCCGCCGGGGCCGGTCACGCTGTCGATGAAGACACGGTCGGTCTTCTTGGGGAACATCGTGGTGTAGACGGAGCCCAGATAGGTGCCGTAGGAGATGCCGTAGTACGAGATCTTGGACTCGCCGAGCGCTTCGCGAACCCGGTCCATGTCGCGCGCCGTGTTGGCCGTGGTGATGTGCGGCAGGAGGTCGGCGGTCCGGGACGTCGCGCACTTCTTGGCAACGGCCTCGACACGCTTGGCCTCGGCGGCGACGTCCGCCTCGCCACGGGCGTAGGTGGGGATGTTGCTCGGATGGTCCGTCAGCTTCAGCCCACAGGTCACCGGCGTGCTGTGGCCCACGCCCCGCGGGTCGATCCCGATCACGTCATAGCTGTCAAGGACGCTCTTGGGCACCCCCATCTCCCGCAGGGTGGCGGGCATGGTCAGTGTCTGCCCGCCGGGGCCGCCGCTGTTGGTCACCAGTACGCCACGGCGCTTGTCGGGGTTCTTGCTCGCCAGACGGGAGACGGCGATCTCGATGACCTTGCCGTCCGGATTTTCGTAGTCGAGGGGAACCTCGACCGTGGTGCACTCGACTCCTGCCGCATGGACCTCTTTGGGGCACTTCTTCCAGCTGAGCGGTTCGTCGTCCGCGTCGGCCGATGAACAGCCCGAGGACAGAGGGGCAAGCAGAGCGACAGCGAGTGCTGTTATCACAGGCTTTTTCATGGTGAATCTCTCTGAAATGGGCTGGATGCGGGTCAGTTCGTGGTGCTGTGGTGGTCGAACCAGGCCGTGGCCGTCGAGGCAGTCCGCCCAGTGCCACCGCGCTCCCACCGCAAGGTCTCTGAGACGTCGGCCACTTCTCGACTGTGCGCAGTGGGGAGTGGCAGTACGAAGCTCGCGGCGAGCACCGACGAAGCGATCGTCCACCGAGCGGTACCGGGGCGCCCTTGACGAGGTCGCCATGCGTCTCGACTGCCTCGGCTTAGGCGGTGGTAGCCGACTCATCGGCGACGTGCTGTGGTTCTTCTTCCGCCACAGCGGGTACGTCACCCTGGTCGACGACAATGGCGGGGCCTGTCACCGCGCGGAGGAGTGGCTTCTCGCGCCGTCGAGACCGAGCAGCGAGTTGGCGACGACGAAGGCGACGACCGGGAGTGTCATGTAGATCATTCCGGACGTGCCGCCCCACTGTTCCAGCACATTTTTACGCCGGGGCTGCTGGGGCTGCCGGGGCTGCTGGGTGCCGTCGGCCGAAGCTCGCCTCACGTCGAGTTGTGTCGTTGGGCGATCGAGGTCGGTCATGCGTCATCAGCTCACTCTTGTCGGTTGGTACAGCCAAGCTGTTCCAGCACACCGGCTTCCCCCAACGGGACAATCAACTCCCCTTCCAGCGGAGTCGTTTGATGTTCAAGATCATTTGAGGGTCTTCGGGCCGACGGCGTATGGAGCGGGAGGGAGGCGGTGGCCGGAGGCGGGACCAGCGGCCGTGACCGGGCGTGCCTGTTGAGAGAGCCCCGGCCGCCCGGCGACGCCTGGCACGCGTGCTCGCAGCGTTGTCGGGATCGCTCCAGCACATCCAGTGATGGGGTTGATCCTCCGCACGGTGATCGCACGCGCCGGACGCCGCCGGGCCCGTCCGTCCTACGGGCGGACGTCGCCGCTCCCACAACACGCCTCAGTAGTCGATGACCCAGGTCATGGTGCTGCTGCGGGCACCACAGGCCACGGCGCCGTTGCTCCACTTGAGGTAACCGCAGGTGGAATTGCTGATCGGAGTCTGCGCGTTGTCCCTCAGGGATGCCACGGACCAGTTGGTCTCCGCGCTGGAACAGCCGCGCAGGTATACGCGCTGTTCATGAGCCTGGCCGGTCATGCACCAATTACCGAGAGCGGGGAAGCGGTTCTGGAACTGGAAACCGACGTTGGCCCAGCGCTGGTTCGCGTGGTTCTTGTCGCACGTGACCAGGTCGAGGTAGTGGTTGTAGTCCGGGGCGGTGAGACACTTGCCGGTCGCCGCGTTGCGGATGCTGAACCCGCTCACCGCCGCCTGCGCGGGAGCCGCCGTGGCGGCGGCGCCGACAGTGAGAACTGCCGAGGCGCACATGGCCGCGATTTTCGCCGAGGCTCGCATGCTGATTCCCTTCGTCGTGGTGGTCACCAGCACGACGGAACCGAGCTGCTTGAACGTGACATGGCTGACGAGGAATTTCCTCCGGGGCGTCACCCCGGACTGGAGCGGAAGGCTTGGCAACGGCGGCCGTTGCCCCGGCCCACCACCGGTCGGTCGCTCCCGCCGCCGCACCGGGCCTTTTCGTGGTCGTGGTCCCCGTGCGCGGCACTGCGCCCCGTCGTCGAACAGACCTTTCCGATGCCCCTGACAACGCCCGGTGAGCCCTGTCCGCGGTGTGCTCCGGACAGGGCTCCGCCCTCACACCTGGGGGAGCGCGCCCCCGTCGAGCACGTAGCTGGCTCCGACTATGCGCGAGGCGCGGTCCGAGGCCAGGAAGGACACGAGGTCGGCGACATCCTCCGGTTCGCTGACGCCCTTCATCGGGGCGCCCTCCATCTCGATCATCATGTTGACGACGTCATCGCCGTCCTGCCCGGTCTCTCCGGTGATGTTGTACGCGACCATGTCCATGGCCGGTGTCCTGACCAGTCCGGGCAGCACGGTGTTGACGCGGATGCCGTGCGGGGCGACCGAGGTCGCCAGTCCCTTCGCGTAATGCACGAGCGCCGCCTTCGCCGCGCCGTAGTGCAGCAGGGCGCCCACCGGCCGGTACGCGGTCGTGGACGCCATCTCGATGATCACCCCGCTGCCCTGCTCGATCATCGAGGGAAGCACGGCGCGGTCCAGTCGCACCGCGGCGAGGTAGTTGGTCTTCAGCGCCTCGACCCAGTCCTCGTCGGGAATCGTGGCGTAGCCGCCGAGGTGCGGCATCCCGCCACTGCTCGCCCCGCCCGCGTTGTTGACCAGGATGTCCACACCCCCGAGCAGGTCGAGAGCCGTGTCCGCCAGGTGCTGAACGCCGTCCGGGGTGCTCGCGTCGGCGGTCACCAGCCGTACCGAGTCCGGGAGTCCTGGCGCCTCCTTGCGCGCGGAGGTCACCACGGTCGCTCCCTCGGCGACCAGCCGTTCCACGATCGCCAGTCCGATGCCGCGGGTGCCGCCCGTCACGAGGGCGCGCTTCCCCCGTGCGTCCGCCGGTGAGCTTTTCTCCTGGGCCATGATGCCTTCCTGTCTTCGTCGGTGCTCTGTGCGATCGGACCGGCCGGGGAGCGCGGCCTCGGACATGCCGCGCTCCCCGGGTGCGGAACGAACGGGTACGACCGTTCTCCGTGCTGTCGGCGACCGGAGGCCGCCGGCGTTCAGCTCGTCGCCTTCGCGGCCTGCCGCTCGGCGGCGATGTCCAGGATGTTCCTGTTTCCCTCCGTCCACAGAATGTTCATCGCCAGCTCGTCGATCTTCCAGCCGGCCGTGGACCGCACCAGGTGGAAGCGGTAGGTCCCGCCGATGCGCCACAGCGGCGAGCCCATCGGATTGTCCAGCCGGTGGGTCGCCTGGAAGGAGGTGGTGCACTCCGCCGCATCACCTTCCAGGGTCACCAGGTGACTGGTCATCAGGTGCTGGGAGGTGTCGTAGCCGCCGAGTACCGCGATCCAGGAATCGACGATCTCCTTGGGGGTCACCGTGGTCGGCGACCCGCCGAGCAGGCTGGTGTAGTCCAGCAGGACCTTGTGGGAGAACAGGGTTGTGGCCCGGTCCCATTCGCGGCGGTCGCTGTGCCAGCCCATGCGGTCGCAGATCTCGATGATCGCGTAACGGTCGTCCATGCGTGGCTCCTTGCCGGGTCGGGAGAGAACGGACGGGGAGGTCGCGCGCCTACCAGGTGACGGGGAGGTCGTGGAGACCTTCCAGGGTCATGCCCACCTTCATGGAGACCTGGTCCAGCGGGACCGCCAGCCGCAGTGTGGGTATGCGCTTGAAGAGCGTGCTGAAGAGGATCTCCAGCTCGGCCCTGGCCAGGTTCTCGCCCAGGCACCGGTGCGGGCCGTGGCCGAAGGCCAGGTGGCCCTGGGAGGAGCGGCGGATGTCGAAGTCGTCCGGCTGGTCGAAGGCACGGGTGTCGCGGTTGGCCGCGGCGGTCGAGAGGATGACGCCGTCGCCCTTCTTGATGGTCTGCCCGGCCACCTCCACATCGGTGGTGGCCACCCGCAGTGTCGTGAGGTCCGCGATGGACAGGTAGCGCATCAGCTCCTCCACCGCCCCGGGGAGCAGCTCCGGGTTCTCGCGGATCAGCGCGAGCTGGTCCGGGTGTTCCAGCAGGGTCAGGGTGCCCAGCCCGATCATGCTCGTGGTGGTCTCCTGGCCGCCGATCAGCAGGGCGACCATCAGCTTCGACACCTCGATCGACGTCAGCCCACCGGTGTTCAGCTGCGTGGTGATGAGCGTGCTCAGCAGATCGTCGGCGAGGTCCTGCTGCTTCGCGTCCACCACCTGGACCAGGTAGTCGAGCAGTTCCCGCCCGGCCTTGACGGCCTGGTCCAGGTCGGCGGCCTGCATGATGCCCTGCGCGTGCACCTCGAAGAGTTCGTGCTCCTCGTAGGAGATGCCGAGCATCTTGCAGATCACCCGCGACGGCAGCGGCCGGCCCAGCACCGTCACCATGTCGACGGGCCCCCCGTGCCGCAGCAGATCGTCGATGAGTTCGTCGGCCACCGCCTGGATCATCGGGCGCAGCCGCTCCACCTGCTTGAGGGTGAAGCGCGGCAGCAGCATCCGGCGGCGCTTCTGGTGCAGCTCCCCGTCGAGGCCGAACAGCTCCTGGGTGAACTCCGGGAAGTTCTTCTCCCGCTCGGCGAGGATCGGGAAGGCGGGGTTGTCGTGGTCGGAGGAGAAGAGCTTGGCGTCGGCGAACATCGCGCGCGTCTCTTTGTGCTGGGTCACCAGCCAGGCGATCCGGCCGTCGTAGAGCCGTACCCGGGACAGCGGGGCCTCCTCGCTCAGCTCGTTGTACTCGGTCGGCGGGTGGTAGGGGCAGCCACGCTGCATCGGGTACTCGTGCAGCTCCTTGCCGGCCGTCATCGTTTGCTCGGTCATGTCGTTCCTCTCATTGCGGAGTGGACGGAAGGTCGGTCCCCGGCTCCGGTGGCCGGGTGGCTGGGAATCGAGCGGCGAGCCAGTCGTGCACCGCTCGCGCGGCCGACCCGGCGTCGGCCTCCACGATGCTGAAGTGGTTGCCGGGCACCTCCTCGACCGCCATGGGAAACGGCAGAGTGCGTTCCCCGCTGTCGGCCGGGGCCCCTGCGGAGGTGTCCATTCCGGGCAGCGAGCCGGTGGCCTTGATCATGAGGGTGGGCGCCCGGGTGGCGGCCGGTGTGAAGTCGGCGAACAGGCGCAGATACGTGCCCATCGCCGTCCAGCGGGTGTGGTCGATCCTGCCGAACACCTCTTCCCTGCTGAACATGCCCTGGGTCAGGGCCGGTTGGATCAGCGGAAGCCCACTGTCGAGGAAGTACGTGTCCAGCAGCACCACGGCCGAGGGGCCGTGGCCCAGACGCTCCAGACGTGCCGCCACCGCGTTGGCCAGCCAGCCGCCGGAGGAGTAACCGGCCAGGGCGTACGCGGCACCGTCCGCGCACCGCGACACCGCCCGCGCCTGCGACTCCACCATGACGTCGAAGTCGGCCGGCGGCAGCTCGCCCTCGACGAAACCGGGCACCTGGATCGCCGACACGTCGCGGGCACCGGCCAGGGCCGCGGAGAAGTGCGCGTACTGGAGGGGGCTCGACGACGCCCCGACACTGGGGAAGCAGATCAGGGCGGGCCGCTCGGGGCCGCTCGCCAGGCGGATCGGCTCCCTGAGCCGCGCTTCCTCGCTCACGGTGAACGCGGGCCGGAGCGTGGAGGCCACCATCAGGAACTCGTTCGCCTCGCCGATCCTGCCCTGCTGGCAAGCCTGCCGGTACAGGACGTCGATCGTGTCCACCGCCGCGGGCGGCGCCTCTTCCCGACCGGGCCGTGCGGCGCCCAGCAGTGTGTCGAGCCGCTCGGCCAGCTCCACCGGTGTACCGCTGTCGAACACGACCGTGGCCGGCAGCCGCAGGCCGGTCGCCTCGTTCAGCGCGTTGCGCAGTTCCACCGCCGTCAGCGAGTCGAATCCCGACTCCAGGAACGGCCGTGAGCCGTCCAGCTCCTCGGCCGTGGCATGGCCCAGCACGTCCGCCGCGCGCGCCAGGACCAGCTCCCGCAGGGCCTCGCCGCGCTCCTCCCCGCCGAGATCGGCCAGCCGCCTCCCGGCCGGTGCCGACGCCGACGCCTGTCGCGCGGCGGGCGCCAGCCCCCGCAGTACGGGGGGTACGTCCTCGGGTCCCGCCGCGCCCCGCAGTACGGCGGTGTCGAAGCGCATCGGTACGAGAGCCGGCTCCTCGCTTCCCAGAGCCGCGTCGAACAGCGCCAGCCCCTCCTCCGAGGAGAGGGCGACCGCCCCCGAGCGGGCGAGCCGGGCGAGCTGGTTCCTGTCCAGGGCGTCCGTCATCCCTCCGCCGTGTTGCTCCCACGGTCCCCAGGCCATCGAGACCGCGGGCAGCCCCGCGGCCCTGCGGTGCTGTGCCAGAGCGTCGAGGAACGCGTTCGCCGCCGCGTAGTTGCCCTGACCGGCCGCGCCCAGCACACCGGCCGCCGAGGAGAACAGCACGAAGCCCGTGAGGCCGGTGTCCCGGGTCAGCTCGTGCAGATGGACGGCGGAGTCCAGCTTGGCCCGCAGGACGGTGTCCACACGCCCGGGGGTCAGCGACGTGAGCACCCCGTCGTCGATCACCCCCGCCGTGTGCACCACCGTGCTCAGCGGATGCGCGGCCGGGATGTCCGCGAGGAGCCGGGCCAGCGCGTCGCGGTCGGCCACGTCGCAGGCGGCGAACGTGACCCGCGCGCCGAGTTCCGCCAGTTCCGCGGCCAACTCGGCGGTGCCCTCGGCCGCTTGACCGCGACGGCTCGCGAGCAGCAGGTGCCGCGCCCCGTGGCGTTCGGCCAGCCGCCGGGCGACCTGCCGTCCGAGCCCCCCGGTGCCACCGGTCACCAGTACGGTGCTCTCCGGGCCCAGAGCCGTACCCTGCGTGGTGCCGGGAACCGGCACGCGAACGAGGCGCGGCACGGAGAGCTTCCCCGCGCGGATCGCCACCTGCTCCTCGCCCGTGCGGAGGGCACCGGCCAGAGCCCGGAGCGACGCCTCCCGCCCGTCCACGTCGATCAGCGCGAACCGCCCGGGGTGCTCCGTCTGCGCGGACCGCACCAGTCCCCACACGGGGGCCTGCGCGGGTGCGGGGACGTCCTCCCCGGCACGGGTGGCCACCGCGCCACCGGTCAGGAAGGCCAGGCGTACCCCCGCGAAGCGGGGCTCGGCCAGCCAGAACCGGGCCGCGGCCAGTGCCTCGTGGACCGCGCGGCGCCCCGAGGCGGCGAGATCCCCGGCCCCGGGCCGCAGGCCCACGGCCAGTACCACCACCTCGGGTACCGGCTCGCCGGAGGTCACCGCGGCGCCCAGCTCCGGCAGTTGCCCGAACCGGCCGACCCGGACACCGGCGGATTCCAGCGCGGCCGCCACCGCGTCGCCGTCCGCGCCCACGACCGCGCAGTGCCGCGCCGCGGCCGTCCCGTCCCCCTGGGCCCGCGGCCAGTCGACCCGGAACAGCGCGTCGCGCCGGGCACCGCTCGCGGCCCGGATCCGCTCCCGCGACATGGGCCGCAGCGCGACCGCCCCTACGGAGATCACCGGCCGTCCCGTCTCGTCGGCGGCCTCCACCGCCACACCGCCGGAACCGGCCGGTGCCAGTCGGACACGCAGCGCGGACGCGCCCGCACCGCGCGGCGTCACCCCGCTCCACGCGAACGGCACGGTGGCACCGCCCCCGCCGTCGATCAGGCCGCCCAGGCCGATGCCGTGCAGCGCGGCGTCCAGCAGCGCCGGGTGCAGGCCGAACCCACCGCCCGCAGCCGGATGTTCGGGCGGCAACGACACCTCGGCGAAGACCTCCTCACCGCGCCGCCAGGCCGCCCGCAGCCCCCGGAACACCGGCCCGTAGCCCAGGCCCGCGGCGGCCAGCTCCGCGTAGAGACCGGACACGTCGGCCTCGGCGGCGCCCTCCGGGGGCCACACGGCGAGCGACGGCGGCTCCTCATCGCCCGCGGAGCGCAGGAAGCCGAGCGCGTGCCGCGTCGGGGCCTCCAGCGTGGGAGCCTCCTCCGCCTGGGAGCTGACACTCACCGGGCGGCGTCCTGACCCATCCGGCGCGCCCACCAGCACCTGGACCCGCACGGCGCCGTCCTCGGCGAGGACCAGCGGGGCCTCCAGGGTGAGTTCCTCCACCCCCGGCAGACCGACCTCCCGGCCCGCGGACAGCGCCAGGTCCACCAGCGCCGCTCCCGGCACGACCGGCGCGCCGAGGACCGTGTGATCGGCGAGCCAGGGGTGGTCCGCCGCCGAGAGACGGCCGGTGAACAGGATCTCCTCGCCGCCCGGCAGCCCGACGGCGCCGTTGAGCACCGGGTGTTCCACCGCGCCCAGCCCGGCCGCCCGGGGCCGCGCCGCCGTCCCCTCGGACTCCGCGTCGAGCCACAGGCGCCGCCGCTGGAACGGATAGGTGGGCAGGTCCACCGGCCGGGGCGCCGTCGCGGAGAAGTACGTGCCCCAGTCGACCTGCGCGCCGTGCGCGTGCAGCCGGGACACGGCCGTGACCAGCGTCTGCGCGTCCGGCCTGCCCGCCCGCAGGGCCGCGGCGACGACCGCGCCGCCCTCGGACAGACAGCTCTCGGCCATCGGGGTGAGCGCCGCGTCGGGCCCCACCTCCAGGAACCCGCCGACCCCCTGGGCTTCGAGGGTCCGGACGGCGTCCAGGAAGCGCACCGTGCCCCGCGCGTGCCGGGCCCAGTAGTCGGGGGACCGCAGCTCCCGCTCCGTCAGCCGCTTCCCGGTCAGGGTCGACACCAGCGGGATCAGCGGCGGCCGGAAGTCCAGCCCCCCGGCGACCTCGCGGAAGTCCTCCAGCATCCCGTCCATGTGCGCGGAGTGGAAGGCGTGGCTCACCTGGAGCCGCCGCGTCTTGCGCCCGCGCGCCGCGAACCGCCGCGCGATCTCCTCGACGGCCGTCTCCGCACCGCTGACCACGACCGACGAGGGTCCGTTGACCGCCGCGCAGGCGGCCTCGCCCGGCACGTCCACGAGCAGCGACAGCACCTCGTCCTCGCTCGCCTGGACGGCCACCATCGCCCCGCCGGAGGGCATGTCCTGCATCAGCCGGCCGCGTTCCGTCACCAGGAACGCGGCGTCCTCCAGGGACAGGACGCCCGCGGCGTGTGCCGCGGCCAGCTCCCCGACCGAATGGCCGGCGAGGAAGTCCGGCCGCACGCCCCAGTGCTCCAGCAGCCGGAACAGCGCCACTTCGAAGGCGAACAGCGCGGGCTGGGCGTACGCGGTCCTGTCGAGCAGACCGTCCGGCCCGCGATCGCCGTGGACGACTTCCTTCAGCGGACGGTCCAGATGCGCGTCCACCTGCTCCGACACCCTGTCCAGCGCGTCGGCGAACACGGGGAACGCCGCGTAGAGGGCCTGGCCCATCTCCCGGCGCTGGCTTCCCTGGCCGGTGAAGAGGAGGGCGAGCTTGGACGCCCGGCTCACCCCGCGCACCAGGCCCGGCGCGCTCCGGTCGCCCGCCAGGGCGTCCAGCGCGCGGCGCACCTGGTCCCGGTCCCGGCCGACCACCACGGCGCGATGGTCGAGCGTGGCCCGCCGGGTCAGCGACCAGGAGAGGTCGACCAGCCGTGCCCGTGGCCGCTCGTCCAGGTGCTCCAGCAGATCGCGGGCCTGGTCCCGGAGCGCCTGCGCGCCCTTGGCGGACAGCACCCACGGAAGGACGAGACCGTCGTCGGCGTCGCCCCGCGTATCCGTGGGCGGCTCCTCCTCGGGGGGTGCCTGTTCGAGGATGACGTGGGCGTTGGTGCCGCTGACTCCGAAGGAGGAGACTCCGGCGCGGCGTGGCCGGTCGTTCTCGGTGCCGGGCCACGGCCGGTCCTCGGTGAGGAGGCGGACGGCGCCGCTGGACCAGTCCACGTGGGGGGTGGGCTCGTCGACGTGCAGGGTCCTGGGCAGGAGGCCGTGCCGCATCGCCATCACCATCTTGATCACCCCGGCGACGCCCGCCGCCGCCTGGGTGTGGCCGATGTTGGACTTCACCGAGCCCAGCCACAGCGGCCGGTCCTCCGGGCGGTCCCGGCCGTACGTCGCGAGCACCGCCTGCGCCTCGATCGGGTCGCCGAGCCTGGTCCCGGTTCCGTGCGCCTCGACGGCGTCCACCTCGCCGGGGGAGAGCCGGGACTGGGCCAGGGCCTGCCGGATCACCCGCTGCTGGGACGGGCCGTTGGGCGCGGTCAGGCCGCTGCTCGCGCCGTCCTGGTTGACGGCGGAGCCGCGGACGAGGGCCAGGACCGGGTGGCCGTCGCGCCGCGCGTCCGACAGCCGTTCCAGTACGAGGACTCCGGCGCCCTCGCCCCAGCCGGTGCCGTCCGCCGCCCCGGCGAAGGACTTGCACCGGCCGTCCGCCGCCAGTCCGCCCTGCCGGGAGAACTCCACGAACACCCCGGGGGTGGACATCACCGTCACCCCGCCCGCCAGGGCCAGGGAGGACTCACCGGAACGCAGTGACTGGGCCGCCAGGTGCAGCGCCACCAGCGAGGAGGAACAGGCGGTGTCCACGGTCACCGCGGGTCCCTCCAGCCCGAAGGTGTAGGACAGGCGGCCGGACGCGACGCTGCCGGCGCTGCCGTTGCCGAGATACCCCTCCAGCGCCTCGGGCGCCTGCTGGAAGCGCCCGCCGTAGTCGCTGTACATCACCCCGAGGAAGACGCCCGTCCGGCTGCCGCGCAGACGGTCCGGCGCCAGGCGTGCCCGCTCGAAACCCTCCCAGGCGACCTCCAGCAGCAGGCGCTGCTGCGGGTCCATGGCGAGCGCCTCGCGCGGGCTGATCCCGAAGAACTCGGGGTCGAACTCCGCGGAGTCGTAGAGGAATCCGCCCACTCCCGCGTGCGACTTCCCCGGCCCGTCGGCGTCGGAGCCCAGCAGCCGGTCGAGATCCCAGCCGCGGTCGGTCGGCAGCCCCGACAGTGTGTCGCGGCCCTCGGCGACCAACCGCCACAGGTCCTCTGGGCTCTTGGCGCCGCCGGGGAAGCGGCAGGCCATGCCGACCACCGCGATCGGCTCACGGGCGGCTGCCTCCACCTCCTCCAGACGCTGTCGGGTCTGCTGCCCCTCCGCGATCGCCCGCTTGAGGTACTCGCGGAGTTTGCTCTCATCCGTCATGGTTCCACTCCTTCCGGACAGTCGGCCCGATGGCGCGTCGAGGCATCACTGGAAACGGTTGTCCACCAGCGCGAAGAGTTCGTCGTCGCTCGCGGTGTCCAACGGGACGCCGCTCGCGGCTTCACCGGCTCCGGTCAGTTCGGCCAGCAGTTCCGACAGCTGTGCCACGGCCCGTTCCCGGATCTCCTCGCCCGGCCGCGTGGCACGCAACCCCCGCGCCAGCCGGTCCAGTCCGGCGACAACCGTCTCCGCGTCCCCGTCCCCGGCCGGGACCAGCAGGGTGCCGAGGTGACAGGCGACGGCTCGCGGCGTGGGGTGGTCGAAGACGAGCGTGGCGGGCAGCCGCAGCCCGGAGGCGGCGGCGAGCCGGTTGCGCAGCTCGATCGCGGTCAGCGAGTCGAACCCCATCTCCAGGAAACCGCGGGTGTCCGCGACGGCGTCCGGGGAACGGTGTCCCAGCACCCGCGCCACCTCGGTGCAGACCAGCTCCAGCAACGTCCTCTCACGTTCGGTCTCGGACAGGGCCTCCAGCCCCTCGACAGCGGTCGGCGGACCGGTACCCGCGCCGAGGTCCGCGGGGGCCGCCGCCCTGCGTACGGCGGGGGCCGCCAGGGCGCGCAGTACCGGCGCGGCCGTGCCGGAACCGGCCCCCGCCCGCAGCGCGGCGACATCGATTCCCATGGGCGCCGCTACCGCCTCACCCCCGGCCAGGGCCAGGTCGAACAGGCGCAGGCCCTCCCGCGACGACAGCGGGCGCATCCCGGAACGCGCGATCCTGGCCAGGTCCGCCTCGGTGAGGTGACCGGTCATCCCGCTCTCCTGCTCCCAGAAGCCCCAGGCCAGCGATACGGCGGGCAGGCCGGTGGCGCGGCGGCGCAGCGCCAGCGCGTCCAGGGCCGCGTTCGCCGCGGCGTACGCCCCCTGTCCTGCCGTTCCGAGAATCCCCGACGCCGAGGAGAAGAGCACGAACGCGGCCAGGTCCAGCCCCCGCGTCAAGGAGCCGAGGTGTTCCGCCGCGTCCACTTTCGTACGGACGACACGGTCCAGGCTCTCGGGGGTCATGGCGCTCACCACCGCGTCGTCCAATACCCCTGCGGCATGCACGACGGCGGTCAGCGGCGCGCTCGCCGGTATCCGCTCCAGGACCGCGGCCAGGGCCTCCCGGTCGCCCACATCGCAGGCGGTGACCTCCGCGTCGGCGCCCAGCGCGGACAGCTCGGACACCAGCTCCGCCGCGCCCGGGGCCTCGGGGCCGCGACGGCCCACCAGCAGCAGCCGGTTCGCCCCGTGCCCGGTCACCAGGTGACGGGCGACCAGACCGCCCAGCATTCCGGTGCCGCCGGTGACGAGCACGGTTCCGCCGGTGAACGGCCGCTCCGTGCCCGGCTGTTCACCGGGGTCCCCGGCCCTGGCCAGCCGGGGCAGCAGGGCCCTGCCGTCCCGTACGGCGACCTGGGGCTCCCCGGTGGCCAGCGCGTCGGACAGCTGCCGCGCCGAGGGGCGCGCGGTGTCCGTGTCCACCAGGACGAAACGGTCGGGATGCTCGGTCTGAGCGGTCCGCACCAGCCCCCAGACCGCCGCCTGCGCACTGTCCGGCACGTCCCCGTCCCGCGCCGCCACCGCGTGCCGCGTCACCAGGACCAGGCGCGAGGAGGCGAGTCGGCCGTCCGAGAGGTGGGTCTGCACCGCGTTCAGCGCCCGCCGCGCGCTGGTGTGGACCGCTTCGGCACCAGCGTCGTCGGCGGTCGCGGCGGACGTGGCGGTCGCGGCGGACGTGGCGGACGTGGCGCAGAACAGCACCACGGTCTCGGGCACGGGCCCGCCCGAGCCGAGGCTCTCGCGCAGCGCCTCCAGATCGTGGTGGTGCGCCACCCGGCCGCCCGGTTCCGCCGGGTCCTCGACGGCGGCGCCGGGGCCCACGAGGGCCCAACCGCCGTGCGCCGCGGACCGGTCGGCGGGCGCGGCGGGCGCGGCGGGCGCGGCGGGCCAGTCGAGCCGGAACAGGCCGTTGTCCCGGGCCGCGCGGGGGCGGGCCAGCCGCGCGGGGTCGACGGGCCGCAGGGCCAGTGACCCCACCGAGGCCACCGGGTTCCCGGCCGGGTCGGCGAGGGTGAGGGTGACGCCGTCCGTTCCCTCGGGGGACAGCCGGACCCGCAGCGCCGAGGCGCCCACCGCGTGCAGCGAGACGTTGTTCCACGCGAAGGGGAGCCGGACGCCCCGCCGGTCCGCCTGTTCGTCGTCGGGTCCCGCGCCGAGCAGGGCGACGGTCTGCAGGGCGGCGTCCAGCAGCGCGGGATGCAGGCCGAAGGCGGCCGCCTCCGCGCCGTGTTCCTCGCGCAGCCGCACCTCCGCGTAGATCACGTCCCCCAGCCGCCAGGCGGCACGCAGTCCCTGGAAGGCGGGCCCGTACCCGTACCCCTGGTCGGCCAGCCGGGCGTAGTGGCCGCTCACGTCGACGCCGACCGCCCCGGGCGGCGGCCACGGCCCGGTCTCCGGCGCGTCCGCGGGCTCGTCCTCGACGAGCACACCGGTCGCGTGCCGCGTCCACGGCTCGTCGTCGCTGGTCCTGGAATGCACGCTGACGGCCCAGCCCTCCGCCTCGCCACGGCTGTCGGCCAGCACCTGAAGGGTCAGCTCGCCGTCCTCGGGGAGAACCAGCGGAGCCTGGACGGTCAGCTCCCGCACCTGCCCGGCTCCCAGCAACTGCCCGGCGTGCGTGGCCAGTTCCAGAAACGCCGTGCCGGGCAGCAGGATCGTGCCGTGCACGGTGTGGTCGGCGAGCCACGGCTGCCCGCCGACCGAGACGCGTCCGCTGAGCACCAGACCGTCCCCGGTCGCCGTGGCGACGGCCGCCGCCACGAGGGGGTGGCCGGCCGCGGTGAGGCCCGCCGCCGAGAGGTCCGCCTCCCCGCCGCGGTCGCGCAGCCAGTAGCTCTGCCGCTGGAAGGCGTACGTGGGCAGGTCCACCCGCCGCGCCCCGCCGCGCGCGAACAACGGCGCCCAGTCGACCGGAACACCGTGGGTGTGCAGCGTGCCCGCCGCCCGCAGGAAGCCGTCCTGCCCGCTGTCGTCGCGGCGCAGCGTACCGGTCACCAGGGCGCCGTCCGCCCCGGCGTCCTCCATCGTCTCCTGCACCGGCACGGTGAGAACCGGGTGCGGGCTGATCTCCAGGAAGACGTCCGCGCCGCCCGACGCCAGCTCCCGGGTCGCCTCGGCCAGCCGCACGGGCAGCCGCAGATTGCGGTACCAGTAGTCCGCCCGCAGATCCGCGGCCTCCAGGAGGCCGCCGGTCACCGTCGAACAGAAACGCACCCGGGCAGGGGCGGGCGAGATGCCGGCGAGCGCGTCCAGCAGTTCCTCGCGTATCTCCTCGACCTGGGGGGAGTGCGAGGCGTAGTCCACCGGGATGCGGCGTGCCCGCACCCCTTCGTCGGCGCACCTGGCCAGCAGACCGTCGAGGGCCTCCACCTCGCCCGACACCACCACCGAGGAGGGGCTGTTGACCGCCGCCACCGACAGACCGTCACCGCAGGACGCGACGAGGGACGCGGCCCGCTCCGCACCGAGCGCGACCGTGACCATGCCGCCTCGGCCGGCCAGGGCCCGCAACGCCCTGCTGCGTACGGCCACCACGCGGGCCGCGTCCTCCAGCGACAGGACACCCGCCACGCACGCCGCGGCGATCTCGCCCTGGGAGTGGCCCACCACCGTGTCCGGTGTCACCCCCACCGAACGCCACAGGGCCGTCAGCGACACCATCACCGCGAACAGCGCGGGCTGCACGATGTCCACGCGCGCCAGCCAGCTGTCGTCCCGCGCCCGCAGCACGTCGGGCAGCGACCAGTCCACGTGCGGCGCCAGGGCCGCCGCGCACTCCTCCATCGCCTCGCGGAACACCGGAGAGGAGTCCAGCAGGCCCGCCGCCATCCCGGCGAACTGCGAACCCTGCCCCGGGTAGACGAACACCGTTTTCCGCCGCCCCCCGGCCGCGGCGGCGCCCCGCCCGCCGGCCGACGGGGCGGCGGGGACCACCCGGGGGTTCTCCTCGCCCCGGGACAGGGCCGCGAGGCCCCGTACGAGTTCGTCCCTGCCCGAGCCGAGCACGACGGCGCGGTAGGGGAACACGGAGCGGGTCGTCGCGAGGGACAGACCGATGTCGGCGTCGCTCACCTCCGGGTGGGCGTCGGCGTACGCGCCCAACCGCGCCGCCTGTTCGCGCAGGGCCCCCGGGCTCACCCCGGACACCGTCCACGGGAGCGCCGACGCGGCGACCGTGTCCGACGGCCCGTCCGGTGCGTCCGCTTCGCTGTCCGTACCGTCCCTGGGTGCCTGTTCGAGGATGACGTGGGCGTTGGTGCCGCTGACTCCGAAGGAGGAGACTCCGGCGCGGCGTGGCCGGTCGTTCTCGGTGCCGGGCCACGGCCGGTCCTCGGTGAGGAGGCGGACGGCGCCGCTGGACCAGTCCACGTGGGGGGTGGGCTCGTCGACGTGCAGGGTCCTGGGCAGTAGGCCGTGCCGCATCGCCATCACCATCTTGATCACCCCGGCCACCCCGGAGGCCGCCTGGGTGTGCGCGATGTTGGACTTCACCGAGCCCAGCCACAGCGGCCGGTCCTCCGGCCGCCCCTGCCCGTACGCCGCCAGCAGCGCCCGTGCCTCGATCGGGTCGCCCAGGGTGGTCCCGGTCCCGTGCGCCTCGACCGCGTCCACGTCGGCGGGCGACAGCCGGGCACTGGCCAGCGTCTCCTCGATCAGCCGCTGCTGGGACGGGCCGTTGGGCGCGGTCAGCCCGTTCCCCGCGCCGCCGTGGTTGACGGCGGAGCCGCGGACGAGGGCCAGGACCGGGTGGCCGTTGCGCCGCGCGTCCGACAGCCGTTCCAGTACGAGGACTCCGGCGCCCTCGCCCCAGCCGGTGCCGTCCGCCGCCCCCGCGAAGGACTTGCACCGGCCGTCCGCCGCCAGCCCGCGCTGCCGGGAGAACTCCACGAAGGCGTTCGGGGTGGACATCACCGTCACCCCGCCCGCCAGGGCCAGGGAGCACTCACCGGCACGCAGCGCGCGACTCGCCTGGTGCAGGGCGACCAGCGAGGAGGAGCAAGCGGTGTCGATCGTCACCGCGGGGCCCGTCAGTCCGAGGACGTAGGAGGTGCGTCCGGCGGCCACGGCCGCGGTGCTGCCGGTCAGCCGGTAACCGGCCACCTCGTCGCCGGTGTCGACCCGCGAGGGGAACGCGTACCCCTGGTGGGTCAGCCCGACGAAGACCCCGGACCTGCTCTCCCGCAGGGACAGCGGGTCGATGCCCGCCCGCTCCAGCGCCTCCCAGGTGATCTCCAGCCACAGCCGCTGCTGCGGGTCCATGGCGAGCGCCTCGCGCGGACTGATCCCGAAGAACTCCGCGTCGAAGCCCGCCGCGTCGTCGAGGAAGGCACCGGTGCGGACATAGCTCTTCCCCGGCCGCCCCGGCTCCGGGTCGTACAGGCCCTCCAGGTCCCAGTCGCGGTCGCGGGGGAGGCCGCCGACCGTGTCGGCCCCGTCGGCGACCAGGCTCCACAGCCCTTCCGGGGACTCGACGCCGCCGGGGAAACGGCAGCCCATGCCCACGATCGCGAGGGGCTCGTACTCCTGCTGTTCGGTCTGGTCCAGACGCGCCCGGGTCTGACGCAGTTCGGTGGTGACGAGTTTCAGGTACTCGCGCAGTCTGTCCTCTGCCGTGGTCACGAGATTCCCAGCTCCTTGTTGACGATGCGGAATATCTCGTCGTCGGTCGCCGACGTCAGAGCGTCATCCGGTTCACCAGCGGTCGGATCGGGCTGGTCCCACTTCCACAGCAGCGTCCGCAGCCGCGCGACGACACGGCCGCGGGCCTCGTCGCCCGGCCCCATGGCCTCGACCGCCGTCTCCAGCCGGTCCACCTCGGCGAACACCGCGCCTGACCCGCCCTGGGGGAGGACCTCGGCGCGCAGCTGCCGGGCCAGAGCGACCGGCGTCGCGTGGTCGTACACCACGGTGGTCGGCAGGGCGAGGCCGGTGGCCTCGTTGAGCCGGTTGCGCAGGGTCAGCGAGGCCATCGAGTCGAATCCGAGATCCTTGAACGCCGACGTGGCGCGGACGGCGTCCCGCGTACGGTGGCCCAGGGCGTCCGCCGCCTGGGCGAGCACCAGGTCCAGGAGCAGCCGCTCCTGCTCGTCCGCCGTCAGGCGGGTCAGCTCCTCCCGCAGGGAACCGGCCCGTTCCGGTCCGCTCCCGCTCTCCACGCGCAGAGCGCGCCGCGCGTCGGGCAGGTCGTCCAGCAGCGCGCGCGAGCGCGACATGCTGTACACGGGAGCGAACCGGCTCCAGTCGACGGCGGCGAACGCGGACGTGGTCTCGTCGCGGTCGAGCGTCGCCCGCAGGCCCGCGAGAGCGGTCTCCGGGGCCATCAGCGGGACGCCGCGCTCGCGCAGCGACTCGCCCGCCCCTTCGGCGCCGGCCATCCCGCCGCCGCCCCAGGCACCCCACGCCACCGATGTCGCGGCCTGTCCGCCCGCCCGGCGGGCACTGGCCAGGGCGTCCAGGAACGCGTTGGCCGCGGCGTACGCCGCCTGCCCGGTGCTGCCCCACACCCCGGCCCCCGAGGAGAAGAGGACGAACGCGTCGGGTGATCTGCCCGGCGCCGATCCGTCGAAGACGGCGTCCAGGTTCCTGGCGCCTTCGAGCTTGCCGGACATCACCTCGGCGATCTCCGTCAGATCGCAGCGCGCGAGCGGCTTCTCGCCGTGATTCGCGCCCGCCGCGTGCACGACGGTGGTGACCGGCCGCTCCTCGGGCAGGGCGTCGACGACCCGGCGCAGGTCCTCGCGGTCGGTGAGGTCGCACGCGGCGACGGTCACCTCGCTGCCCATCCCGGTGAGTTCGGCCTCCAGTGCGGCCACGCCGGGGGCGTCGCGCCCGCGACGGCTGAGCAGCACCAGGTGCGGGACGCCCTGCCCGGCCAGCCAGCGGGCCACATGCGCGCCGAGCGCGCCCGTTCCCCCGGTCACCAGCGCGGTGCCCGTGGGCTGCCAGGCACGCCGCACCGGTGCCTGCGCCAGCGGGGAGCGCACCAGGCGGCAGCCGTGAACTCCGCTCGCGCGCAAAGCCAGTTGGCTCTCCCCGTTCGGGTTCGCGAAGATGCTCACAAGACGGGAGAGTGCCGTCTCGTCCACCTCTCCCGGCAGGTCGACCAGTCCGCCCCACCGACGCGGCCATTCGAGCGCGGCGACCCGCCCCAGCCCCCACACGGCGGCCTGTGCCGGATTGCGGACCGGCTCGGGACCGACGGCCACCGCCTGCTGGGTGAGACACCACAGCGGCGCGTCGACTCCGGCGTCGCCCAGCGCCTGCCCCAGCACCACCGTCATCGCGAGCCCGCCGCTCAGCGCGGGCCCGTCAGGCAACGGCCGTTCGTCCGAGGCCAGTACGGACACCACCGCTCCCACCGGGGGCCCCTCGCCGAGTGCCTCGCGCAGGCGGCGGCCGAGAAGGGCCCGGTCGGTTCCGGTCCCGGTGTCGACGGTGAGCCGGACGACCTCGGCGGCTCCGGCCCGTCGGCAGGCCGCCGCGGTCTCCGCCGCCGGTCCCTCCGCGCCCGCCGCCGAGACCACCAGCCACCTGCCGGACAGCGGGGCCGCGCCGGGATCCGGCAGGGCCGCCCAGTCGACGCGGTAGCGGTGCTCGTCCACCCGGGCCAGGGACCGTTCGGCGCCGTCCTCGGCCGCCAGCCAGAACCGCTCGCGCTGGAAGGCGTAGGTCGGCAGCGGCACCCACCGCCCGTCGCCGCCGTCGAGGACACCGGCCCAGTCCACCTCGGTGCCCCGCACATGCAGCCCGCCCAGCGCCGCCAGCAGGGCGGTGCGCTCCGGCCGGTCCCGGTGCGAGGCCGCGGCGAACACGGCGTCGTCGCCGAGGACACACTCCTGGCCCATCGCCGCGAGCACGGCGTCCGGGCCGAGTTCCAGGAAAGCGGTGACGCCCTCGGCCTCCAGTGTCCGTACCGCGTCGAGGAACCTGACGGTGTCCCGCGCGTGCCGCGCCCAGTACTCCGGCTCGCACAGCTCCTCCGGCGTCACCACGGCGCCCGTCAGCGCGGACACCACCGCGATGCGCGGGGCGTTCAGGGACACGCCCCGCACGACCTCGGCGAACTCCGCCACCATCGGGTCCATACGGTGCGAGTGGAACGCGTGGCTGACCCGCAGCCGTTTCGTGTTCCGGCCCCGCTCCGAGAAGTACGAGGCCACCTCGCCCACCGCGTCCTCGTCACCGGCGACCACCACGGCGGACGGACCGTTCACCGCCGCGAGACCGGCCCGGCCTGCCCGCTCCGCCAGGAGCGGCGCGACCTCCTCCTCGGTGGCCTGCACCGCGGTCATCGCCCCGCCCTCCGGCAGCGCCCGCATCAGACGTCCACGGGCGGCGACGAGGACGGCCGCGTCCGCGAGGGACAGCACCCCCGCGACATGCGCGGCGGTCAGCTCGCCGACGGAATGGCCGGACACGAAATCCGGCCGTACGCCCCAGGACTCCACCAGCCGGTGGAGCGCGACCTCGACCGCGAACAGCGCGGGCTGTGTCATCGCCGTCCCGTCGAGCAGGCCGTCGGTCCCCGCTGCCCCGAAGACCACGTCGCGCAGCGGCCGGTCGAGATGCCGGTCCAGTGCGGCGCACGCGTCGTCGAAGGCCCCGGCGAACACCGGGTACCGCTCGTACAGTTCACGTCCCATGCCGACGCGCTGCGCGCCCTGCCCGGTGAACAGGAACGCGAGAGCGCCCTCGCGGACCTCGCCGCGCGCCCCCTCGGCGGGCAGCTCCCCGGCGGCGAGCCGACGCAGACCGCGCGCCAGTTCGGCGCGGTCCCCGGCCACGACGACGGCGCGGTGCTCGAACGCCGAGCGCGTCGTGGCCAGGGAGAACGCGACATCGGTGAGGCGCGGGCCCGGTTCCCCCTCCAGATACCGGAGCAGCCGCTCGGCCTGCTCCCGCAGCGCGGCCCCGCTCCGGCCCGACACGAGCCACGGCAGCGGGCCCCCGGGCGCGGGCGCGGGCCGCTCCCGGTCGTCCGCCGGGGCCTCCTCCAGGACCACATGGGAGTTGGTCCCGCTGATCCCGAAGGAGGACACCCCGGCGCGACGCGGCCGTCCCGGGTCCGGCCACCGCCGGGTCCCGGTCAGCAGCTCCACCGTCCCGGCCGACCAGTCCACCTGGGTCGACGGCTTGTCGACGTGCAGGGTCCCCGGCAGCACGCCGTGCCGCAGCGCCATCACCATCTTGATCACCCCGGCGACGCCCGAGGCCGCCTGGGTGTGACCGATGTTCGACTTCACCGAGCCGAGCCAGAGGGGGCGTTCGCGCTCCCCCTCGAAGGCCGCCAGGATCGCCTGGGCCTCCATCGGGTCGCCGAGCGGCGTTCCGGTGCCGTGTCCCTCGATCACGTCGATGTCCGTGGCCGACAGCGCGGCGTCGTCGAGGGCCTGACGGATCACCCGCTGCTGCGCGGGCCCGTTCGGCGCGGTCAGCCCGCTGCTCGCGCCGTCCTGGTTCACCGCGCTGCCCCGCACCACGGCAAGGATGCGACGGCCGCCGCGCCGCGCGTCGGAGAGCCGCTCCAGCAGCAGCACCCCGGCGCCCTCGCTCCACCCGGCGCCGTCCGCGGAGTCGGCGAAGGACTTGCAGCGGCCGTCCGGGGCCAGCCCCCGCTGGCGGCTGAACTCCACGAACGTGGACGGGGTCGACATGACCGTCACCCCGCCCGCCAGGGCCAGGGAGCACTCGCCGCGCCGCAGCGCCTGCACCGCCAGGTGCAGCGCCACGAGCGAGGACGAGCACGCCGTGTCCACCGTGACGGCCGGACCCTCCAGGCCCAGGGTGTACGCGATCCGGCCGGAGGCGACGCTGCCCGCGCTCCCTGTGCCGAGGTAGCCCTCCACCTCCTCGGTCGGCAGGCCGGGCCGGGCGCCGTAGTCGTGGTACATCACTCCGGCGAACACGCCCGTCCTGCTGCCCCGCAGGGACAGCGGGTCGATCCCGGCCCGTTCGACCGCCTCCCAGGAGGTCTCCAGCAGCAGCCGCTGCTGGGGGTCCATGGCGAGGGCCTCGCGCGGCGAGATACCGAAGAATCCCGCGTCGAACTCCGCTGCGTCGTAGAGGAATCCGCCTTCCCTCGTGTACGAGGTGCCCCGCTGTTCCGGGTCGGCGGCGAACAGCGACGTCAGATCCCAGCCACGGTCGCCGGGGAACCCCGACACCGCGTCGCCGCCGTCCACCACCAGGTCCCACAACCGCTCGGGCGAGTTCGCGCCGGCCGGGTACCGGCAGCTCATCGCGACAATGGCCACCGGCTCGACCGCGGCCCGCGCCGCGTTCCTCAGCCTCTCGTTCTCCTTCAACGAAGCCCGTAGTGCTTCGACAACCGCTTCGGACGATGTGGCCATGGCCCCTCCTGCCATCGAATCCAAGATCAGGACTTGTCCCCGCCGAAGGCCGATCTCACGAGATCGTCGACGTTCATGTCGTCGAAGCCGGGCTGCTCGCCGTCCGTCGTGTCGCGCGGGTCCTCGTCGACACCGGCGAGCCTGAGCAGATCCGCCAGCAGGCCGGACTGGCGCAGACGTGCGATCGGAATCGTGGCCAGCGCCTCGCGGAACTCCTGTTCCCGCGCCTCCTGACCGGTGAGCGGCCGGCTCTCGGGGAAGAGCCGCTCCCGCAGGTAGCGGGCCGTCTCCGCGGGGGTGGGGTGATCGAAGACCAGCGTCGAGGGCAGGCGCAGGCCGGTGGCCGTGCTCAGCCGGCCGCGCAGCTCGACCGCTGTCAGGGAGTCGAATCCCATCTGGAGGAATCCCCGGCTGTCCTGTACGGCCTCCGCGGAGGCGAGCCCCAGCACGGTCGCCGCCTGCTCCCGCACCAGCCGCAGGAACGACCGGTCCCGCTCCTCGGGCGGCAGCGCGGCCACCCGCTCCCCGAACGGCTGGACCGGTCCCGACGCCGTTCCGGAGCCGCCGCGCCGCCGCCCGGCCCTGACCAGGGCGCGCAGCACCGACGGCAGCGGAGCGGCCTCGCTCGCGGCCGAGACCGCCGCGATGTCCAGCCTCATCGGCACCAGCAGCGCCTCCGGCGCCCGCAGAGCCGCGTCGAACAGCGCCAGACCCTCGTCGGTGGGAAGCCGCCCGACCCCCGACCGCGCCATCCGGCGCAGATCCTGGTCCGACAGACCGTCGGTGAGACCACTGCGCCGCTCCCACAGCCCCCACGCCAGGGAGGTGCCGGGCAGACCGGCGGCCCGCCGGTCGTGCGCGAGGGCGTCCAGGAAGGTGTTCGCCGCCGCGTAGCCGCCCTGTCCCGCGGTGCCCAGCACCCCGGCGGCCGAGGAGAAGAGCACGAAGGCCGCGAGTCCGGCGTCCCGGGTCAGTTCGTGCAGGTTCAGCGCCCCGTCCACCTTGGGCCGCAGCACCGTGTCCACGCGCTCGGGGGTCAGCGAGGTCAGCACCGTGTCGTCCAGCGCCCCGGCGGCGTGCACCACCGCCGTCAGCGGATGCTCCGCCGGGACCCGGCCCAGCAGCGAGGCCAGGGCCTCCCGGTCGGCCACGTCACACGCCGCCACCGTGACCCGGGCGCCCAGGGCGACGAGTTCCGCCTCCAGCTCGGCCGCGCCCGCCGCCGCGGGGCCGCCGCGGCTGGTGAGCAGCAGTCCCCTCACGCCGTGCCGGGCCACCAGATGGCGGGCGAGCAGCGCGCCGAGGCCGCCGGTCCCGCCGGTGATCAGGACGGTGCCCTCGGCGGCGAGCGGCCGGTCGGCCGCCTCCTGCGGCACGGACGGGACGCGGCTGAGCCGCGGGGCGAGCGCCAGGCCCCGGCGCAGGACGAGTTGGGGTTCGCCGGACGCCACGGCCGCCGCCAGCACCCGGCGCGACGCCTCGTCGTCGTCCGTGTCCAGCAGGCAGAACTGCCCCGGATGCTCCGACTGGGCGGAGCGCACCAGTCCCCACAGCGGAGCGTGGGTCAGGTCGCGCGGCGCCCCGTCGTCGGCGGTGGCGGCCACGGCGTGGCGGGTGACGAAGACCAGCCGCGAGGCGGCGAACCGCTCGTCGGCGAGCCAGGCCCGGATCCGCGCCAGCGCGCGGTGGGTGGCCGACCGCACGGATCCGGCCGGATCCGTGCCGTGCCGGGTGCCGCTCGCGAAGGGCACCAGGACCACCTCGGGCGGCTCGGCTCCCGAGGCGAGCGCCTCGGCCAGCGCGGCCAGGTCCCCGTACCGCTCGCACCGCACCCCGGTCGCCTGCGGGGCGCCGCCCAACGGCGCCGCTTCCGGGCCCAGTACGGCCCAGGTCCCCGCGACCGGCGCGGCCGACGCCGGTAGCGCCAGCCGCTCACCGGTGACCCGGAAGAGCGAACGGTGGTGCCCGCCGCGGGCGTTCTCGATGCCGCCCGGCGATACCGGCCGCACCATCAGCGAATCGACCGAGAGCACCGGAGCGCCGGAGGCGTCGGTCGCCGTGAGCGACACCGTCCTCGGCCCGGCAGGCGACAGCCGTACCCGTAGCGAAGCGGCCCCCGGGGCGTGCAGGCGCACCCCCTTCCAGGCGTACGGCAGCAGCGGTTCGGTGACCTCGCCCACCAGCCCGCCCAGGACGATCGCGTGCAGCGCGGCGTCGAAGAGGGCCGGGTGCACTCCGTAGTGCCGGGCCTGTTCCGCGTCCGGGAGACTCACCTCGGCGAAGAGGTCCTGACCGTGCCGCAGGACGGTGCGCAGCCCCTGGAAGGCCGGTCCGTAGCCGAGTCCTGCCGCCGCCAGCGCCGTGTACCCGTCGTCCAGGGCCACCGGTTCCGCGTCCGGGGGCGGCCACGGTGTCGTCGCGTCGCGCGGAGCGTCCGGCGGAGCGGACGGCCCCGTGCCGAGCACACCCACGGCGTGCCGTGCCCACGGCGCGTCCTCGGGCGCGGCCTCGGGCCGCGAGTGCACCTCGACGGAGCGACGCCCGGCCTCGTCCCCTTCCTCGACCGTCACGCGCAGCTGTACGCCACCGTCACCGTCGAGGACCAGCGGCTCCAGGAGCGTCAGCTCCTCGACCGTGTCACAGCCGGTCTCCTCGGCGGCGCGCAGCGCCAGTTCGGCCAGTGCGGTGCCGGGCAGGAGCACCGTGTCCAGCACCGTGTGGTCGGCGAGCCACGGCTGGGCCCGCGTCGACAGCCGTCCGGCCAGGATCGTGCCCGCCGAGCCGGGCAGCGCCACCACGGCGCCGAGCAGCGGGTGGTGGGCCGGCCCCAGACCGGCCGAGGCCATGTCCCCCGGACCGCCGGAGCGCTCCAGCCAGTACCGCTCGCCGCCGAACGGGTAGGTCGGCAGCTCACCGGCGCCGCCGCGCGGCCCCCGGAAGAGCGCCGGCCAGTCCACCGGCAGACCACGGGTGTGCAGTTCCGCGGCCGAG
Organism: Streptomyces corynorhini; assembly: GCF_003346515.1. GTDB lineage: Bacteria > Actinomycetota > Actinomycetes > Streptomycetales > Streptomycetaceae > Streptomyces > Streptomyces corynorhini. The sequence goes on from NZ_QQNA01000009.1 coordinate 27,141, forward strand.
GTGAGGAAGCGCCCGAGACCTCCGTCGCCGCGGCGCAGCGAACCGACCGCCTGCCCGTCGGGCGCGTTCGCGGCCTCCATGGTCTCCTGGATCGCCATGGTCAGCACGGGGTGCGGGCTGGCCTCGACGAAGACGTCGAATCCGCGCTCCAGGAGCAGCCGGGTGACGCGCTCCAGATGGACGGTCTCGCGGAGGTTGCGGTACCAGTAGTCGGCGTCCAGCGCGGTCGTGTCCAGCTCCGTGCCGGTGACCGTCGAGTAGAAGGGGACCTCGGCGGGCCGCGGGGCGATCGGCGCCAGCTCCCGCAGCAGCCGCTCCCGTACCCGCTCGACCTGCGGTGAGTGCGAGGCGTAGTCCACCGGGAGCGTCCTGGTCCGTGTCCCGTCGAGCTTGCAGCGCCTCTCCAGTTCCTGGAGCGCGTCCGGGTCGCCGGAGACGACCGTGGACGAGGCGCCGTTCACCGAGGCGACCGACAGCCGGCCTTCCCAGCGTGTCACCAGCCGGGAGATGTCGTCCTCGCCCAGCGCCACGGACATCATGCCGCCCTCGCCGGACATCGCGGCCAGCGCCTTGCTGCGCAGTGCCACGGTCCTGGCCGCGTCGTCGAGGGACAGGGCCCCGGCCACGCACGCGGCGGCGATCTCCCCCTGGCTGTGACCCATCACCGCGTTCGGCCGTACGCCGAGGGACTGCCACAGGGCCGCCAGCGACACCATGACGGAGAACAGGGCGGGCTGGACGACATCCACCCGGTCCAGCGAGGGAGCGTCGTCGGCCCGCCGCAGCAGAGCCGTCAAGGACCAGTCGACGAAGGGCGCGAGGGCCGCCTCGCACTCCCGTATCCGGGCGGCGAACACCTCGGATCCGTCGAGGAGTTCCGCGGCCATCCCCGGCCACTGCGAGCCCTGCCCGGAGAAGACGAACACGGTCCTGCCCCGGCCGCGTTCCCGCCCCCGTACGACGGAGTCCAGGTCGCGGTCCCCGGCCAGCGCGGTGAGACCGGCCAGCATGGCCTCGGCCCCGTCGCCCAGGATCACGGCACGGTGATCGAGCGTGGCGCGGGTCGTGGCCAGGGACCGGCCGATCCCCTCCACCTCGAATCCGGGCCTCTCGCGGAGACGGGAGAGCAGCCGGTCCGCCTGGGCGCGCAGCGCCCCGGCGCTCTTGCCCGACAGCGTCCAGGGCACGACGGGCAGGGGGGCGACCGCGTCCGGCGCCGGGCCGGGCCCGGCGGCCGGGGGCGGCGCCTGCTCGATGATCACGTGGGCGTTGGTGCCGCTGATGCCGAAGGACGAGACGGCGGCGCGCCGGGGCTGCCCGGTCTCGGGCCACCGGACGGTCTCGGTCAGCAGGGACAGCCCGCTGTCCGCCCACTCGATCTCCGGAGTGGGCCGGTCGACGTGCAGGGTGCGGGGGAGTGTTCCGTGCCGCATCGCCGTCACCATCTTGATCACGCCGGCCATTCCCGCGGCCGCCTGGGTGTGGCCGATGTTGGACTTCACCGAGCCCAGCCGCAGCGGACGGTCCTTCTCCCGATCGCGCCCGTACGTCGCCGCCAGGGCCTGCGCCTCGATGGGGTCACCGAGCTTGGTGCCCGTGCCGTGCGCCTCCACCACGTCGACGTCGCCGCCCGACAGCCGGGCGTTGGCCAACGCCTGCCGGATCACCCGCTGCTGGGAAGGGCCGTTGGGCGCGGTCAGGCCGTTGCTGGCTCCGTCGGAGTTGATCGCGGAGCCCCGGACGAGGGCCAGGACGGGGTGTCCGTTGCGCCGCGCGTCCGACAGACGCTCCAGCAGGATCGTGCCGATGCCCTCACCCCAGCCGGTGCCGTCCGCCGACGCGGCGAACGCCTTGCAGCGGCCGTCCGGGGACAGCCCGCGCTGACGGCTGAACTCCAGGAAGATGTCGGGCGCGGCCATGACGGCGGCTCCTCCCGCCACGGCGAGCGAGCACTCGCCCTGCCGCAGGGCCTGCGCCGCCATGTGCAGCGCGACCAAGGAGGAGGAACAGGCGGTGTCGATGGTCACCGCGGGCCCCTCCACGCCGAAGACGTAGGCGATCCGGCCGGACATGACACTCGCCGTACTGCCGGTCAGCAGATAGCCGCCCAGATCGTCGGGTGTCTGCCGCGGGTCCGAGGGATAGCCCTGCGAAGCGGCGCCGATGAACACCCCGACCGAGCTGCCCTTCAGCGACGTCGGGTCGATCTCGGCCCGCTCCAGCACCTCCCAGGAGGTCTCCAGCAGCAGCCGCTGCTGGGGGTCCATGGCCAGCGCCTCACGCGGACTGATCCCGAACAGCTCCGCGTCGAACCGCGCGGCGTCGTCGAGGAAGCCGCCCACCCGTACGTACGTGGTCCCCGGCCGGGTCGCGTCCGGGTCGTACAGGCTCTCCACGTCCCAGCCGCGGTCGTCCGGGAACGGGGACACCACGTCGGACTCGTCGATGACGAGCCGCCACAGGTCCTCCGGTGTCGCGATGCCCCCGGGATAGCGGCAGCTCATCGACACGATGGCGACGGGATCGTCGTCCACCGGCCGCGCGGCGGGGGTGGCCGCGGCTCCCGCCTCCACCGGCGCGGCGCCCAGCAGTTCGGTCTCCAGATGCCGGGCCAGCGCCGTGGGCGTCGGGTGGTCGAAGATCAGGGTGGACGAGAGCGGTGCGCCGACGGCCCCGGCCAGCCGGTTGCGCAGCTCGACCGCGGTCAGCGAGTCGAAACCCAGCTCCTTGAACGTGAGGCCGGAGACGACCGTCGCCCCGTCGGCGTGGCCCAGTACCGCCGCCGCGTGCGTACGCACCAGGTCGAGGACGATCTCTTCCCGCTCGGCACCGGTACGGGCCGCCAGCCGCTCGCGCAGCGCCGCGGCCGCCGCGGGCCTCGCCGCACCCCGGCCCGCCCGCCGCTTCGGCGCTCTGACGAGCCCGCGGAGCACGGGCGGCGTCTCCTCGGCCGGTATCCGGCGCAGGGCGGATCCGTCGACCCTGGCCGGGATGAGGGCCGCCTCGCCCGAGGCGAGAGCGGCGTCGAAGAGATCCAGGCCCTCCGCGTCCGAGAGGGGCACCAGGCCGGTGCGGCCCAGCCGCGCCAGGTCCACGTCGCCCAGCCCGCCGAGCATGCTCCCGGAGTCCGCCCACGGCCCCCAGGCCAGGGACAGTGCGGGCAGCCCCACGGCCGCGCGGTGAGCGGCCAGGGAGTCCAGGACGGTATTGCCCGCGGCGTAGTTCGCCTGCCCCGCGCCGCCGAGCACACCCGCGGTCGAGGAGAAGAGGACGAACGCCGACAGATCCGCGTCCCGGGTGAACTCGTCGAGGAGCAGCGCGGCGTCCGCCTTGGGGCGCAGTACGGTGTCCAGCCGCCCGGGGGTGAGCGCGGCCAGCACGCCGTCGTCGAGCACCCCGGCCGTGTGGACGACGCCGGTCAGCGGATGGGCGGCCGGCACGGAGTCGAGCAGTCGCCGCAGCGCCGCGCGGTCGGTGACGTCGCAGGCGGCGAGGGTCACGACGGCGCCCCGCGCCGTGAGTTCGGCCACCAGGGCGTCCGCGCCGGGGGCCTCGGCACCCCGGCGGGCGGCCAGCGTCAGGTGCTTCACACCGTGCCGCTCCACCAGTCGGCGGGCCACGGCGGAGCCGAGGGCCCCGGTGCCGCCCGTGACGAGGACCGTGCCCTCGGGATCGAGACCGGAGGGCACGGTGAGCACCACCTTGCCGATGTGGCGTGCCTGGCTGACGAACCGGAAGGCCTCGGCCGCGTGGCGCACGTCCCAGGTGGTCAGCGGCGGCAGGCGCAGCACGTCACGCCCGAACAGGCCGAGCACCTCGTCCAGCATCGTCCGGATGCGGTCGGGCCCGGCGTCGACGAGGTCGAACGCCCGGTAGGCCGCGCCGTCGTGCTCGGCCGCGACCACCGCGGCGTCCCGTACGTCGGTCTTGCCCATCTCCAGGAACCGGCCGCCGGGGGACAGCAGCCGCAGGGACGCGTCGACGAACTCACCGGCCAGCGAGTCGAGGACGACGTCCACGCCCCGCCCCACGCTGGTCCGCCGGAACTTCTCCTCGAACTCCAGCGTCCTGGAGGAGGCGATGTGCGCCTCGTCCAGGCCCATCGCCCGCAGCGCGCCCCATTTCGCGGGCCCGGCCGTCGCGTACACCTCGGCGCCCAGATGCCGGGCCAGCTGGACGGCGGCCGTACCGACGCCGCCGGTCGCGGCGTGCACCAGCACCGACTGGCCGGGCCGCAGATCCGCCAGCTCGGTCAGCGCGTAGTAGGCGGTCAGGAATACGGCGGGAACGGAGGCCGCCGCCGCGAAGGACCAGCCGTCCGGAACCCGGGCGAGCAGCCGCTCGTCGGTCACGGCCACCGGACCGATCCCGCCGAAGATCATGCCCAGCACCCGGTCGCCCGGGGCCACCGAGGTGACCCCGGGGCCCACTTCGCCGACGACACCGGCGCCCTCCACACCGAGCGGACCCGGCTCTCCTGGATACATGCCCAGCGCGTTGAGGGCGTCACGGAAGTTCAGGCCGGCGGCCCGCACCGCCACCCGTACCTGGCCGGGGGCCAGCGGCCCGGTCGCCTCGGGGTGCGCCGCCAGGGCGAGGTGGTCGAGGGTCCCGCCGCTGCCGACGCCCAGCCGCCAGGCGGGGGTCGAGGGCACCGGCAGGGCCCGTTCCCGGCGCGGGCGTGTCATCCGGGGCACCCTGAGCGCGCCCGCCCGCACGGCCAGTTGCGGCTCACCGGAGGCGAGGGCCGCGGCGAGCAGACGGTAGGAGTCCTCCTCGCCGTCCAGGTCGACCAGGACGAAACGGCCGGGGTTCTCCGACTGGGCGCTGCGCACCAGCCCCCAGACGGCGCTGTGCGCGAGATCGAGCACGTCCTCCGTGCCCACCGCGACGGCCCGCCGGGTGAGGAGGACCAGCCTGCGGCCGGCGAAGCGTTCGTCGGCCAGCCACGCCTGCACGACGCCGAGCACCCGGTGGGCGGCGGCGCGGACCGCGTCGGGGCGGTCGGCGGCCGCGAGCGTGCCCGCGTGGCAGGGGACGAGCACCGCGTCGGGGGCCTCCTGGCCGGCCGCCGTCGCCCGGCCGAGCGAGTCCAGGTCCCGGTGGACGGCGCGGGGTGCGACGGCGAGACGCGACAGCGGCACGTCGTCCTCGGCGGCCACGACCGCCCAGGACGACGGGGCCGTCGTGTCCGCGGCCGCCGGGGCGAGCGTCTCCCAGCTCAGCTGGAAGAGCCGGTCGTGGGCGGCGGATCCGGCCGCGCCGATCCGGTCGCGACCGGCCGGGCGCAGGACGAGCGCCTCGGCCGACAGCACGGGCTCGCCCGTCTCGTCGGTGGCCATCACCGAGACCGCGTCCTCACCGACCGGGGCCAGCCGCACGCGCAGGACCGGCGCGCCGGTGGCGTACCGGGTGACCCCGCGCCAGGCGAAGGGCAGCCGGGCCCGGTCCCAGCCGGGCAGGACGACATCCAGCGCGACGCCGTGCAGGGCCGAGTCCAGCAGCGCGGGATGCACACCGAAGTCCTCGGCTGCCGCGTCGCCCGGCAGGCACGCCTCCACGAACAGTTCGTCACCGCGCCGCCAGGCGGCCCGCAGCCCCTGGAACACCGGCCCGTAGTCCAGGCCCGTCTCCGCCATCAGCGGGTAGAGCCCGCCGACGTCCAGCGGCCGGGCGCCGCTCGGCGGCCAGGTGGCCAGGTTCCCGGCCGCGGACGCGGTGGCCGCGGCGAGCACCCCGGTGGCGTGCAGGGTCCACGGTTCGCCGTCCGCACCGCCGTCCGCACGCGAGTGCAGGTTCAGCGTCCGCTGCCCGGACTCGGCCGCCGCCCCCACGCGCATCTGCAGGGTGACGGCCTCCCGTTCCGGCAGGACCAGCGGGGTGTGGAACGTCAGCTCCTCCACCCGGTCGAGCCCGACCCGTTCGCCCGCGTGCAGCGCCAGTTCGAGGTAGGCGGTACCGGGGAGCACGGTCCTGTCGAACACCTTGTGGTCGGCGATCCAGGCGTGCGCGCTCGTCGAGAGCCGTCCGGTGAAGACGAGTTCGTCCTCGTCCGCCAGGGAGACCCGCGCGCCGAGCAGGGGGTGGCCGCCCGCGCTCAGGCCCGCGGAGCCGACGACCTCCGAGGACGCCGGGGCGTTCAGCCAGTGGCGGCCGAGCCGGAAGGGGTAGCTGGGCAGCTCCGCCGGCTGCCCCCCGGACACGTCGTAGAAGGCGTTCCAGTCCACCGCGACGCCCCGGCCGTGCAGCCCGGCCAGCGCGGTGGTGACACAGAGCTGTTCGGCCCGGTCCGCGCGCAGCGCCGGGGTCACATCGGCCGCCCCGCTGAGCGTGTCCCTGCCCATGGCCGACAGCACGCCGTCGGGCCCCAGTTCCAGGAAGGTGTGGACGCCCTCGGCCTCCATGACGCGCAGGGCGTCCGCGAACCGTACGGTCCCGCGGACGTGACGCACCCAGTACTCCGGTGTCCGGATCTCCTCCGCCGTGACCTCCTCGCTGGTGAGCGTGGACACGACGGCGATGTCGGGGGCGTGGAAGGACAGCGCGGAGACGACACGGCGGAACTCCGGCAGCATGGCGTCGACCAGCGGTGAGTGAAAGGCGTGACTGACCGTGAGTTCCTTGGTCTTGCGGCCCAGGGCGGCGAAGTGGGCGCCGACCTCGCGCACGGCCGCCGCCTCGCCGGAGACCACCAGGGAGGCCGGGCCGTTCACCGCGGCCAGGCCGATCCGGTCGGCGCGCTCCGCCACCAGCGGCGCCACCTCTTCCTCGGTGGCCTGTACGGCGGTCATGGCACCGCCTTCTGGCAGGGCCTGCATCAGCCTGCCGCGCGCCGCCACCAGGGTCGCCGCGTCCGGCAGGGACAGGACACCGGCGACGTGGGCGGCGGCCACCTCGCCGATGGAGTGGCCCGCCACCTGGTCCGGGCGTACCCCCCAGTGCGCGAACAGCCGGAAGAGCGCGACCTCCAGCGCGAACAGGGCGGGCTGGGTGTACTCGGTCCGGTCCAGCGCACCCCCGGTGCCCTCCGCCTCGAACATCACCTCACGAAGCGGCCGGTCCAGATGCGGGTCCAGGGCGGCGAACACCGCGTCCAGGGCCCGCGCGAAGACCGGGTGGCTCCGGTACAGCTCGCGCCCCGTTCCCACGCGTTGGCTGCCCTGGCCGGTGAACAGGAACCCGAGCTTCCCGCGGGCCGCCCCGCGGAGCGTCACCCGCGGATCGGGCCGGTCCTCGGCCAGCGCCGTCAGCCCCTGGACCAACTCCTCGCCGCTCCCCGCGACGACGGCGGCGGCGTGCGAGAAGACCGAACGGGTGGTGGCCAGCGCGTGCCCGACGTCCGCCGCGGTGAGCGAGTCGTGGTCATCCAGCCAGGACAGCAGGTTGCGCGCCTGGTCGCGCAGGGCGTCCTGCCCCCGCGCGGACAGGACCCAGGGGATCACCTCGGGCGGTGTCGCGGCGAGGGCCCGGGGAGTGTCGCCCGTCGGCGCCTGCTCCAGGATCACGTGCGCGTTGGTGCCGCTGATCCCGAAGGACGACACCCCGGCGCGGCGCGGACGGCCGGTCTCCGGCCACTCGGTCGCGCGCGTCAGCAGCTCCACCCGGCCCGAGGACCAGTCCACGTGCGGGGTCGGCTCGTCGACGTGCAGGGTCCGCGGCAGCACGCCGTGCCGCATCGCCAGCACCATCTTGATGACGCCGACCACCCCGGCCGCCGCCTGGGTGTGCCCCACGTTGGACTTCACCGAGCCCAGCCACAGCCGATCGTCGCGGTCGCGGCCGTAGGTGGCCAGCAGGGCCTGCGCCTCGATCGGGTCGCCCAGGGTGGTCGCGGTGCCGTGCGCCTCGACCGCGTCCACCTCGGAGGGGGCGAGCCGGGCGTCGGACAGGGCCTGACGGATCACCCGTTCCTGCGCGGGCCCGTTCGGCGCGGACAGGCCATTGCTCGCGCCGTCCTGGTTCGTCGCGCTCCCGCGGACCACGGCCAGCACGCGGTGACCGAGCCGCCGGGCGTCGGAGAGCCGCTCCAGGAGCAGGACGCCGACGCCTTCGGAAAGGCCCGTGCCGTCCGCCGCCGCCGCGAACGACCGGCACAGCCCGTCCGCGGACAGCCCCCGCTGCCTGCTGAAGCCCTGCAGCTGAGCGGGGGTCGTCATCACGGTGACGCCGCCGGCCAGCGCGAGGGAGCACTCGTCGCGGCGCAGCGCCTGGCACGCCGCGTGGATCGCCACCAGCGACGCCGAGCACGCCGTGTCGAAGGTGACCGCGGGGCCTTCGAGACCGAGGGTGTACGCGATACGGCCGGACAGCACGCTCGCCGCCCCCGAGGTCAGGAAATACCCTTCGTATTCCTTGAGATCGGCCGGCCGTACCCGGGTCGCGTAATCCTGGAAAGCCGTTCCTATGTAGACGCCCGTCCGGCTTCCGTGCAGCGTCGCCGGGTCGATTCCGGCCCGCTCCAGCGTTTCCCACGAGGTGTGCAGCAGAAGACGCTGCTGCGGGTCCATCGCCACCGCCTCGCGAGGGCTTATCCCGAAGAACTCCGCGTCGAATCCGGCCACATCGTCGAGGAAACCGCCGTGCCTCGTGTACACGGTTCCCGGACGGTCCGGGTCCGCGTCGAACAAGGCGTCGAGGTCCCAGCCGCGGTCCGTCGGAAAACCGGAGACGGCGACGCCGCCCGAGGAGACGAGCTGCCAGAACTGATCCGGGGTCCGCACGCCGCCGGGGAGGTGACAGCCCATCCCGACGATGGCCACCGGCTCGTGCCCGGCGGCGACCAGCTCCTGGTTCTGCTGCCGCAGCCGCTCCGTCTCCTTCATAGACGTGCGCAGGGCATCGACGATCTTATCCGGCGACGTGGCCATGGGTCCTCACAGATAGATTGCCTCGGGAGTGCGTTCTTTTCGGTGTGTTCCTAATCTTCGCCGAGTACGAGCCGCACCAATTCTTCGGCGTCCATCTCGTTTATCTTCTGCTCTGCCTCATGCGTGTCCCTCTCGCGTTTCATTTCTCTTTCGCCTGCCGATTCCGCGTGGTCCTCCCGGCCGCTCTCGATCCCGCTCTCCGGGAGCGCGGTGGCGATGAGGAAGTCGACCAGCCTCTCCAGCGACGGGTGGTTGAAGACCACGGTCACGGGCAGACTCAGGCCGGTCCTGTCCTGGAGCCGGTTGCGCAGCTCCACCGCGATCACCGAGTCGACGCCCAGCTCCTTGAACGGCGAACGGTCCCCGATCCGGCCCGCGTCGGCGTGCCCGAGTACGGCCGCCACCTGGGCGGCGACGATCCGGGACGTCGCCGCCCGGCGCTTGCGGGCGGGCAGCGCGCCGAGTTGTCGTGCGAGGGTCTCGGCGGGCGCCGCGTCCGCCGCGCCGGTCCGGGACGGCGTCTCCAGGAGAGCCCGCCGCACCTCCGGTACCTCGTGGAACAGCCGGCTCGGGGTCGTCGAGGAGAAGCCCGCGTAGAACGTCTCCCAGTCCACGTCGGCGACGACCGGCGAGGGGTCGTCCCCGACGCGCGACCGCAGGGCCTCGATCGCGCGGTCAGGGGCCAGCAGACGCAGCCCCTGACGGGCCAGCTCCCGCTCCATGCCGTCGCGCGAGGTCATCCCGTCCTCGGCCCACGGACCCCAGATCACGGAGGTCGCACGGAGCCCCCGCCCCCTGCGGTACTCCGCGAGACCGTCCTGGTAGGCGTTGGCGGCCGAGTAGCCGCCGTAGCCCGAGCCTCCCCACAGCGCGGAGACGGAGGAGTACATCACGAAGGCGTCCAGATCCCGGTCCTGGGTGAGTTCGTGCAGATGGTGCGCCGCGTCCGCCTTCGCTCCCAGCACGGCCGCGAACCGCGACGGCGTCAGCGAGTCGAGCGGAGCCTTCTCGATGCTCCCGGCCGCGTGGACGACCGCCCTGAGCGGGCTGCCGTCGGCGTCGAGCCCGGCCAGCAGCCCGGCCAGCGCCTCGCGGTCGGTGACGTCGCAGGCCACCGTGGTGACCCGGGCGCCGAGTGCGGCCAGTTCGCTCTCCAGCACGGCTGCGCCGACGGCGTCGCGACCGCTGCGGCTGACCAGCACGAGGTGCTCGGCGCCGTTACCGGCCAGCCAGCGCGCGGTGTGACCGCCGAGCGCTCCGGTGCCACCGGTGATCAGCACGGTGCCCCGGGGCACCCACGGCCGCCCGGTGGCCGCCTCCGGCGCGCGCAGCAGCCTGCGTCCGAACACTCCCTCGACGCGCACCGCGAGTTGGTTCTCGCCGTCCCCTCCGTACACACCGGCCAGTACGCCCGGCAACTGCCCGAGCGCCCTGGCGTCCGCCTCCGCGGGCAGATCGACGAGACCGCCCCACCGCTCGGGGTGCTCCACCGCGGCGACCCGCCCGAGCCCCCAGACCTGCGTCTGCGCGGGCGCGGTCACCGGGTCACCGGCTCCTACGGTGACGGCGCCCCGGGTCACGCACCACAGCCGCGCGGACCAGCCGTTGTCGCCGAGTGCCTGGACGAGCGTCACGTCCGCGCAGTGCCCGGCCGCCGAGGGCACCCGCCCCGCGTCCGGCGCCGGGAGCGCCAGTACACCGGCCGGACCGCCGTCGCCTGGCGACGCGGACCGCAACCGCCCGGCCAGCTCCCGCCGTCCCAGCCCCGGCGGCACGGCCAGCGCGACCACGTCCGCGCCGCTCCTGTCCAGCACCTCCAGCACGGCCGCGGCCGGCTGCTCCCGCTCGGCGCCCTCGCGGACCACCACGAGCCACCGGCCGGACAGCGAGCCCGCCCCCGCCTTCGGCAAGGACTGCCACGCGGTCCGGTAGTGCCAGGAGCCGACGGCGGCCTCCTCGCGCTGGCGACGGCGCCACGCGGCCAGCGCCGGCAACAACGCCCGCACGGCCTCCGGCTCACCGAGGCCGACCTCGGCGGCCAGTTCCCGCGCGTCCCCGCGCTCCACCACGTCCCAGAACCGCTCGTCCGCGCCGTTCCCCGCCGTCGCGGGAGCCGCCTCGGGAGCCGCCTCGGGCGTCAGCCAGTACCGTCGCCGCTGGAAGGCGTACGTCGGCAGATCGGTCGGCGCGGCGCCGGACCCGGCGAAGGCCGCCCGCCAGTCCACCGGCGCTCCGAGAACGAACGCCTGCGCGAGGGAGGTCAGGAACCGCCCGGGACCGCCGTCCCCCCGGTACAGCGAGCCGACCACGGCGCCCGACCCGCCGAAGGTCTCCAGCGCCTCCTGCGCGCCGACCCCCAGCACCGGATGCGGGCTGATCTCGACCAGCAGCGTCCGGCCCTTCTTCAGGACCGTCCCCATGGTCCGCTCGAACTCGACCGGTTCGCGCAGATTGCGGTACCAGTACTCGGCGTTCAGCTCACGGGTGTCCAGCAGCTCCCCGGTCACCGTCGAATAGAAGGGGACGTCGCCCGAGCGCGGTTCCACCTCGTCCAGGACCTCCAGCAGGCGTTCGCGGATGGCCTCGACCTGCGCGGAGTGCGCCGCGTAGCTCACCGGTATCTGCTTGGCCCGCACGCCCTCGGCGGCGCACGCCGCCAGCAGTTCCTCCAGCGCCCGCTGCTCCCCGGAGACCACCACCGAGGACGGCCCGTTGATCACCGCGATGTCGAGACGCGCGTCCCAGCACGGCAGTTGCCGTATCCGCTCCACGGACAGCGACACCGACACCATGCCGCCCAGACCGGAAACCGCGGTCAGGGCCAGGCTGCGCAGCGCGACGATCTTCGCGGCGTCCGCGAGGGAGAGCCCTCCGGCCACACAGGCCGCGGCGATCTCGCCCTGGCTGTGCCCGACCACGGCGGAGGGACGCACCCCGTAGGACTCCCAGAGCCGGGCCAGCGACACCATCACCGCGAACAGCGCGGGCTGTACGACGTCGACCCGCCGCAGCGTCGGCGCCCCGGGGGCCTCGCGCAACACCTCCAGGAGCGACCAGTCCACCACGGCGCCCAGCGCCGCGTCGCACTCCTCCATCCGCGCGCGGAACACGGCCGAGGAATCGAGGAGTTCCACGGCCATGCCCGCCCACTGCGCCCCCTGCCCAGGGAAGACGAACACGGTCCGGGTGCCGCTCTCCGCCCGGCCGCGGACCGCGCGGTCGGACGGGGCGTCCCGCACCAGCGCGTCCAGGGCGGCCAGCAGTTCGCTCCGGTCCGCGCCCGTCAGCACGGCGCGGTGCTCGAAGACGGCCCGCGTGGTGGCCAGCGACAGACCCACGTCGGCCGGGGCGAGGCCGTCGCGGCCGTCGAGACGCGCCCGCAGCCCCATCGCCTGGTCGCGCAGGGCCTCGGGGGTCTTCGCCGACAGGAGCCACGGTACGGCCGCCGCCCGCGGAGCGGCCCTGTCCTCGGGGCCCTGCGGCTCCCGCGTCGCGACGGCGGCCGGTCCGGCGGCCGGGGCCTGTTCGAGGATGGCGTGGACGTTCGTCCCACTGATGCCGAACGAGGAGACGCCCGCCCGGCGTACCCGCTCGCCCTCCGGCCACTCCACCGCGTCGGTCAGCAGCGCCACCGAACCCGCCGACCAGTCCACATGCGGCGTCGGCTCGTCGATGTGCAGGCTGGCGGGGAGCCGCCCGTGCCGCAGCGCCATCACCATCTTGATGACCGCGGCGATCCCCGCCGCCGCCTGGGTGTGACCGATGTTCGACTTGACCGAGCCGAGCCACAACGGCGCCGCGCCGTCCCGGCCCTGCCCGTACGTGGCCACGAGCGCCTGCGCCTCGATCGGATCGCCCAGCCTCGTGCCCGTGCCGTGTGCCTCCACGGCGTCGATGTCCTGAGCGGACAGCCCGGCGTCGCTCAGCGCCTGCCGGATCACCCGCTCCTGCGAGGGCCCGTTCGGGGCGGTCAGGCCGTTGCTGGCCCCGTCCTGGTTGACGGCGGAGCCGCGGACGACCGCCAGCACCTGGTGTCCGTGCCGCTGGGCGTCCGACAGACGCTCCAGCACCACCATCCCCACCCCCTCGCTCCAGCCGGTCCCGTCGGCGGCCCCGGCGAAGGGCTTGCAACGGCCGTCGGGCGCCAGCCCGCGCTGCCGGGCGAACTCCACGAACATGCCGGGCGTCGCCATCACGGTCACGCCACCGGCCAGCGCCATCGCGCACTCGCCGCGCCGCAGGGACCCGCACGCGAGATGCAGCGCCGTGAGCGAGGAGGAACAGGCAGTGTCCACGGTGACGGCCGGTCCCTCCAGGCCGAGGGTGTACGACAGCCGGCCCGAGATGACACTGGCGGTGTTGCCGGTCAGCAGATAGCCCTGGGCCCCCTGTCCTGGCTCGCCCAGCCGGGGCCCGTAGTCCTGGGCCGTCGCGCCCGCGAACACCCCTACCTGGCGCCCCCGCAGGGAGGTGGGGACGATTCCCGCCCGCTCCAGCGCCTCCCACCCGGTCTCCAGCAGAAGTCGCTGCTGCGGGTCCATGGCGAGGGCCTCGCGTGGACTGATCCCGAAGAACTCCGCGTCGAACGCGGCGGCGTCGTAGAGGAATCCGCCCTCCCGCGCGTACCGGACCTCCGGGTTCTCCGGGTCGCTGAGCGCCTCCGTGCTCCAGCCGCGGTCGGAGGGGAACCCGGAAATGGCGTCCCGGCCCTCGGAGACGAGGCGCCACAGGTCCTCCGGTGAACTCACGCCCCCGGGGAAACGGCAGCCCATGCCCACGATCGCGATCGGCTCGTCCCCCGCCGCCGCCCTCCGCCGGGGCCCCTCGGAGGCGGGCTGCTCGCCGGACAGTTCGCCCCGCAGGAAGCGCACCAGCTCCTCGGGCGTCGGGTGGTTGTAGATCAGAGTCGGCGCCAGGCGCTCCAGACCGGTGGCCTCGGCCACCCGGTCGCGGAACTCCACCGCGGTGAGCGAGTCGAAACCCAGCTCCTTGAACGTGCGGTCCATCTCGACGGTGTCGGACGAGAGGTGCCCGAGCACCGACGCCACGCTCGCCCCCACCACCTCGTGGAGATCCGCCGCCGCTCCGTGGACGCGCGCCTGCGGCGTAGCGGCCGTCCCCACGGCGGGGGAGGCGTCGTCCGTGGCGTCCTCCACGGCGGGGGAGGCGTCGTCCGTGGTCCGCGGCTCCCCGGCTCCGGTGCCGGCCGCCCCGTCGGCGTCCGCCAGCCAGAACGGCCGACGCTGGAAGGCGTATGTCGGCAGACCGGTCCGCTCGCCGGTCCAACCGGTCAGCGCCTGCCAGTCCACCCGCGCCCCGCGTACGAACACCTCGGCGAGCGCGGTGGTGACCGTACGGTCCTCGGGCTGCCGGTCCCGCAACAGGGGGACGACCGCGGCGCCGGTCGGCGTGTTCCCGTCCGCGAGCCCTTCCCTGGCCATCGCGGCCAGTCCGCCGGGGCCGAGTTCCAGGTAGCTGGTGACGCCTTCGGCCCGCAGCAGGCGGACCCCGTCGAGGAACCGTACGGCGGTACGGATGTGCCGGGTCCAGTAGTCGGGTGAGCCGAGTTCCTCGGCCGTGGCGAGCGCGCCCGTGACGTTGGAGACCACCGGGATCGCGGGAGCGTGGTAGGTCAGCCGGGCGGCGACGGAGCGGAACTCCTCCAGCACGCCGTCCATGTGCGGTGAGTGGAAGGCGTGGCTGACCGTGAGCCGCTTGGTCTTGCGGCCCCGGGCCGCGAATTCCTCGGCGACCCGCTCGGCGGCCTCCCGGTCACCGGAGATCACGGTGGCCAGCGGTCCGTTGACGGCGGCGACGGAGACCGGGCCGTCCGGGCCCGGCAGCGCCGCGCGCACCTCGCGCTCGTCGGCCTGGAGGGCGATCATGGCGCCGCCCCCGGTGGCCCGCCGCATCAGCCGCCCGCGCGCCTCGACCAGGGTGCAGGCGTCCGCCAGGGACAGCACCCCCGACACCTGGGCGGCCACCAGTTCGCCGACGGAGTGGCCGAGCAGGAAGTCGGGGCGCGGTCCGCACCGCCGCACCAGACTGAAGAGCGCGACCTCCAGCGCGAAGAGCGAGACCTGGGTGAAGTCGGTCCGGTCCAGGAGCGCGGCCTCGGGCGTACCGGGCTCCGCGAAGATCACATCCTGGAGCCGGTGGGAGAGCCGGCCCTCGAACTGGGCGGCCACCTCGTCCAGGGCCTCGGCGAACACCGGAACGCGGGCGTACAGTTGACGCCCCATCCCCGGGCGCTGGCTGCCCTGCCCGGTGAACAGGAAGGCCGTCCCACCCGCCCCGCGGGCGGATCCGCGCACCAGGTTCGGGGCGGGCGCGTCCCGGACGAGCGCCTCAAGACCGCCCAGGAGGGCACCGCGGTCACCGCCCAGGACGACCGCGCGTTCCTCGAAGGCGGTGCGGTGCCGGGAGAGCGAGACCCCGACACTCGCCGGGTCCTGCGCCGGGTCGGCGGCGAGCCGCTCGTGGAGGAGTCCGGCCTGCGCGCGGAGCGCGGCGCGCGATCGACCGGAGACCACCCACGGCAGGAGCGCGGGGCTGCCCGCCGACGGGCTCCCTGCCGGCGGCCCGTCACTCGCGGGGACCGGCGCCCGGTGAGCGTCGGAGAGCACCACATGACAGTTCGTGCCGCCCATGCCGAAAGCGCTGACACCGGCCAGGAGGAGGCCGTCAGGACGCGGCCACGGGCCCGGCTCGGTCTGCACGCGCAGGTTCCACTCGGCCAAGGGGATGAGCGGGTTCGGCGTGACGAAGTTCAGGCTCGGCGGAATCTCCCGGTGCTCGATGCTCAGCGCCGTCTTGATGAGACCGGCGACACCGGCGGCGGCCTCCAGGTGCCCGATATTGGTCTTCACCGACCCCACCAGCAGCGGCGCGTCCCCGGCCCGGCGGTCGGCACCGAGCACCGCGCCGAGGGCGGCGGACTCGATCGGGTCACCCGCCTTCGTACCGGTGCCGTGCAGCTCCACGTACTGCACGGTGGCCGGATCGACACCGGCCCTCCCGTACGCCGAGCGCAGGACCTCCTGCTGCCCGCGGGAGGTCGGCACGGTCAGCCCCTCGCCCGCGCCGTCGTTGTTCATCGCGGTGCTCTCGATGACGCAGTAGACGTGGTCGCCGTCGCCGAGGGCCCGGGAGAGCGGCTTGAGGACGACGAAACCGGCGCCCTCGCCACGGACGTATCCGTTGGCGCGGGCGTCGAAGGTGAAGCACTGCCCGTCCGGGGAGAGCCCGCCGAACCGCTCCGAGTGGAGCGTGCTCTCGGGGGCGAGCATGAGGTTCACCCCGCCCGCCAGCGCGAGAGCCGACTCGCCGCGCCGCAAGCTCTCGACAGCCGTGTGGACGGCCACGAGCGAGGAGGACTGTCCGGTGTCGAGCACCATGCTCGGGCCGCGCAGATCGAAGGTGTACGACACGCGGTTGGCGATGACGCCGCGGTGGAGGCCGGTCATGCTGTGCCGCCCCGCCGATCCGGCCCCGAGCCGGTGTGTGACCGCGGAGTAGTCGTCCCACATGGCGCCGACGAAGACGCCGACCTCACGGTCCCTCAGGTCGGCAGGGACGGTCCCGGCGTCCTCCAGGGCCTCCCAGCTCAGTTCGAGGGCCAGCCGCTGCTGCGGGTCCATGGCGGTCGCCTCGCGGGGCGAGATGTCAAAGAAATCGGGATCGAACAGGTCGACGTGGTCCAGGAATCCGGCCGAGCCGGTGGAATGGTGCCGCCGTGCCGGCAGGGCTTCACGTACGGCGCTTTCCCCGTTGCGCAGGAGCCCCCAATATGCCGCCGGATTCGGGGCGCCGGGAAAACGACAGGACAGGCCGACCACCGCGATCGGTTCGTCAGGTATGTGAGCTGATTCGTGCGGGAACGTCCGGGCGGTACTCATGAAACTCCCCAACGGCCGACGGCGGGACGAGCAGCGAGGTACGTGTCGCAGGTCAGAATGTGACTGCATTGCGATATCGAGAACAAGACCGCCATGTGTGAGGGGTCGCTGTGTGCGAGATCCGGGCCATTCACCGGCCCTGCGCGGCCCCCGCTGACCACCTGGCCGGGACCGACAGGGCGCGGACCGGTCGTTGTCGGTGAGGTCTCGCGACGTCAGTAGACCTTGATGCCTGCCGCACTGTCCAATATCTTTCGGCATGCGGCCGATAACCTGGCCTATGAGGAGATCGAGATACGGTGGATTTTCACCATGGCGCGAGAACGGATGCCGCTGAAATTCTATGTGCTCCGTTGACAAAGGGAGTTGGTGGTTTGTAGCGTGCCGGTTCGGTCGGTGCGGAGGCATCGGCAGGGAGTTGGGAAGGGTGTATCAGAGATGGCCGACCAGCACATACCCACCTCGGCGGATGTGGGGAACATGTATGACCAGTCGACCGATCTCCTCTCCGAAGTGATGGGGGGCAATATTCACCTCGGCTATTGGCGCGACAACGACGACGATTCCTCGGTCGAGGAGGCCACCGACACGCTGACCGATATGGTCGCCGAGCGGCTCGCGCTGTCCGCGGGCCACCGGGTGCTGGACATCGGCTGCGGCAGCGGCAAACCCGCGACCCGTATCGCGGGCAAGTGGTCCGTGCACGTCACCGGTGTCACCATCAGCGCCCAGCAGGTCGAGGTGGCCGGTGCGCTGCCCGAGGTGGGCGAGGGCAACGGGCAGGTCGCGTTCCGCCGGGCCGACGGCATGGCCCTCCCCTTCGACGAGGCGCGGTTCGACCGCGTGTACGCCATCGAGTCCTTCCTGCACATGTCCGACCGCGCCACCGCCGTCGCCGAGGCGGCCCGCGTCCTGCGTCCCGGCGGCCTCCTGGTGGTCGCGAACCCCTACCAGCACGGTGAACTGAGCCCGCGGGAAGCCCAGATCGTCGCGGACAACCGCAGGCTCTTCCAGATTCCGCCCATCGGCGACGCCGAGGAGTACACCGCGCACATGGTCAAGGCCGGACTGGAGATCGTCGAGACGCTCGACATCGGCGAGAACGTCCGGCGCAGCCACACCCTGGCGGCCGAGGTCATCCGGCGGACGAAGGACACGGCCGACGGCGCCTTCAGCGAGGAACTGTCCGAGGCGGCCGACATCATCGAGCGCTTCGGTGACCTCCCGCAGATCGGATACGGGCTGATCGCCGCCCGTCGGCCCTGAGCCCGCCGGAAGACAACGGCAGCCGGTCGCGGCGCCGGCGCACGGCACACCGCGGCCGGAACCCGACCCCGCGCCGATCGACCCCGGGGCCTCTAAGGAGTCCACGAGGCGGGTGACGACCTACGGGCCACCCGAGGGACCCACACCACGAGGACGCCACGAGGACACCACGAGCGGTGGCCACTCCACGGACCGCGAGTTCCACCGGACAGCGCCGGCCGGTGTCGAGCCGGCGCCGTTCAGCCGACGGACCCGGTCGGCGCGCGGCGCGCGACGACGGTCTCCGTCCGGGAGCGGTGGGGGGCCGGTCCGGGCGGCGGGGGCCGTACCCGGACCGGGGAGTCAGTTCCAGGTACGGCCGCACTCAAGGAGCTTGCTGTGCGCGGCGGACACCTGGGGACGGGTGATGTCACCCTCGCGCGTCGCCAGGTAGGTGGTGGTGATCGGTGGTATCTCGGGTTTCAGGAGGTGTACCAGTGTGCCGCGCGCGAAGTCGTCGGCGCAGAGGTAGGTGGGAACCACGGTGATGCCCACCGACGCTCTGACAGCGGCGAGCACCGCACGATGGTCGGGCACCACCACATCGGGCGCCGCGGGCGAGGAGGCGTGGAACACCGACCACCAGTAGTGGTCGATGAGCGGCAGGGATTCCGAGAAGGCGACGAGGGGATAATCGGCCAGCACATGCGGAGTGTCGTAGGTGAGCAGGCCCTCGGGAATGGTGCGTGCGAGGTCCGGGGAGGCGACGAGGCTGCATTCCTCGTCGTACAGGGGCAGCGCGGTGATTCCCTTGAGACGCGGTCGGGTCCGGGCGACGACGATGTCCAGCTGTCCCGAGACGAGTTGGGAAAGAAGCTTGTCGGACTGGGCGAGCGTGGTGCATAACTCGACCCGGTCCTTGAGCATGCTCGCGAGTACGGGCAGGATCCGGTCACTGATCAGGTCGCTCGGGGCGCCCAGCCGCAGCCGCCGGGTCTGGTCGCCGATGCCGAAGTGCTGCTCCAGCACGAAGTCCAGTGCGGCCACCGGCCCTTCGGCGTCGCGGGCGAGCTGGTCGGCGGCCGGTGTCGGCTTGGACCCCGTGGCGTGCCGCACGAACAGCCGTACGCCCGCCCTCTGTTCCAGCACCCGGATCTGCTGGGTGACCGCGGGCTGCGAGATCCGCAGTCGGCGGGCCGCCTTTCCGAACGAGCCCGCCCGGTAGACCTCGACGAAGGTGCGGAGCCAGACCGGGTTCAGCGGCCCGGGGCCCCCTTCGTCCATGGTGTCGTTCGTCGCCTGCTGTCCGCGCTGTGCCGTGCTGTTCGTTCCCTGCGTGTCTGAAGAGGGCATGCGAGGACTCCGTGGGGTCAGTGGAGCGATGGGATGTGGAGGGTCCGATGGATCTCAGCGTTCCGGCTCGCGGTGACGCGAGTCCGGTGTGGGGGAGCGCGGTCCACGGTGAGCAGGGCCCCGGGATCTTTCGTCAGGAATACATCGGAAGAGCGGCGGCGCGTCGATCTCGCGGTGATACCGGGTCGTATGCGGCGCGAGGCGCGGTCCCCTGCCGGGCGAGCGGCGCGCGGCGTACGTGTCCTCGGTCTTCTCGGCCGTACGGAAAAAGCTGGTTTCGGCCGACGGCCGAAACCCACCCGGGTGGCGCGGCCCGGTCCCGCTCTCCCGGCATCCTTGTCGGAGTCGTATGTGTACGTCCATTGCAGCGCGATTCTCCCGCCCATTCACAGCCGGCCCATGGCGTCGCGTCCCGGCTTTATGCCATTTCAGTCTGGCTTGAGTGCCTCTCATCGCACGTTAAATCTTGTGAAACTATCCGAGGCCCTCTCAGGGGCACGCCCCGCGACGCCCCGCGCGACCGTCAGACACGGACCACCATCTTTCCGATGTTCCGGCCGTCGAGCAGACCCACGAAGGAGTCCACCGCGTTGCCGATGCCCTCCCCGACGGTCTCCCGGAAGCGGATCTTGCCCTCGGCCAGCCACCGGCCCACCTCGTCGGCGAAGCGCGGCCGCAGATGCGCGTGATCGGCCACCTCGAACCCGCGCAGTGTCAGCCGCTTCCTGATCAGTTCGATCATGTTGCGCGGTCCCGGCGCGGACAGTTGGTCGTTGTATCCGGAGACGGCCCCGCAGAGCGCCGCGCGCCCGCCGTTGTTCAGCGCGTGGATGGCGGCTTCCAGGTGTTCGCCGCCGACGTTGTCGAAGTACACCTCGATGCCGGTCGGCGCGGCTCGTCGGAGCAAGGTGCGCACCTCACCGTCCTTGTAGTTGAAGGCGGAGGTGAATCCCAGCTCGTCGACCAGGTACTCCACCTTCTCCGCCGACCCGGCACTGCCGATGACCGCCTTCGCGCCGAGCAGCCCGGCGATCTGACCGGCGAGACTGCCCACGGCACCGGCCGCACCGGAGACGAACACGGTCTGGCCCTCGCGCAGCTTCGCGACGTCGGTCAGACCCGCGTAGGCGCTCAGCCCCGGCATACCGAGAACGCCCAGGAACGCGGAGTCCGGTACCCCACCGACGCGCCGCAGCTTGGTGAAGGCGGAGCCGGGCGCGACCGCGGCGGTGCGCCACCCGAGATCGCTGAGGACCAGGTCCCCCGGTGCCAGCCCCGCCGCCCTGGACTCCGCCACCTCGCCGACGGCCCCACCGGTCATCGCGCGGCCCAGCCGGTAGACCGGCATGTCGGGCAGGTCCGAGCCCATCAGGGCCCGCATGTACGGGTCCAGGGAGAGGAAGGTGTTGCGGACCAGCACCTCGCCCTCGCCGGGAGCCGGCAGTTCACCGTCCACGAGCCGGAAGTCTCCTGTCACCGGGCGACCCACCGGACGTGCGGCCAGATGCCATTCCTGCGCGGTGCGGGTCATGCGCTGCCGTTCTCCTTGTGCACGTGACATACGTCCGTGGTGTGGAAGCGGCTTCGGAGCCGTTTCCACACCACGGCCGAACCGATTTTTGATCATGCCAGACGTCCGGAGGGAGGGGCCGGCGACACGGCCGGGGCGTACCCGCGCGGCGTGCGCCGCCTCACCCGGGCGAGGGGACCGGTGCCGTGCACGAGCAGGGCGCCGGGGAGGGTAATCGGCCGGACGGCAGACAGGCGTAGACCTCCGCGACTCTTTCGAGCCACGCCAGCTCGTCCGTGAACTCGGTTCCCGACTGGCGCGAGCCGGAACCGGCGGTGTAGTCGGAGGGCTCCAGCCCCGCCTTCTTGCGCTCCATCGCCAGCGACAGGACGTACGCCTCCATGAGGGGGTCGGTGTTCGCGCCGTACCCGCGCCCCTGGAGTTCGCGACGCAGCCTCTCCTCGCACCGGTCACACACGTAGGGCCGCAGCACCCGCTGGCCGTCGCGGATCTCGATGACCATGCGGTAGAGCCGGGTCTCGGGCTCCCTGAGCCACAGGGACCTGCGCGGGGACCGGGGCTCGAACAGGGCGATACCGGGGACGGCCCGGCAGAGCGCGAACCACAGGGGATACAGGGTGCGGTAGGACCGGTAGCGCCCCCGCCACGAGGAGGCGGCGGCACCCCACTCCGGCAGGGTGTACCCGGTGACCAGCACCAGGGAGCCGGCGCTGGCCATCAGCGGGCTCCACAGGGTGGCCGCCGAGTCCAGGGCGGTCGTCCCCGACCAGCGCCCCACGATGCCGACGAGCTTGCCCAGGATGAAGCCCAGGACGAAGACGGACCCGAGCGCGGACAGGCGCAGGGACTGGGACAGCCAGGGCCGGTCGATGGCGAGCGAGGACGGCCAGGTGTGCAGTGCCGTGTTCGCGAGATTCAGACCATAGGTGACGAGAAAGACGACCAAGTAGGCATCAGAGGCGCCCTGATTGGTGAAATGGACCTCGAAGTCGATGGGGTGCGAACCGGGCAGGGAGGCGGAGAAGAAGAGGGCGACCATGGCGGTGAGCGCCACGAGGTAGAACAGGGCCACATACGGGAGGCGCTGCCTGGCCTTCTCGGGCGAGCAGAACCAGCTGAGCACCATGATGTGTGAGGACAGCGCGGCCAGCACGATGAGCCCCTGTCCCAGCAGTGTGCCCAGGTTGGCGCTCCCGGTGAACTCGCCGATGCGCACGTAGGTCGCGGGCGCCAGCATCAGATAGGCGAGCCCGTTGAACAGGCGTGCGGAACACAGCGCGCGCAGCGCCAGATTGCCCGGGTCCCTCTTGAGATCGCCCCACTTGTAGGCGAACGCGATCAGACAGAGTGCACCCGACAGTGTGTGGGTGACACTGAAGACCTGATGGAGGGTCATTACCACCTCCGCTTCCCGGCGCCGGGATGGAGCGAACGCTCAAGCCTCTTCACGAGGTCGCTCATGTCGGGGGGGACGGAGGGGGCGTTGAACTCCGAACCGCTGACCAGACGGAGGACTTGGGTGGCGAAGTACTCGGCCGCGTACTCCTCGGGCTGGCCGTACTGGGTGCGCCCGAGCATGTGCTGGATGAGGGCCGGGGTGATCTCGTCCGGTACGAGTGCGCTGCTCGGGTCGTCGGCGCCGGGTCCGGATAAGTGCCCCCAGAGGAGGTGCCCGAATTCATGGACGATCACGTGGGTTTGATGGGTCGTCGTGGTGTTCGCCTCATAGAAGACAAAGTCCGTCGCGGCAGTGGAGACGAGCAGTCCGGCCGGCCCGCTGGCGGGAAACGCCAGAGGCGCCATACGGATTTGTCGACCTCGGCGCTCTGAGATCTGCTGGCAAAGGGCCTCCAGGGAGAAGGGGACCGTCAGGTTCAGGCTCTCGATCAGATCGGTGCATTCTCGACGTATCTGGCGTTTTTTCATCGTTACCCTCCCGCGAGACACACCCCCGTGAGCCCATCATGTGTCAGGGAAACGCATCTTAGGAAGATCGCATATCTACAGGCACGGTTCCGGAGCCCGCGTGGGTCGGGCACTCAGGCCGAGGCGCTGGGCGTAGAGGGCGGCCTGGGTCCGGTCGGCCGCGCCGATCTTGAGGTAGATGCCGCTGAGGTGGTTCTTCACCGTCTTCTCGGAGATCCCGAGACTGCGGGCGATGCGGCGGTTGCTCAATCCGCCGGTGAGTAAGCGAAGTACGCCCATTTCTCGCGCCGTGAGACTAGGCTTCACGGGCGGGGGAGCGTCGCGTCCGCGGGTCAGGCCGAGGCGCTGGGCGTAGAGGGCGGCCTGGGTCCGGTCGGCCGCGCCGATCTTGAGGTAGATGCCGCTGAGGTGGTTCTTGACCGTCTTCTCGGAGATCCCGAGACTGCGGGCTAAGTGGCGGTTGCTCAATCCTTCCGCCAGTAGGCGCAGAACGCCCATTTCCCTGACGGTAAGTTTCGTTATCCATCCATCTTCGAGCGTTTCCGGAATCACGTGACGATCCTCCGCCGTGCTGTCCGTGGTCTGTCTCTGCACCGTGTCCGCTCTCAAACACCTCTCCTTTGACTCCTGACCGGCATTTGTCGGACGGTCAGGAACGGGAAGGCAGGGTGAAATATTCCCGCGCGTACGGCGTGAGAGCAGGCCATTGGCCGCGCGGCCCCGGGGTGGTGCTCGAATCTCCGGTCGAACCGTGGAGCTTCCGTGGGTGCTTATGGAAATATGCCGTCATTGGCATTGAGGGGGGCAGAGGCTTTGTAGTAACCTTTGGGAGGGTTACCTGTCAAGCGCCATTGAAAGGCTCGTGTCAGCCCTCAGGAATATTACATCGTCACGATAGTGCCGTCAACTGCTGTGGTCACCAACGTCCAACGGTGCAACGCCAGTTGTCGGTGGAGAGTCCAGGGGAGTAGGGCTAAATGGGGATAAATCCACCAGGGGTGCTGGCTGAGCGGCTGAACCGCTTGTTCGAGACTGTCCACCCGCGTGGTCGTGGCCCGTTCAGCAACGAGGAAGTCGCCCGTTCTGTCAGGGATTCGGGCGGAGACATCTCGAAACAATACATCGCTTATCTGCGCAAAGGCGAGCGCGCGAACCCGCGGGTCCATCACCTTGAGGCCCTCGCCCGATTCTTCGGCGTCCAGGTCGCTTATTTTCTGGACGACGAGTCGGCGGAACTCACCGATAAGAAACTCGTAGAGCTGGCCGCGTGGCGTGATGCCGGTCTGACCCAGCAGGACCTGAAGTCCCTGGAGCGCGCGGGAGTGACCAGCGTGGCGATGAGAGCGGTGGGCCTTTCCCCGAAGGGGCTCGAATTCGCGCAGGCCATACTGGATCAGCTCAGGGAGATGGAAGGTCTCGGCCCGGGGGAGTCCCCCGACGGCGCTCCGGAGCGGGACGGCTGACCGCGCCTCGGCTCGTGCGTCCGCCCAGGAGGTCAGGGAGCCGTGATCACCTGGGCGGAGTAGCTGAGACCCGAGCCGAAGCCGGCGGTCAGCACCAGTGCCCCGCGCCTGACGCGGCCGGCCGAGATCAGGGAGTCGAGCGCCAGCGGGATCGAGGCGGCGGACACGTTGCCGTCCTGCGCGACGGTCCGAGCCACCTCGACCGATGACGGCAGGTTCATCGCCTTCACCGCGGCGTCGATGATGCGCATATTGGCCTGATGGGGGACGAACGCCTCGATGTCCCGCGCCGTGACCCCCGCCGCCCGCAGCGCGCGGTCGCACACGTCGGCGATCGTGCCGATGGCCCACCTGAAGACCTCGGGCCCGGCCATCTCCAGGTAGGGCCAGGGAGCTTGGGGATCACGTCGCAGCTCGGCGAAGGACGTGCTCTGCTCGATGGCGTGCAGATGTCCGGTGTCGGTTCCCCAGACCGCGCGCCCGATGCCGGGCTCCTCCGAAGGTCCCACGACGGCCGCCCCGGCTCCGTCCCCGAATATGAAGGCCGTCGAGCGGTCGCGCGGGTTGACGATGTCGCTCATCCGCTCCGCCCCGATCACCAGGACGTGTTCCGCCTGCCGCGAGGCCACCAGTCCGCTGGCGAGCGCCAGGCCGTGGGAGAAGCCGGCGCAGGCCGCGCCGAGGTCGAAGGTGGCGGCCCGGTTCGCGCCCAGTTCGAAGGCGCAGACCGCCGCGGCGGGCGGGGCCTGGTGGAGATAGGACATCGTGGCGAGAATGACGCAGGAGACGTCCGCGGGCGTCAGGCCCGCCGCGCTGAGCGCCTTTTCCGCCGCCCTCGCCCCCATCACGGGAATGGACTCGTCCTCGTCGGCGAAGTGGCGGGTGACAATGCCCGATCTCGTCTCGATCCACTTGCTGTCGGAGTCGATGAGTCTGCATATCTCGTCATTGCTCACCACGCGCCCCGGGCGATACGAGCCGATCCCGAGAGGGCGGGCGAACCGGCTGGGGGTGGATCGAATTTCAGTGGCCATTGACGCCATCAATCCAATCGCGTAATAGACTCGCCCGGGTGTCATTTCATGAAACGCGCCGCGGCCGCTCGCTGTCAAGGATGTGACTACCGGGACCTTTGGCCTATTTACGGCACCGCAGTGCAACGCTCCCTGCCTGGAGGTCTGTTGCGCCACTGCGAGGGTGCTGTAAGACTGACGCCCTCACGTCGGGCACTCGCATCGAGGAGAAAAATGTCAGAAGCCCAAGTCTCTGGCACACATACTGCTCACATCGAATGGCAGGACCAGGGACCACTTTTTGCCACTCAGGCCGAAGCGACCGGCTTGACCTATCTGCGTGGGCTGATCTCCGGCGATATCATCGCACCGCCCGTGGCTCAAGTGCTGGGTATCGAGGTCGTCAAAGCGGACCCCGGCACCGTCCAGTTCACGATGCCGGTCAAGAACTTCTTCACGAACCATCTCGGACTTCTGGCCGGTGGCATCCTGTCGACCCTCATCGATACGGCGCTCGGCTGTTCGATCCTGTCCGCCGTCCCGGAGGACAAGGACATCGTGACCCTCGATCTGAACGTGGACTTCCTCCGTCCGGTGCGGGATGCCTCGGGGCTGGTGACCGTCGACGCGGAGGTCGTGCACCTGGGGCGCAACCGCGGTCTGGCGAGCTGCCGGGTCGTGGACTCGGAGGGCAAGCTCTGCGCGGTCGGGAAGAGCAGCTGTCTGGTGCGGAGCAAGCAGCGGCCGGCGACGCCCGGGACCGGCCTCCTGGACGGTGCGGAGTCGCGGCGATGACCTGGACGACCGGTGACCAGGAGACACCCACGAGCCTGACGGTCGGCCAGGTGATGCGTGAGCGGCGCACCATCACCGACGAGGACATCTCCGCGTTCGCCGAACTCGCCGGTGACCGGGGACGACACCACCTGCCGGGCGGCGGCCGGGCGATGGCCCACGGCCTGCTCACCGCCTCCCTGGCCACCAAGGTCGGCGGCCGGCTGGACTTCATCGCCCGGCGTATGGGATGGGAGTTCCTCAGGCCGGTCTGGTCGGGGGACACCATCACGGCCGAAGTGACCGTGCGGGCCCTGTACGAGGCCCGGTCCGGTACCGGCGTCGAATTCGACATCGAGATCCGCAACCAGGACGGCGAGACGGTCCTTCGGGGGGACAGTACGGGACTGATCCGGCACCGGTGACCGCGCCGGAACCGGCGGTGCGGCGGCTGCGCCGAGGACCTCGTCGGCGGCCCCGGTCCTACGGGAGGGTCCAGGACACCCGGCCCTGGCGGCGATCCCGCCGCGGAGCGGGCCGGTGGACCGCCGGGTTCCGTCCTCTCCGCTCACGGCGTCAGCACTTCCCGGACGAGCATGCTCAGGTCCAGCGCCGGTGCGCTGTGGGTGAGCGCCCCGACCGAGATCGCGTCGACGCCGGTGCGCGCGTACGTGCTCACCCGGGCGAGAGTGATGGTGCCCGACGCCTCCAGCAGAGTGTCCCCGGCATCGCCGTGTTCCGCGCGCATACGCACGACCTCGGCGACCTCCTGCGGTGACATGTTGTCGAGCATGATCCAGGGAACGGCGTTCTCCAGGGCTTCCTTCGCTTCCCGCACGTCGCGCACCTCGGTCTCGATGACGACGTCCCTGCCTTCCTCGGCCGCGCCCGCGCGTACGGCGCGTACCGCGGCGCCGAGCCCACCGGCGGCGGCGATGTGGTTCTCCTTCAGCAGCACCATGGCGGACAGGTCGAGCCGGTGGTTGTGCCCGCCGCCCGCGGTGACGGCGTACTTGTCCAGGGCGCGCAGCCCGGGGGCCGTCTTGCGGCTGTCGAGGACGCGTACCGGCGCCCCGCCCAGGGCCTCGACGTACGCGGCGGTCAGGGTGGCGATCCCCGACATGCGCTGGAGGAAGTTCAGCGCGGTGCGCTCCCCGCTGATCAGGCTCCTGGCCGGTCCTTCGAGGCTGAGCAGCACATCACCGGAGAGGAGACGCGCGCCGTCCGGGACCCGCGGTGTCACCTGTACCCGGGGATCGACCTGCGCGTAGACCTCGGCCACCAGCGGCACTCCGGCGGCCACTCCGCGCCGCCTGGTGAAGATCTCGGCGCGCAGCCACCGGTTCTCGGGAACGCTCCAGCGTGTGGTGATGTCGTCGCCGGTGGCGTCCTCGGCCAGCGCGGCCGCGACGGCCCTGGCGGCCACGTCCTTGTCCCATGTCGTAGGCATGCTGTCTTCCTCCACTCGGGGTCCCGGTCAGCCGCTCTCGGTGTGACCGTGCGTGCGTGTGCGACGTGCCCAGATCCGCGCGAGAACGGCCGTGAGCGCCAACCACGCCAGCCCGACACCGAGTTCGGCCAGCAGCTGCCAGAGGAAGGGCTGTCCGGAGAGCGAGCGGCGCAGGGCCTCGATGCCGTTGGTCAGGGGCAGCAGCCGGCCCGCCCAGTGCGCCCACTCCAGGTCGGCGGCCCCGGTCGGCACCGCCCCGCTGAGCACGAGGATCAGGTAGAGCATGGCGTTGCCGAGCAGCAGCTCCGACCTGCCCATGATGGCCATCACGCCGACGGCGGCGCCCGCGCAGGTGCTGGTGAGCGCCATGACCGCGTACATCCACGACCGCGCGAGCAGTTCGGCCACCGTGCCCGGCCCGGTGAAGAGGAACCCCACGACGACGATGGTGAACAGGGAGATGAGCCATCCCTCGGCCGCGTACGGCCAGCACTTGGCGAGGAAGACCCGCAGGGGCGGGATACGGCCCGCGAGCAGCGGAGTGAGGGTGCGCTCGTCCCGGTCCAGCGGCGGGGCACCGCTCGCGCCGACCACGGTGGACAGACACATGACGAAGGCCGACACTCCGACGAAACTCGCCCGCGTGCCGAGGCCGGCGCTCCCCGACGCGAGACCGCCCAGCAGGACGTAGAACACCGCCTGGAGCACGGCTCTGGGGATTTTGGAGAACACGAGTACCCGGGGAGTGTCCTCGACCCGGTACAACTGCCAGGAGAACCGCAGCAGTTCCCGCGCCTCGGGGAGCCGGTCCACGCCGTCGCGCCGGGGGCCTTCCGGTTGGATCGTGCCGGGCTCGCGGGGTCCGGCCCGGTCCGGACGGAAGGCCCTAGGTGAATTCGAGTGTGCCGCGTGCTCGGGCACGGTCCACCACCTTCCGGAACAGCATCAGACCCGCGAGGAGGTGGACGGCCGTCAGCGCCGCGGTGGCCCACAGGGCCGCTCCGGTGGGTGACCCGAGCGCGGCGGCCACCATGTACTCCTTGGCCCAGCGCAGGGGCACCAGCAGGGCGACCCAGCGCAGCCAGGCCGGGAGCAGCTCGCCGGGGATCAGCGTGCCGCCGAGGATGTACACGGGATACAGCAGCGCGTTGCCCATGTGCACGCCGTGCCGGGTCAGGACGAACACACAGCTGAGGAGGGTGCCCATCGAGATCGCCGAGCAGACCACCGCGACGAGACCGACCAGCAGCAGCCCGGGATCGGCCACCCGCGGGCGCACCCCGAGCAGCAGGGACACCGCCGTTCCGACGACGGCGAGCACGCAGCAGGTGAACGTCACCGCGCCCGCGCACTTGCCGATCAGGACCAGCCGGGGGTCCCGGACCCCCACCACACTGCGGGACATGGTGCCCTGGACGATGTCCCGCCGGATGATGCCTCCGGCCATCCAGACGAGTCCGCCCCACAGACAGGTGACCAGGACGGAGATGAGGACGCGCGTGGAGGCGTCGCTCCGCGGCGCGCCGTGCGGCAGGGCGAGCAGCAGCAGGGCCGCGGGCTGCACCCCGGCGAGGACGACCACAGCCGGGCTGCCGCGGGTCAGGACGGCCTGGACGCGGGCGGATTCGTAGAGCACCGCCAGCACCGTACGCAGCCGGTCGAGGTACTCCGACGGGGCGTCGCGCGGTCCCTTCCTCATGGCCGGCCGACGCCGTACAGGCGCTGGAAGGAGTCCTCCAGGCGGGCGGGTGTCACTTCGAACGTGGTCACGGCGCAGCCGTCCAGGAGGGCGCCGATCTCCCCCAGTGAGGTGGTGCTCCACTCCTCGACCGCGAGTTCCACGGTCCACACCCCCTCGGTGTGTTCCCGGCTCCGCAGGCTGATCGCCCGGTAGGTGCCGGGACCGGGCGGGGCGCCGCTGCCGCTCACCTTGATCGTGGCGGCGAAGCCTGCCTTGCGGGCGAAGTCCGCGAGGCGCAGATCCTCCGCGACGCGGCCCTTGTCGAGCGCGACGACCCGGTCCGCCAGCTCCTCGACGTCCAGCAGCTGATGGCTGGTCAGCAGGATGGTGACTCCGCGATCCCGGAGTGCGGAGATCTGCGCGCGCAGCCGGGCCGCCTCCACCGGGTCGAGACCGATGGTGGGCTCGTCGAGCAGTACGAGGCTGGGGTCGGTGGCGAAACCGATCGCGAGGTGGAGGCGTTGGCGCATGCCGCGGGAGTACGTCTGCACCGCCCGGTCGGCGGCGTCCGACAGGCCCACGCTCTCCAGCGACCGTTCGACCACCTTGCGCAGGCCCCGGGGCGAGGCGCCGTTGAGCATCGCGAAGAAGCGCAGGTTCTCGCGTGCGGAGAGCCGGTTGTAGAAACCGCGCTCGCCGCCGAAGACGACCGACTGCCGGCGGCGGACCTCCTCCGGCCGCGCGGTGACGTCGATGCCGAAGACCCGGGCGGTGCCTCTGCTGGGCAGGAGCAGGGTGGCCAGAATCTTGGTCAGGGTGGTCTTCCCCGCTCCGTTCTCGCCCAGCAGCGCGACGATCTCCCCCTCGTCGACGGTGAAGTCCACCCGGTCCAGGGCGGTGACACGGTGGCCCGAGGAGACGAAGTCGCGGCCGAGGCCGGCCACCTCGACGGCCTTCATCGGCCCGGCGTTTCGACGACGCCCATGGCGGCGAGCGCCTCCAGTGCCTCGCCCACCTCGTGCGGAGTCACCTCGCCGTCGACCCACTGGGCGAACTCCCCGTGGATCTCCGTCACGGTGGCCCCGGTGCACATGCTCCACAGCCGGGCCATGTGCTCGTTGAGGTCGTAGGCGACGTTGGGTCCGGCCAGGACGAATCCGTCGGCGAACCGGATCAGGCTGTGGAAGGGATCCTGGAGCGGGCCGCCGCCCAGGCGCCGCGGCCGCAGCCTCTCGATGTCCGCGGCGCCGTCCCAGCCGTCCGTCGTCGCCACGGCGACCAGCGCGACGGCCAGCGACGCCCTGCGCCTGACCACCGCCTCCGCGCGCTCGGCGAGGCCGTCCAGGGGGACAGGTTCGTGCAGGAGTTCCCAGAGGGTGGGGAAGAGGGGGCCGAGGAGCCGGGACCGGGCCGCGCGGCGCAGCAGGAACTTCGGCCCGATGTAGAGATCGCGCTCGGCCGAGAGGAGCGCGTCGAGACCGGCCTTGACGGCGTCGTGCGTGGCGAGCAGGGCGGTGTAGGGGTCGCCGATGGCCAGGGCGCCGTGGGCGTCCTCCAGCAGTACGCCGACCTCGTAGGCGTTCCGGTAGATCATGACCTTGGCGACCACGTCGCGGTCGGGTCCCGGCAGGGCGCCGTGGAGGGGGAGGGCGGCGCCCATCGCGTACCGGACCGTTCTGGTCATCTCCGCGCGGTCCAGACTTCCCTGCGCGCGATCGGTCCTGGTGACGGCGTACCGCGCCATGCGCTCCGCCAGCCGCTGCCACGAGGCCAGGGAGACGGTCGTGAGATCGAGACGGCGGCCGTGCGCAACGTGCTGACGCGCCGATTCCGACGTCCGGTGGACCGCGACGATGTCGAGATCCGATTCGGCGTGGCCCAGACCTACGGAAAGGCTCCCGATGATGAATGCGCCCTCACAACCGTGCGGATGGGTACGCTCGACGAGGCTTACGGCCTCACCGGAATCCCGGGAAGTGAAGAAACGGTCCTCGATGCCGTACTCATTGCTCAACTCGATCCCCGTGTCCTTACCGGATGGGCGGGCACCCGGGCCATAAGCGGCCACGATGGGCGCCCGCCGCGCCTGAGACATTTCTCGGTGACTCTCCGGCTATTTACAGCGCTTTGCTTCCGCTGCAGGTCACAGCCTTCTTTATTTCGAACTTCATTACTCTTCACCTCCTTGGTCGGATGATTTAAAACGCTCCCGCGATGAAATACCGTACGCGCATCATTTGAGAACGCGCAATCCCTGTGGGGGATGTGCGGCTGATTTATCGCGGAATACTCCGAGTGGAAATGTGTTTCCGTCCTCCCGGGTCTGCGCATGCGCTTGCCGCTGTGCGGCCGAGGCGGCGGAGAGATATCGGCCGGCCTCCTCGGCTCCGGTCCTGGCACACTCCTCGGGACCCGAGCCCGCCAGCGCCGCCGCGAGGAACCCCGCGTGGTAGGCGTCCCCCGCTCCCGCCGTGGGCACCTCGCGCGCCACGGCGTGGGGCGGTGCGGTGTGGACGGGCACGGCGCGTCCCGGGCCCGTGGTCCAACTGCCCCGTTCGCCGCCGGTGACGGAGACCAGCCGGGCGCGCCCCTGGAGTTCACGGCTGAGCCCGGCGCAGGCTTCCCGCGCGGTGGCGGCGCCCGTCCGCTCCATCGCCCAGGAGTCGGCCGCCACCAGGACATCGGCGTACGGCAGGAGCGTGCCGACACCGTCGGACACGTCACCGCGCCCGGCGTTCAACGAGACGGTGACGCCGCGCTCCCGGGCCAGCGCGCACAGTTCGAGCGAGGCGCGCGGGAAGCGTCCGTTCACATGCACCGCGTCGGCGTCCGCGAGGACACGCCGCAGTGGCGCGGGCTCGGCCCGTATCCCCGCCTCCAGCGTCCCGGGCAGGTTCCACAGCAGCGTCCGGGTCGGTGGCGTCTCCAGGACCAGGCAGGACGCGCTGGCGCCGGGGACGACCGCGACCTCCCGCCGGGCGATCCCCGCCTCGTCGAGCCGGTCGAGGAGAAACCGGCCCAGCCAGTCGTCGCCCACCGCGCTGACGAGGTCCGCGTCGATGCCGAGCCCGCGGAGCGCCGCCAGCACGTTGGTGGTGGCGCCCCCCATGCGCAGGTCCAGGGTCCGTACCCGGGGGTCGTTCTCCGGCAGCGGAGGCGCCGTGCACAGGACCCGCACGTCCGCCATGACCAGGCCGAGCCCCACTACCCGGGTACGGTGGGCGGGTTCGGTCATCGGTCCACTTCGAGGATGGGCAGCCCGCGCCTCGACAGGCCCAGCGTCTGCCGGTCGTCCGGGGCCTCGTAGAAGAGCTTGCCGATGTTGTTCACCTTGCGCACCCCCTCGGCGGTGAGCCGCAGCAGGGTCCCCTCCCTTCTGATCAGCCCTCCCTCGACGAGCCGTACCAGTTCCGGTCCGAAGACGGCGTCGACACCGACGCCGTACTGCCGTCGGAAACGCTCCGTGTCGAACGGGTCCATCCGCAGCCCGAACATCATGGTGCGGCGCATCCTGGCGTGCACACTGAGCACCGAACCGGCCGCCGTGGCGGCCCCGTCGGCGTTCGCCCGCTTGACGTAGTCCCCGATGGAGTAGGTGTTGATGGTGTGCCGGCCGTCCATGTACGTCACCGCGCTCGGTCCGACGCCGACCCACTCGCCGTCCTCCCACTGGAGTTCGGTGTAACGACAGCGCGGGGTGGAGCGCCGGACGAAGTCGAAGACGTTGTAGTGCTCGTAGCCGTTCTCCTCGAAGATCTCGCAGGCGGCGTCGAACATCTCCCGCTCGATGTCCTCCCCGGGCAGTTCGAGTTCGCCCTTCTGCAGCCGGGACCACAGGACGGTGTTCTCCCGGATCCACAGGGGATAGAAGCTGACGTGCGCGGGGTCGCAGGCGAGGGCGTCGCGCACCGAGCGGCGTACGTCGGCGACGGACTGGCCGGGCAGCCGGTAGATCAGGTCCAGATTGATGTTGTCGAGTCCCGCCTCGTGCGCCAGCCGTAACGCCTCGCGCGCCTCGGCGGCGGTGTGGTCCCGCCCGATCTCCTTGAGCACGTCGTCGTTGAAGGACTGCACGCCGATGCTCAGCCGGTTGCCGCCCGCCTCCCGGAACAGCTTCAGTTTCTCGCCGCTGAGCGAGGCGGGGCTCCACTCCATACTGAATTCGCAGTCGTCCGTGAACTCGAAGGACGAGGTGATGCGGTCCAGGAGCCGCCGCAGCTGCCGGGGCGCCAGCAGGGAGGGGGTGCCCCCGCCGATGAACACCACGTCGAGGGGGCGCCCGGCCACCTGTCCGCGCTGCCGCACGGTGCGGATCTCGTTCTCCATGGCGTCGAGGAACTCGTCCATCTCGTCGTGCAGATCGTCGCCGACCTTCACCTTGTACTTGCAGAAGTGACAGCGGTGGGCGCAGAACGGGATGTGCGCGTACAGCCCCATCGTGGGGCGCGACCAGGCTCCCGCCGGGTCCATCGCGGCGATGCGGGCGGGATACCAGCGCACATAGTCGCGCTCGATCTCCTCCAGCTCTGTCTCCGTCATGGCGTCGTCACTCCTCAGAATGGCCGACGGCCGCCGGGCGGCCGAAGTTCGTGGTGATCAATGACGTGAGGCGCATTCCGGCCCGTCGTGCCCCGGCCCGGACGCGCTCGGCCAGTTCCGCGCCGTGGTGGACGGTGCGGTCGTAGACCGCGTACACCAGCGGACCGGTCGAGCTGAGTCCGCCGCCCGCGGCACCCTGAGCGCACATCAGGTCCAACAGGGGCCGCCAGGAACGCAGTTCCTCGCGCCGCCAGTGGGCCTGCTTCCACCCGATGTCCTGAAGGGCCGTCAGACAGTGCCCGAAAGCCGGCAGGTCGCCTTCCTCGAGGGCGGGGAGCAAACCCATCAGGACCGTATGGGTGACCGCCTGGACGGCCGGCAGGGGCAGGGGAGTGTGCCGGGTCATGAAATCCTTCTCGGCGGCCCCTTCCAGCCCCCGCACACCCGCCGGGACGGCCAGCACCACCCCCCAGTGCTCCGGAGGCATCCGGGAGTACAGCAGGGGCGGCACGGGCACACCCTCGGCGAACCGGCTCGGCAGGAACGCGCCCTTGTCCCGCACGCGATGCCCCCCGTCCACCAGGAAGCCGCCCCGTGAGAACGCGTGCACCCCGATACCGGAGGTGCCGCCGCGCCCGGACAGGGCCACGAGTTCCCGGTCGGAGAGTGTCCTCCCGCCGAGTTCGGCCAGACCGCGCAGCGCGCTGAGCCGCAGCTGTGTCCCCGAACCCAGCCCGCAGTGGGCCGGCACGGGGCCGAGCAGCCGCGCGTGCACGGCCTCACTCACCCCGAGCGCGGACGCCGCGTGCCGGATCGCCGACGTGACCCGTGCGGCCTGTGCGGCGTCCGCGGTTCCCTCGCAGCGCAGCGTGTCGCCCCGGCTCAGCGACAGACGCAGACCGGGTTCGTCCACCGCGAAGCCGACGCTCCCGTCCCGGCGGCCCGTCGAGCCGTTCATGTCGATCAGGGTGATGTGGACCCGGGACGGCGCGCGGACCTCCACCTCGTCCGGAGACGGGAAGGCCCCGGGACGGGCGGGGCGGACGTCCTCAGAGGAGGCCGAGGACATCCGCGTACCCCTGAAGGTCCAGGTAGCCGTGTCCGCTCAGGCAGATGACGATGTTGCGCGGAGCGCCCGAGGTGCCTCGCCGCGCCTCCTCGATGGCCGCGAGAATGGCGTGCGAACTCTCCGGCGCGGGCAGCACCCCCTCGGTGCGCAGGAACAGCTGGCCCGCTTCGAAGACCTCCTGCTGGTCGAAGGAGCGGGGGGTGACCAGGCCGTGCTTGACGAGGCTGGAGAGGATGGGCGTCTTGCCGTGGTAGCGCAGGCCGCCCGAGTGGATGGGCGGCGGCACGAAGTCGCTGCCCAGTGTGTACATCGGGATGCGCGGAGTCTGCCGCTCGGAGTCGGCCCAGTCGTAGCGGAACTCGCCCTTGGTGAGCGTGGGGACGGTGGCCGGCTCGGCCGCGATGCACAGCGGCTTCTCCGAGCCGGTGACGAACGGAGCCACGAAGCCGGTGAAGTTGCTCCCGCCACCGACACATCCGACCAGGACGTCGGCGCCGACCCCGGCCTTCGCGAGCTGAGCCTGCGTCTCCAGACCGATGACCGTCTGGTGCATCGCCGCGTAGTACGACATACAGCCCAGGGCCAGCCGGTGGGACGGGTTGTCGCGGACCAGCTCGATGGCCTCCGCCATCCCGATGCCCAGGCTTCCGGGGCTGTCCGGGGCGTTCGCGAGCACACCGCGGCCGGCGTCCGTCGTCTCGCTCGGGGAGGAGATCACCTCCGCTCCCAGCATCCGCATCAGGTTGCGCCGGTAGGGCTTCTCGTCGAAGCTCTTGCGGACCATGAACACCTTGAGCTTCAGGCCGAAGGCCGCGCAGGCCAGGGCCAGCGCGGTGCCCCACTGCCCGGCCCCGGTGTCCGTCACGAGCGTCTCCACGCCGTCCTGCGCCGCGTAGTACGCCTGCGCCAGAGCGGTGTTGAACTTGTGACTGCCGCCGGGGTTGAGGTCCTCGCGCTTGTAGAAGATCCGGTCGGAGCTGTCGAGGTACTGCTCAAGCCCCTTGGCGCGCACCAGAGTCGAGGGTCGGTAGCGCGTGTACGTGCTGTGCACCCGCTCCGGCACCTCGATCCACGAATCCGTGGCGTAGCGGCCCTTCAGCAGCTCGATGCGCAGGCACTCGGTGGGCCACAGCCAGTCGTAGTCCTCCTCCAGCGCCGGACGGTCCTCCTTGGAGTGCAGGTGAGGCTCGATGTCGTACGGCAGGTCGACGACGAGGTTGTACCAGTGCGTGGGCACCTCGTCCTCGGAGAGCACGAAGCGGTTGGGCGCGGCCTGTTGCTCGGCTGTGGTCATCATTCACTCCTTGGGATGTTCACGTGTGAGATCCAGTGGAGGAGCTTTCTCGCGGACCGCCGCGAGTACGTGATCCGGTGTGACCCTGCGGCGTGCCGGAGTCCGGCGCCCGCTGACGCACACCGCGGTCACCAGGCCGGCGCGAGCGGATCGCCACACCCGGAGATCCTCGTGTCCGCTGCCGGCCACCCGCACCCAGAGCCGTCCCCGGGGGCAGCGCCACATTCGGTAGTCACGCAGCGAAGGAGAGGGGCGCCGGTGGGCCTTGAGCGCGGCCTCCTTGCAGGTGACCAAGATGGTGGCCAGCAATCCGGGCGCCAACTCCCGCCATTCGTCAGGAGGTTCGCCCGGAGCGAGCAGTCTCGGCAGGAGAACGGCGTTACGGACGTCGACCGGCTCGATATCGACGCCCAGCGGCCCCTCCCGGCCGTCACGCGAGACGGCGCAGGCGGCGAGCGTGCCGGTGTGCGCGAGCGAGACCCCTACCGCGCCGGGGGCGCCGGATATCCGGGGCGCGCCGTCGCGGTCCGTGACGATCTCGGTGCCGTGGTATCCGGTGGCCCAGCGGACGGCGGCCTTGGCGGTGAGCCGGGTGCGGACCCACTCCCGGCGCCTGGGGCCGCGCAACGTGGCGGCATGCGCCCGTTCCCACTCCCCGAGCAGCTCCTCGGGGGCATGCCGCCCTCCCCAGTCGCAACTCACGACCAGAGGGCCTGCCGCGCGCCGGGCCGAACTCACCGCACCCGCCGGATGGCCTGGACGAACTCGCCCAGGTCGGTGACGCTCGCGTCGCCCGGCGTGTCCACGAAGCCCCGTACCAGCCGTACCACCGCGTCGTACGACTCGGTGTGGTCGTACGAGGTGGCGTCGGCGACCTTCAGGGACCAGCGCCAGTACCCCTTCATGGTGTCGGCGAGAGGCATCCGGAACGTCGCGATGACGTCCTTCAGGCCGGGCACGGCCGCCGAACCGTCACGAGCGACGTACGCGCCCACAAGGTTGCTGTAGAAGGCGAAATGGCGCGCCTCGTCGCGAGCCAGCCGACCCAGCAGGTCCTTGAGGAAGGGTTCACTGACCGTCTCGCGGAAACGCTGGTAGAAGAGCTGCGTCGCCTTCTCCTGCACCAGGGTGTAGGTGAAGGACTGGACCGGATGCTCGTAGGGCAGGGTGAACTCCTTGCGCCCCTCCGCGGCCAGCTCGGCCAGCACTCCCTCCCGGGTCGCCATCTCCGTCTCGATCTGATAGCGCGTCAGCGCCGAGGCGTGCCGCTCCTCGTCGTTGGCCCAGGCGACCAGGAACCGGAAGTACTCCCGGTTGAAACCGAAACGCTCCAGTTCCTGCTGGGCGTCGGCCACCGGGAACGCTTCGAGGAAGTGCGAGAGATAGCCGGGGATGTGGTCCTCGACGAAGGTGATGAAGCGGACGGCGGACCGGTCGGTCTCCGTCAGCCGCTCGGGGCGCAGACTCCCCCAGTCCAGTTCGTTCAGCGTCCAGGTGCGCTCGCCGGCTCGCGTCACCGCCTGGTCCACCAACTGGTGCATCTCCAGGGCGGGCAGCAGGTCGTCGAGCAGGGCTGTCTCGGTCATGGTGCCACCTTCGGACCCAGTCGGGTCTTGGCCGCGGTGAGGGCGTAGTGCTTGGAGGTGTAACCCCACCCGGCGTTGGCCGTGCGCAGGTAGCGCACCAGCGGCTCGGCCATGCCGGGGGCGACCGCCTCGATCCGGTCGCTGTTGGCCAGGGCCCGGCGCTCCCACTCCTCGATCGTGCGGTGGTAGTGCGCGGTGAGGTCGTCCAGCGCCTCCAGGCTGAAGCCCGCGGACTCGGTCGCCTCGATGAGGTGGGAGAACGGAACCATGTCGGCGAAGCCGA
Organism: Streptomyces corynorhini; assembly: GCF_003346515.1. Lineage (GTDB taxonomy): Bacteria > Actinomycetota > Actinomycetes > Streptomycetales > Streptomycetaceae > Streptomyces > Streptomyces corynorhini. The sequence continues at coordinate 65,113 of NZ_QQNA01000009.1, forward strand.
AGATCGTCTCCGTGACGTGCTTGGTACCGGGCCGCTGCGCGAACTCCTGGTAGACCTCCGCGCTGCGGAAGGAACTCTCCGAGAGGTAGAGCCGGCCCTGGCGCCGCAGCGAGTTGTACGCCTTGCGCAGCACCGCCACCCGGTCCGGCATGTGGATGATCGACCCGAGCATCGTCGTCGCGTCGTACCGCCCGTCGACGTCCAGATCGGAGTACGAGCCGACCCGGATGTCGACCCGCGACGCCACGCCCAGCCGCGCCGCCCGGTCCCTGACGAACTGCGCCTGCGGGGCCGACGGGGTGATACCGGTGACCTCGCAGTCGTACTCCGTGGCCATGAACAGTGTCAGGCTGCCCCAGCCGCAGCCGATGTCGAGCAGGCACTCACCGCCGCGCAGGCCGAGGCGCTCGGCGACGAAGCGCAGCTTGGCGGTCTGCGCCTCCTCCAGGGTGTCGTCGGGGGTGCGGTAGAGACCGGAGCTGTACTTGAGACGCTCGTCGAGGAAGGCCTCGAAGACCTCCGGCGGCAGCTCGTAGTGCTCGTTGGTGGCGCGCCGCGCCTCTTCCGGCGGCAGGGCGAGGTCGCCGTCACGCCCGGCGTGCAGCGCCGCACGGGGTTCCGTACTCACGCGGGTGGCCATATCAGGCTTCCGTACCGGACTGGGCGAGGACGAGATCGGCGAGTTCACGGGAGGTGCGCACGCGGAAGATGTCCTCGTCCTCGAACTCGACGCCGTAGACGCGTTCGATCTGCGCGACGACGCGCAGCAGTCGCACGGAGTCCGCGCCGGGAAGCTCCTTGAGGACCGTGTCCTCGGCGATCTCGTCTATGCCGATGCCCAGTTCCTTGCCGGCCTGACTGCGGACCTCGTCGAGTACGGCGGCGGCCTCAAGGGTGGTGGACGAGGGGTCGGTCTGCTGAGCCATGGTCATCCAATCGCGTGGTCGAAGTAGTGGGCGAGGCGGTCACGGTCGGCTCCGACCAGACCCATGTGGCCCTCAGCCTGATCCGAACTGATCGGCTGGTAGGCGGAGCTGGACATCACATGCGGGGTGCCGTCGAGGGAGACGACATCCGCCGCGGCATGCACCACACCGTTGCCCTCACCGGTGATGGCGGCCACGGCACGGTAGGGGACACCGGTGCGCAGGGGCCTGAGGAACTTGGTGCGAAGGGTGACCGAGAACGCCAGCATGCCCCGGTCCAGGGCGATCAGGTCCCCCATCAGCTCGTCCACCAGAACACTGACGATGCCGCCGTGGACGACTCCGGGATAGGAGGCGTACTCGTCGGAGAAGGTGATCTCCGTGGCCAGCCCTCCGTCGTCGGTGCGGTGCATTTCGAGGGCGAGGCCGATCCGGTTGCGCGGGGAACAGCCGAAGCACTGGAAACGCGGTTCGTCGATCCAGGGCAGTCGGACCGGGGCGGCCTCGGTGGTCATCGCTCTCCGCCCGCGGGCTGGGGCAGCTCGGCCAGGATGCGGCGGATGTCGCGGAGCTTCGTCACCGGCTCGCCGGTGAGTTCCGCGAGGGTGTCGAAGAGCTGCCGGTGGATGCGGTCCCACTCCGTGCCGTCGTCGACCTCGCCGAAGTACCGGAAGACCTCGTCGATCGTGACATGGCCGTCCAGCTCGGGCAGGTTGCCCTTGAACTTGCTCACCGGGTGGGTGTAGCGGCCGGCGGGGTCGGCCATGTAGACGTAGAAGGTTTCGAGCACCGAGGCCAGCTCGTGCGGGTGGGTGACCAGCCGACGGGCCGTGTAGTGGATGAACTCCCGTGCGTGGCGCGCCTCGTCACCGCTCGCCCGCTTCATGATCTTCGAGATCACCGGCTCCTCGGCCACCCGGCTCACACACTTGTACATGTGGTTGGTGGCGATCTCGGAGATGATGTTGGTGGCGAGGGTCGCCGAGGGGGTGATCCCGGGGGGATACGGCGCGCGCATCGCGTTGATCTGCTCGTAGCCGACGTCCGTGCCGGCGAGCCGCAGCCACTTCTTGAACACGAGGTGGTGCTGCAGCTCCTGGTAGCCCCACAGGCAGACGAAGGCCGAGAAGTCGTAGTCGTCCTCGAACTCGTTGAAGAAGCCGTGCTGCGCCGCGATCGAGTTGGACTCGCCCATGACCGCGCCCATGGCGAACGCGATGTACTCCGGGCGGACCAGATCGGGACGGAACTCCTCCCACGGGATGTCGCTCAGCTCCCACGAGGCGTTCTGATAGATGGGGAAGACGTCATAGCTGTGCAGGGGCTCCGCGTCGAGATCGCGGGCGGTCTCCAGCTTGTGCGGGGTGGTCATGGGTGTGTCCTCCGTGTTCGGTTCAGTCGGCGTTGGTCTGCCCGGCGGTGACAGCCTCGGCGTTTACCTCCGCCAGACGTCGGCGGGTGAGCGAGCGCTGCCACTTGCCGCTCGTGGTGCGCGTGATCCAGCGCGGCTTGACCAGGTGGACGCGTACGTCGGAGAAGTCCATCTCCCGTACGACCCCGGCGGCGATCTCCGAGGCGAGGTTCGCACCGGCCTTCCTCGGGTCGGCCTCGACGACCACCCGGACCACCTCGGCGCCGCTCTCCTCCACGTCCGAGAAGGCCACACAGCGCTTGCGATAGACACCGGGCGCCTCGCGGGCGATCGCCTCGATGTCGTCCGGGAAGAAGTTCTGCCCCCGGACGATGACCATTTCCTTCGTGCGGCCGGTCACGAACAGATCGCCCTCGTGCTGGAAGCCGACGTCTCCGGTGCGGAACCAGCGACCGTCGAAGGCGGCCGCGGTGGCCTCGGGGTTGTTGTAGTAGCCCGAGGTCACGGGGGCGCCGGTGATCTGCACCTCACCCAGCTCGCCCGGCGCGCACTCGCGGCCCTCCTGTGTCATCAGCCGCATGCCGATGCCGTGCACGGGGCTGCCGAGCGCCACCACGTCCTTGGCGCCGCGCGCGTCGCGCGCCACGGGCTTCGCACGGCCCGTCGCGGCCAGTTCGGCCCGGTCCACGGAGAGCACCCGTACCGGGCTGCCCGGCTCGGGGAACGTGATGCCCAGGGTGGCCTCGGCCATGCCGTACACCGGGTACATCACGGTGTCCCGCAGTCCGGCGGGCGCGAGGTGTGCGGTGAACCGCTCCGCGGTGGCCGCGCTCACCGGCTCGGCGCCGTTGAAGGCCAGCCGCCAGGCCGACAGATCGAGCTGCTCGACCAGCTCCGGGGGAGTCGCCTCGATGATCTGGGCGTAGGAGAAGTCGGGCCCGGTCATCACCGTGCCGTGGTGCTCGGCGAAGTACTTCAGGAGCTGGGCGGGCCGGCGCAGGAACGCGGTGGGGGTGAACACGTGCACGTCGGCCCCGTTGAGCAGATGGGAGAAGAGCCCCACCAGGCCCATGTCGTGGAAGGTCGGAACCCACTGCATGAACACGTCGTCCGGGCTGAACTTCCCGGACACGACACACGCGAGCAGCCCGGCCGCCATCGCGCTCTGGGTGAGCTGGACCCCCTTGGGCGCGCTCGTGCTGCCCGAGGTGAACTGCACCACGGACAGCGCCTGCGGATCCACGCCGGGCAGCAGGCGGGCACTGCCCGTCGCGGCGACCCGCGGATCGATGAGCACCAGCCCCGGCACCTGTTCGACCAGCAGAGCGCCCAGGTTCTTGAAGGAGTCCCCGAGCACCACATGCCGGATGCCGCCGACTCGCAGGATCCTGGCCAGACGGCGCGCGGTGCCCTGTTCGTCACCGAAGCCGGCGGGCAGGGGCAGCACACTGCACGCGGCACCGGAGCGCTGCACACCGAGGAAGAGACTGAGGAAACGCGCGTCCGTGGGAACGAGCAACCCTACGATCGAACCGGGGCCGACGCCGTGCTCCATCAGACCGAGCGCGCAGCGCAGCGATTCCTCGGCCAGCTCCGTGGCCGTGACCCGTTCCTCGCTGCCGGGGAACACGGCCGCCGCGTTCGGCGAAGCCTGGGTGTGGTGGAGGAAACACTCGGTGAGTGTTTCGCCGGACAGCAGGGAGCTTCGCAAGGGAAGATGTCCTTTCAGGGCGTGACCGGGGACTTTGACGTGAGGTCAGGGAACAAGGTCGACCCGCAGCTCACTCAACCCCCTGAAATTGACATGCGGCCGCCAGACGAGGTTCTCCGTCGAAAGCGAGATGTCCCGATAGCGCCGCAGCATTTCCCGGAAGACCAGGCGTCCTTCGATTTTTCCCAACAGGGCACCGATGCAGTAGTGCGGACCGCCGCCGAAGGCCAGAGGCTTGATGTCGGTTCGCGTCATGTCCAGCTCTTCCGGGTGCGCATAGCGACGCGGGTCCCGGTTGGCGGCGCCCAGAAGAATCATCAGTTTCGAACCGGCGGGAATGGTCTTCCCGCCCACCTCGATATCCGCGGTCGCGATACGGGCGACGAGCTGGACCGGAGCGTCGTACCGGACGAACTCGTCGACGCCCTCCTCGATGAGATCGGGATCCTCGCGCAGCAGCCGCATCTGGTCGGGATTCCGGAGCAGCGCCAGCATCCCGTTGCCGACCAGGTTCACCGTCGTCTCATGGCCCGCGTTGAACAGGAGCAGCACGTTGGCGATGACCTCGTCGTCCGAGAGCTGTTCGCCGTCCACCTCCGCGAGCATCAGGCGGGACAGGATGTCGTCCTGCGGATCCGTGCGGCGCTTGGCCAGATGCTCCCCGATGTACGCCCGGAACTCCACCAGGGAGGCGTTCATGGTCTGTTGTGTCTCGTCGTTCAGGGAGGGGTCCACGACGTGGCCGATGGCCTCGGTCCACTTGCGGCACTGCTCCCGGTCCTCGACGGGAAGACCGACGAGCCCGCAGATGACCGTCACCGGGAGGGGGAGCGCGAGAGCGTCGATGAGGTCGATTCCCTCCCCGTCGCCCATCTCGTCCAGAACCCGATCGAGAATCGCCGAAATACGTGGACGCATATCCATGATGGAACGTGCGTTGAACACGGGATTGACCAGGCCACGGATACGACGATGGGCGCCACCGTCCAGCATGAGCATCCACATTCGGGTATCGGTCACCACGGGGCTGTCCCAGCCGCCCCGGTGTTCGGCCCACTTCGCGTCCCGGTGGAACTCGCTCGTGAGCCGGGGATCGCGGAGAAGCAGCGAGGACTCCTCGAAGCCCGAAACCGCCCAGAATCCGAAGGGGGTCCGGTGGACGGGTTCGCGCTCACGCAGCCTTGCATAGAAGGGATAGGGATCGCTACGCATCTTCGGATCACGAGGATTGTAGAGAATTTCCTGTGGCACTGCGTCCATGGTCGGACAGCTTGACAGGGGGCCCGGTTCCCGAGCAATAGGTCCAAGGTCCCACGTCGGCACTGCTGTTATCCGTCCGATCCTGAGGTGTAATGAATCCCGGCCGACCGGACGGTGGCCGAGGAGGGCCCGAGCGGAGACCGTTGACCCGTGCGGCCGAGGGCACGTCAGACGGCCCGCCGGACACGGGAGTCGGTCCCCTTCCGGCGCGGCGCGGATGTCGGCGATGTCGGCGGCAAGGAGCTCCGTACATGATCACCTTTAAACCGATGAGCGGGTCCTTCGGCGTGGAGGTGTTCGGCGTACAGCTGGGCTCTCCCGCGGCCGAAGCCCGCGGGCCGGAGCTGGTGGAGGCGTTGCACCGCCACCAGCTTCTGCTCTTCTCCGGTCAACACCTCACGGTGGAGGACCAGTTGGGGACCACTCGGCTCTTCGGCAGCCCGTCCCTGCCGTGGGACCCCACGCACGCGCACCCCGACAGCCCGTTCGCCGAGGTCTTCCGCGAGTCCCCGCCGCGCGCGTACCGGCGACCGGCCGAACACTGGCACAGCGACGCGTCCTTCCGGACCGAGCCCACCGATGCGACGCTTCTGTACGGTGTGGAGGTTCCCGCGGAAGGCGGACGCACACACTTCAACGACACCCGCGCACCGCTGGCCGCGCTGCCGTCGGCTCTGCGGGAACGCGTCGCGGGGCTCAGCGCCGTACACGACTTCGGAAGGAACTTCTCCAACCTGCGACAGGCGTCCCGGCGGGTGACGGTGGAGGACGCCGAGCGGGAACTCCGGGACTTCCCGCCGGCCACCCACCCGTTGGTCCGCCCCCACCCGGTCACCGGTGAGCCCGCGCTCTACCTGAACGAGATGTGCCTGGACCATGTGGAAGGTCTCGGCGACGCCGAGAGCCGCGCGCTGATCGAGGAGCTGTACGCCCACACCCTGCGCCCCGGCTGGCAGTACGTCCACCACTGGCGGCCGGGCGATCTGCTGGTGTGGGACAACCCCTCACTGCTGCATCGCGGCGAGAACGTCCCCCAGGGCCTGCGCCGTCTGGTCCACCGCACCACGGCGGCCTATCGCGGAGGAGACCGTTGAGTCAGGAATGGCGGCTCCCGCTCAAACCGCACGGGCTGCCGGGGACGCTGATCGCGTTCGACGGGGTGGACGGCAGCGGCAAGACCACCACCCTCCGGCTGACCCGCTCCTACCTGCGCGCGCACGGACGCACCGTGCGCGGATTCAAGCTGCCCTCGCGCGAACTGAAGCGCATGAAGTGGTTCAGGGAGTACAGCGCCGACCCCTTCGGCGCCGTGCGCGAGGGGAGGGTGGATCCCCTCGCCATGTGCTGCTCCGTGCTCGGGGACAGGCTGATGACGGTCCGGGCCGGCATTCTGCCGTGTCTGCGGGCCGGCCGGACCGTGATGGTCGACCGCTATCTGTTCACCCCCCTCGGTGAGCTGCTCATGCACAGGGTCCCGCCCGAAACACGCGCGGTGGTGGAGCCGCTGCTCGACTGTTTTCCGGCCCCGGACCTCTCGGTCTTCACCACGGTGTCGGCGGCGGAGGCCAGCGGACGGGTCCGTGGCCGGGTCGGCGAGAGGGACGACCCGCTCTCCCTCGACGTCTACGAACACCGGGTCGACGCCTTTCGGCGCCTGGCCCTGAGCAACGGCGGTCTGCTGCTCGACACGTCCCTGGGAGTGCGCCCCGCCTTCGAGACGCTTCTACCCCATCTACGGGCCACGGAGCATGATGCGACGCCATCGATATGAGAGGAATTCCGCCGCCGCGACGCGTCCGCGGCGGCCGGTACAGCCCACCTCCATCCGGTGTCCGGTTCTTCGATAATTCACCGGAGCAGGACGATTTTCCTATGGGGTGAGTCCTTGACCGTTCGAGATCGCGCGTGCAGGCTCATTCCCGAATCCCGTACCTTGTTGTGCACGTCGGACTCCCGAGGGAGAACATCTTGACCGCAAGCACGGATACGGTGCTGTACTCCCCGTCGGCAAGTGAAGGCGATGAAGCTCCACTCGACGTGCTCGGCGTCGGATTCGGTCCTTCGAACCTCTCCCTCGCCATTGCCCTGGGGGAGCAGGAGAGGCCGCGGCCCAGGGTTCATTTCTATGAACGCCATCCCCGGTTCTCCTGGCACGGGGACATGCTCCTGAAGGATGCCACCATGCAGGTGCATTTCCTCAAGGACCTGGTGACGCTACGGAATCCGGGGAGCCCGTACACGTTCCTCTCCTATCTGCACAGTCGGGAACGGCTGGTCGATTTCATCAACCACAAGGTCCTGTTCCCGAGTCGTGTCGAGTTCCACGACTATCTCGAATGGGCCGCGAACGCGTACTCGGACCGCGTCAGCTACGGCTGCGAGGTGTCCCGGGTCGAGCCGGTCTGGGCGGATTCCGGGCTGCGGCACGTGAACGTGCATCTGACGCCGAGCGGGCCCGACGGCCCCCGGCACGTGGTCCGACAGGCGAGGAACGTGGTGCTGGCCCCCGGGCTGCGACCACACCTTCCCGAGGGCGCGGAGGAATCCGAACGCGTCTGGCACAGCAGCCGCCTGCTCACGCGGCTGGAGGGCATCCCCCGCGACGAACCGGTGACGTTCACCGTCGTCGGGGCGGGCCAGAGCGCCGCGGAGGTCACCGCGTATCTCCACGGCCGTTTCCCCGGGGCCCTGGTACGGGCGGTCTTCTCGCATTACGGATACAATCCGGCGGACGATTCCCCGTTCGCCAACCGAATCTTCGACCCGACGGCCGTGGACGAATTCTTCGAGTCGTCCCACACCGTTCGCCAGATGCTCATCGACCGTCATGGGAGCACCAACTACTCGGTGGTGGACCAGGATCTGATCGAAGAGCTGTACCGCATCTGGTACCAGGAGAAGGTGACCGACGACCGGCGTCTGCTGATCGACAACGTCTCACGGATCCTGGAAGTCGAAGAGACTTCCGGCCGGCTCTCTCTCACCCTTGAGTCCCTCACCACCCGCGAGAAGAGAAGCGTGGCCTCCGACTATCTGGTCTATGCGACCGGATACCGCCCGGCGCCGCCCGAAAGCATCATCGCCCCCGAAATCATGAAGCTGTGCAAACGTGACAGCTCCGGCCGGCTCCGCGTCGATCGTGACTACCGCATCCGGACGGAGGAAGGAGTGCACTGCGGTTTCTATCTGCAAGGGGCCACGGAACACACGCACGGACTTTCCTCGACGCTGTTGTCCAACATCGCCGTGCGGGCCGGTGAGATCGCCTCCTCACTGCTGGCCCGCGGATAGTGGCCTGTTCGGGCCCGCCCCGCATGTCTCGGACCGGAGAAGGAGAACTACGGCATGTACGTTCCTGCCCATTACCGGGGCAGTCCCGAGGCGGCGCTGGCCGTGGTGCGCGCCGGCCCGCTGGCGACCCTCGTCACCGGTGCGGACCCGGTGCCCTTCGCCACCCATCTGCCGGTGATCGTGCCGCCGGAGGTGGAACAGGCCCTGCGGGACGGCCCGGCGGACCTGCGCGGTCACCGTCTGATCGGCCACATGAACCGGGCCAACCCGCACTGGCGCCACATCGCCTCGGGAGAGCATCCCTCCCTGCTCATCTTCCGGGGGCCGGACGGGTACATCTCCCCGGAGATCTACGGCTACACACCGGCCGCACCGACCTGGAACTTCACAGCGGTCCACGTCCGCGGGACGCTGCGGCCCCTCCCGGCGGGGGAGGAGACCCTCCGGGTGATCCACCGGACGGTCCGCGCCCTGGAGGGCCGCTTCGGACGCCGATGGGACATGCGGGAGTCCCTGGACTATTTCGACAAGATCGTTCCCGCCGTCGGAGCCTTCGAGCTGGACGTCGAGGAAGTGGACGGCATGTTCAAGCTCAGTCAGGAACTGAACGAGGAGACCAGGGAGAAGACCACACAGCACTTCGCGACCAGCGAGCACGGCACACACCGTGACCTCGCGAACGAGATGGAGCGCGTGAACGCCGCCCGCTGTCCGATGTCCGAAAGGGAGAAGTAGTGGAAGAGCGTTACGATGTCGCCGTCGTGGGACTGGGTGGCCTGGGCAGTGCCGCATGCCGCTCCCTGGCCGCGGCGGGCCTGAAGGTCCTCGGACTGGAACGCTACGGACCCGTCCACGACCTGGGCGCCAGCCACGGTGAGTCGCGGGGGGTCTGGCAGGCGTACTTCATGGGCCCCGAGTACGTGCCGTATCTGCGCCGCGCCTACACCCTGTGGTCGGAGCTGGAGCAGGTGAGCGGTGAGACCCTCTTCCACCGCACCGGTGGCCTGTGCATCGGCCCCGCGGACGGCACCCTGGTGCCGGCCGCCCGGTCCAGTGCGCAGCAGTGCGGCCTCGAACACGAATACCTCACCGCGGACGAGGTGCACTCCCGCTACCCGCAGTTCGAGCCGACGGCGGACTGCGCCGCCGTCTACGACCCGGGCTCCGGGTTCGTCCAGCCGGAGCAGACCGTGCGCGTCCAACTGGAGCTGGCCCGGAAGAACTCCGCCGAGCTGCGCTTCAACGAAGAGGTACGGGAGATCACCGAGACCCGTGACGGATCGCGTGTGCGCACCGACCACGCGGTCTACGACGTCGGGCATGTGGTGGTGACGGCCGGCTGCTGGGCTCCCGGTCTGCTGCCCGCGCTCGACCTGCCGGTCCAGGTCCTGCGCAAGGTCATGCTGTGGTTCAACCCCGAGGGCGGCGCCGAGGACTTCCAGCCGGGCCGCTTCCCGTACTGGATATGGGAGGGCGACGGCATGGTGGGGTACGGGCACCCCGCCGCCAACGGTCTGCACGGCGGGGTGAAGGCGGGGGTGCACAGCGGCGGCACACCGGCCGATCCCGACCGCGTCGACCGCTTCGTGCGCCCGGAGGAGATCGCCGAGATCCAGGACTTCCTCCGGACCCGGATACCGCGGCTGTCGGGCGCGGGCCGTTACCGCAAGAGCGCCGTCTGCCTCTATGACAACACCCCGGACCAGGCGTTCGCCATCGGTCCGGTATCCGACCGGGGCCGCGTCGTGGTCGCCGCCGGAACATCGGGACACGCTTTCAAATTCGTCCCCGCCATCGGCGAATCCCTCACGGAACTCGTCACGGACGGCACCACCAGCCAGGATCTCTCGCTCTTCGACCCCCAGCGCTTCGCGTCCAACTGACCCCCCGCTGGGGGAGGGAGGGCTCCGGCGTCGGCGAACCGGCCTCCGGGGAACGGGAGCGGCGCCGCCGTCCGGCGGCCGGAGGATCTCCGGCCGCCGGGTGGTGACCTCGGTGAAGCCGTGACATCGGCGGGGCCGTGACATCGGTGGAGCCCGGGGGCCGTGCCCGCCGCGCCGAGGTGCTCCGACCCCGCTCATTGTCCGTCGTCGCCGACATGGCGATGTGTGACAATGTGGCGGTGGCTGACATGTGTGAGGAAGAAGTCGCGGTGACACCGGAGGGGAGCACCCGCTCCGGTCTCAGGGAACGCCGACGCCGCAGTACGCGGGACGAGATCAGCGCCGCCGCCCTGGACCTGTTCGAGTCGCAGGGGGTGGAAGCGACAACGCTGGAGCAGATCGCCCGCGCCGCCGACGTCTCCGCCCGTACCGTGCTGCGTCATTTTCCTACCAAGGAGGACGCGGCCCTGCTCATCCATCAGGATTTCGCCGACGCCCTGGAAGCGCGGCTCGCCCGGGACAGCGGGCACCCTCCCATGGCGTTGCTGGCCTTGGTCTACTCCGATGTTCTGGGGACCTACGGCACCGGAGACGGCCCCGCCGCCCGGCAGATGCTCCGGGTGTGTCAGCTGATGACCGTCAGCCCCGCGTTGCACACCGCCGGTCTGCGCCTGGACGCCGAGCAGTCGAAGCGGCTGGTGGAACGCATCGCGAAGATCACCGGAACCGACCCCGAACTGGACCTTGAGCCCAGGCTGGCGGTGGAGATCACCACCGCGGCGGTGCGTGTGGCGCTGGAGGTGTGGGTGACCCGGATCCGCAGGGGCAACCCCGTGGACGCGCGCGAACTGTTCACCCAGGCGTTGCGGATCATCCACGCGCCCCCGCCCGGCGAATAGCGCCTGCCAGAGGCCGCGCGCTCCCGAACGTACGTACAGATGTGATCCGGCCCGCGGCGACCCGGCGTGCCGCACGGCACCCGCCTCGCCGGACACGCGAGACCTTGCCCCACGAGCAGAGCTACAGGACGCGATAAATGCCTGACCACATAGAGATGCCTGACCACATAGAAAAGACTGTCCGGCCGCAGGACGTCGGCACCGAGCCAGGGCTGCCGACCGAGACACGCATGATCATCGGTGTCCTCGTGGTGTCGGCGTTCGTCGTCATGCTCAACGAGACGATCATGAGCGTGGCGATGTCACGGCTCATGGACGATCTCGGCATCCCGGCGTCGACGGCTCAGTGGCTGACGACCGGCTTCCTCCTCACCATGGCGGTGGTCATCCCTGTCACGGGATTCCTCCTTCAGCGCTTCCACGCCCGAACGCTGTTCATCAGCGCCATGGGACTGTTCTGCGTGGGCACGCTGGTGTCGGCCCTCGCCCCCGGTTTTCCGTCCCTGCTGGCCGGTCGCGTCATCCAGGCCAGCGGGACGGCCATCGTGATTCCGCTGCTGACCACCACCATCTTGAACCTGGTTCCCGCCGACAGGCGGGGGCGGGTCATGGGAGTCGTCACGATCGTCATCGCGGTGGCCCCGGCCATCGGCCCGGTTCTCTCCGGGTTCATCCTGAGCGCGCTCGACTGGCGTTGGATGTTCTGGTTCGTGCTCCCCGTGGCTCTGCTGGCGCTCGCCATCGGATGCGTGCTCCTGAAGAACTTCACGACCCCCCGCAAGGTGCCCCTCGACCTCATATCCGTGGCTCTGTCCGCACCCGCCTTCGGCGGGCTCGTCTACGGACTCAGCGCGCTGGGGGAGAGCGCGGACGGGCACTCCGCGATCCCGTTGTGGATACCCCTGACCGTCGGGAGCGTGAGCCTGGCCGCGTTCGTCCTGCGGCAGATCACCCTGCAGCGGGACGGCCGTGCCCTCCTCGATCTGCGTCCCTTCGGCATCGCCACGTTCCGGGTGGCGTTGGCGCTCCTCGTTCTCGCCATGGCCTCGCTGTTCGGATCCTTCATCCTGCTGCCGCTCTATCTGCAGAACGTTCTCGGTCTCGGCACTCTGGCCACGGGGCTGCTCCTTCTCCCCGGCGGTCTGCTGATGGGGGCGATCTCGCCCTTCGTCGGACGGATCTTCGACCGAACCGGCCCTCGGCCCCTGGTCGTCACCGGCTCCCTCCTGCTCAGCGCGGCGCTGTGGGCCATGACCATGTACGGCGCCGACACCCCTGTATGGCTGGTCGTCATCGTGCACAGCGTGCTCATGCTGGGGGTGGCCATGATGATGACTCCCCTCATGGCCACCGCTCTTGGCTCGCTGCCGCAGCCCCTCTACTCCCATGGCAGCGCGACCGTGAACACGGTTCAGCAGTTGGCCGGCGCCGCGGGCACCGCTCTCTTCATCACCGTCATGGCGCAGCGGACCAGCGACAGTGCGGCGCGCGGTCTGAGCGTTGTCGCCGCCACCCAAGACGGTATACAGGCCGCGTTCGTCTGCGGGGCGCTGATTTCGCTGGTGGCCGTACTCGCGGCCCTGCTCGTGCGGAACAGGGGTGGGCAAGCCGCTTCGGGAGAGGCCGTGATCCACTGATCGGGGGCCTCGGCCTTCAGGGCGTGCCGGTCGGCTCGTCGGACGGCTCGTCGGTCGGCAAGACTAGAAGATTATGCCGATGTGCCGGCGCTCCGAAGCCCCGGCCCCGCGACGGCCGCACCGGTACGGGTCCTCGGTGCCCCGTGACGGCGGGCCACAGAACCGCCGCGTTCCCTTCGCCCCCGATCGCGCCGCACCCCGCCCTGACCTGCGATTTCTTCGGTGATCGTACGGACGGGCCCGAGGGCGCGGCGCGGTCGGCCGGCAACCCGCGGAGGCGAACTCCCGCCGCCCGTCACCCCGCGGACGCAGGGGGCCGCCGTGCGAACCGGGCTCGTGGACTTCGTCGGGGGGCGGTTATGATCCGGGCTGGTTGTCCGGGCAAGGGGCCCGGTCTTTTGGGGGTTGGCATGATCACTGGTCGTGTTGTTCGCTTCGACGGTGCCCGGGGTTACGGCTTCATCGCTCCGGACACCGGAGGCGAGGATGTTTTCCTGCACGTGAACGACGTGCTGTTGCCCGAGTCCCAGCTGTGCTCCGGGCTTGAGGTGGAGTTCGAGGTCGAGGACGGCGACCGTGGGCTCAAGGCCTCTTCGGTACGGCTCGCTCCGCGCGCGGCGGTCTCCACCGCGTCCGCGGCGGACGGGACCTGTGAGGTGTTCAGCAAGATGGAGTTCACCAGAGACGTCACCGAACTGCTGCTGACGGCGGGGCCGCAGCTGAGCGCGCAGCAGCTGGTCTCCATCCGTCGTGAGCTGCTGAAGTTCGCGGAGAGCCACGGCTGGATCGAGGACTGACCGCGCGGTTCACTTACCGAGCCGAGCCACGCGGCCCTCTCACCGGGCCACCGGGCCACGAGTCACCGGGCCACGAGTCACCGAGTCACCGAGCGGAACAGCGGCCTGTCGAACGTCCGACAGGCCGCTGCCGTGTCACGTCTCGCTCCCGGCTCTGCCCGTCCGCCGATGTCACACGAGGCTGGTCCTTCCTCGACCGGGAGATCAAGGGCACGCGCACGTCCCTCGGGTTCGCTCTCGGAGGAGATCACTTACAGGTACGGACCAAAGCTGGCCGAGGCGTGTGGTGACACGGCGGCAATCGGCCCCTCGGATGCCGCGCGGCCCCGCGCGGACAGGCCACCGCCGTCAGCCCCGGGCGCGCACCCGGTGCATTGACATTCCGGCCGATCACACAGAGACTCCCTCGCATGTACGAGGTCCCGCTGCTCACCCGCGAGCGCTGTGTCGACCTCGTACGCGTGTCCAGCGCCCAGTGTTGACCTTCCGGTCCACCGCGCGCCACGCCCTCTCGTCCCGTTCCCCTCGGCCGCGCGACGGCCGTGTGCCGTCGCGTCGCGCCTGATCCGCGCGGACCCATCCGTCCCGGCTGACCGCGGCCGGCACAGCGGATTCGCACCCACCGCGCCGGGGCCACCTTTCCACGGGTCGTCGCCCGCCTCGTCGCGACGGCGGCCGAGCAGAGATCGGAATCCATGATGAGCCCGGAATTCCTCTGGTACATCCCGAACACCGTCGAGCCGGGCCACCGCGGCGACGACACGACAACCGGCTGGGGCTCCATCGAGCACTCCACCGAGCTGGCCCGCACGGCCGAGGCACACGGCTGGGGCGGCGCGCTCCTCGGCGCCGGGTGGGGGCGCCCCGACACCTTCACCGTGGCCACCGCGCTGGCCGCCCGTACCCGCACCTTCAAGCCGCTGATCGCGATCCGTCCCGGCTACTGGCAGCCGGCCCATTTCGCCGCCGCGGCGGCGACACTCGACCAGCTCAGCCGCGGTCGGGTCCTGGTCAACATCGTCAGCGGACTCGACGATCCGGCCGCCTACGGCGACACACGCACCGACCCCGCACAACGCTACGCGCGCACCGGGGAGT